>NZ_CP010520.1:0-192500 GCF_000827935.1 Clostridium botulinum
ATGTGTATAAGTTTATTCGCTTAGTCAACAATTAAAATATATTGTTTATTATATTGTTAATATCTTGTTAATAATTTATATATACACTAAAAAAAATTTTTTTTTAATAATATTTGGAGGATAGAGATGGATGCTGACCTAAATAAATTATGGGAAAAAACCTTAAATATAGTAAAAAGTGAAATGAGTGAAGTCAGTTTTAACACTTGGATTAAAAGTTGTGAACCTATTTCTATATCTGATACAAGTATAAAAATAAGCGTTCCAAATTCTTTTACTAAAGATATTTTAGACAAAAGATACAAAAGTTTGGTTGCTAATTCTATAGAAGCTGTTTGTTCTAAATTATATGATATAAAATTCATAATAGAATCAGATCTTAATAATGAAGATGAATTAAATAGTAGTGATAATTCCATTAAAAATAGGAATAAAAATTCTACAAAAAATATAGTTGTGAATGATGAAATGTCTTCAACTTTAAACCCTAAATATACTTTTAATTCATTTGTAATAGGTAATAGCAATAGATTTGCCCATGCAGCTTCACTTGCCGTTGCTGAAGCGCCTGCTAAAGCGTATAATCCTTTATTTATATATGGAGGCGTTGGTCTTGGAAAGACACATTTAATGCATGCAATTGGACATTATATTTTACAAAATAATACTAAAGCTAAAGTAGTTTATGTTTCTTCAGAAAAATTTACAAACGAATTAATAAATGCTATTAAAGATGATAAAAATGAAGAATTTAGAAAAAAATATAGAAACGTAGATGTGTTGCTTATAGATGATATTCAATTCATTGCAGGAAAAGAACGTACTCAAGAAGAGTTCTTCCATACTTTCAATGAACTCCATGACGCAAATAAACAAATAATTCTATCATCTGATCGTCCACCAAAAGAGATTCCAACATTAGAAGATAGATTAAGATCAAGATTCGAATGGGGTTTAATTGCTGATATTCAAGTACCTGATTTTGAAACTAGAATGGCAATTCTTAAGAAAAAAGCCGATGTAGAAAATTTAAAAGTAGCAAATGAAGTTATGGGATACATCGCTACAAAAATTAAATCTAATATTAGAGAATTAGAAGGTGCATTAATAAGAATAATTGCATATTCATCTTTAACTAATAGGGAAGTTACAGTTGATTTAGCATCAGAAGCACTAAAAGATATAATCTCTAAAAAACAAGGAAAACACGTAACTATACCTTCTATTCAAGAAATAGTAGCTAACTATTTTAATTTAAAAATAGATGATTTAAAATCTCAAAGAAGAACTAGAAATGTAGCTTATCCAAGACAAATAGCTATGTATTTAAGTCGAAAACTAACAGATATGTCTTTGCCTAAAATAGGAGAAGAATTTGGTGGTAGAGATCATACTACTGTAATACATGCTTATGAAAAAATATCTGAGAATCTAAAGAGTGATGAGAACTTACAACATACTGTTTCTGACATTACAAAGAAGGTTTCTCAAAATTAATTAACATATGTACATAATAAGTATTGAATAACTTGTGGATAACATTAGTTTAATAATATTCTATTGAAAACTGTGGATAAGATGTGCTTTTTGTTACTGACTTATCCACAATCTTTTTGCACAAAATTCCGTTGATATTACTATGTTTGAAGTACTTATCAACAAATCAACAGCCCCTACTACTATTACTATTATATATAATTATATATCTATTCTATTTAAATTAAAAAATATATGTGAATAATTAAGGAGGATTTTTTATGATCTTTATATGTGAAAAACATAAATTATTAGATGGTATTTCTATAGTTCAAAAAGCTATTACAGGAAAGTCAACAATGAAAGTATTAGATGGTATTTACATAAATGCTACTAATGATGGATTAAGACTAATAGGTTCAGACATGGATCTTAGTATTCAAACATTGGTTAAAGCAGATGTTTTAGATAAAGGTGAAATAGTTATTGATGCTAAGATATTTGGAGAGATTATTAGAAAACTTCCAAACTCGGATATAAAAATAGAAACTGTAAAAGAAGATGTAATACAAATTACTTGTGAAAAATCAGTTTTTAATGTTGTATGCATGAATGCTGAGGAATTTCCATCATTACCTAACATTAACGAAGACTTAAAAGTAGAAGTTAATGAAAGTATTTTAAAAAATATGATTAAGGGAACATCTTTTTCTATTGCACAAGATGAAGCAAGACCTATTTTACAAGGAATATTATTCCAAGTTAAAGATAGAACTTTAAATTTAGTTGCACTTGATGGATATAGATTAGCTATAAGAAGCGAATTTTTAGATAATGATATTAATTTAGAAGTGGTTATTCCTGGAAAGACATTAGTTGAGGTCTCAAAAATATTAGAAGACCATGATAAAAATGTGGATATAACTTTTACTAATAATCATATATTATTTAATTTGGAAAATACTAAAATTATATCAAGACTATTAGATGGTAAATTTGTAAACTATACATCATTACTACCTCAAGAACATAAATTATTAGTCACTGTGAAAAAAGAAGAATTTCAAAATGGTATTGAAAGAGCTTCTTTAATGGCCAAAGATGGAAATAATAATTTAATCAATTTAGACCTTAAAGAAGAGACGTTAATAATAACTTCTAATTCTCAATTGGGAAAAGTTAGGGAAGAAGTATTGATAAATCTGCAAGGTGAAGAAATAGAAATTGCATTTAATTCAAGATATTTATTAGATGTTCTTAAAAATATGGAGAGTGATGAAGTGATTTTAGAAATGACATCAGGGGTAAGTCCATGTGTTATAAAAGAAAAAGATGGGGAAAATTCCCAATATTTAGTTCTACCAGTAAGACAAATGAGATAAGGAGGAAATAAATATTTATTAATATTTATGCAAAAAATATGAATAAAATTAAGATTAATACTGAAATTATAAAATTAGATGCGTTTTTGAAATGGAGTGGTATAGCTTCTCTAGGATCAGAAGCTAAGATTTATATACAAGAAGGTTTAATAAAAGTTAATGGAGAAATATGCTTACAAAGAGGAAAGAAATTAAAAGCTGGAGATATTATAGAATTTGAAGATGAAAAATTTGAAATAGTTTAGTATAGCTTTTAATTTTTAATAAATAGGCGATAACTTTTCTATTATGATATAATTGATTATAGGTGTATTTTATGTATATAAAAGCGATAATGTTAGCTAATTATAGAAATTACAATAATTTGGAGTTAAATCTTAGTGAAGGTGTTAATGTATTTATAGGTGATAATGCCCAAGGTAAGACTAATGTTTTAGAATCAATTTACTATTGTGCATTTGCTAAATCTCACAGAACATCACGAGATAAAGATTTGATAAATTGGAAAGAAAATGAAGCATATATAAGTTTACTTGTAGGAAAAAAAAGACTAGACAAAAGAATCGATATAAAAATTTTAAGAGACGGAAAAAAAGCTATAAAGGTTAATTCTATAAAAATAAATAAAATAGGAGAACTTTTTGGGACTTTTAACGTAGTTATGTTTTCACCAGAAGATTTAAAAATAATAAAAGAATCTCCCGGAATAAGAAGAAAATTTCTAGATATGGAATTATGCCAAATAAGTAAAAAATATTATTTTAATCTAGTGCAGTATAATAAAATATTGAATGAAAGAAATGTAATTTTAAGATCAAGAGATTTTAATAAAGATATTTTAGAGGTATATGATTTGCAATTAGTAGAATGTGCTGATTATATTGTTAAAGAAAGGTTAGAATATATAGATAAGATAAATTATTATGGAAAATTTATTCATAATGAAATAACTTCAGGAAAAGAAGACATAGTTTTCAAATATGATTCAGGTATAAAGTTTAAAGATAATTTCAAATATGCTTTTTTGGAAAAATTAAGAAATAATTTATTAAGAGACAGGGAACAAGGAATAACATCAGTAGGTCCACATAGAGATGACTTTAATGTATTAATAAATAATATAGACGTGAAAAAATTTGGTTCTCAAGGTCAACAAAGGACTGCAGTTTTAACTATGAAATTTTCTTCACTTAAGATTATTAAAGAAATTACAAAGGAATATCCAATTTTATTACTTGACGATGTTCTTTCAGAACTAGACATAAATAGAAAGCGATATGTATTAAGTACTCTTAGTGATATACAAACAATAATTACTTGTACGGGTATAAATGATTTAGAAGATTACTTAGATGATAAATCTAAAGTATTCAACGTATGCAATGGAGAAATAGTGAATTAAAGGAGGAATATATAGTGTTTTTGCATTTAGGAGAAAATGTTGTAGTTCCTATAAAAGATATTATTGGAATATTCGATTTAGATAATACTATGTATAGTTCAGATACTATACAATTTTTAAGATTAGCTGAAGAAGATGGCTTTGTAGAAAGAATTACGAATGAAAAACCTAAATCTTTTGTTATTGCTGAAGTTAATAAAATGAGTAAGATATATCTTTCGCCAATATCTTCTGCAACATTAACTAAAAGAACTGACATAGAATACAATTCGTAAGCTATAAATATTTTTAAATTTAGGAGGAGTCTGTTTTGGAACAAAATAATCAAAAATATGATGAAAATCAGATTCAAGTACTTGAAGGGTTAGAAGCTGTTAGAAAAAGACCGGGGATGTACATAGGTAGTACTAGTGCTAGAGGACTACATCACTTAGTATATGAAATAGTTGATAATAGTATAGATGAGGCTTTAGCAGGATATTGTAAAAATATAAAAGTTAAAATCAATAAGGATAATTCTATTACTTCATCTGATGATGGAAGAGGAATGCCTGTTGGTATGCATCCTAAAATGCATAAATCAGCAGTTGAAGTAATAATGACTATACTTCATGCCGGCGGAAAATTTGGTGGTGGAGGATACAAAGTATCTGGTGGTTTACATGGTGTTGGTGCTTCTGTTGTTAATGCTCTTTCAGAACAGTGTATTGTTACAGTAAAAAGAGAAGGTCATATATGGCAACAAGAGTATAGTAAAGGTAAAGTACTTTATGATTTAAAACAAATTGGAGACACTGAAGAAAGTGGTACAACAATATATTTTAAACCTGATGCAGAAATATTTGATGAAGTTGAATTTGACTTCGACACATTATCTCAAAGATTAAGAGAATTAGCTTTTTTAAATAAAGGCATTAATATAACATTAATTGATTGTAGAGATGATAGGGAAGAAAATTATTACTACGAGGGCGGAATAAAATCCTTTGTAGCTTATTTGAATAGAAATAAGACACCACTACATCCAGAACCTATATATGTAGAAGGAATAAAGGATAAAGTTACGGTTGAATTAGGATTACAATATAATGATGGGTATACAGAAAATTTATTTTCTTTTGCTAATAACATTGACACAATTGAAGGGGGAACCCATTTAGTTGGATTCAAAACTGCATTAACTAGAGCTTTCAATGATTATGCAAAAAGATTTGGATTTATAAAGGAAAATGATAAGAACTTTTCTGGTGATGATATAAGAGAAGGTCTTACAGCAGTAATATCTGTTAAAATCGAAGATCCTCAATTTGAAGGTCAAACTAAAACAAAATTAGGTAATAGTGAAGTTAAGGGAATTGTTGACTCTATAGTTAGTGAGTATATAGGAATATTCTTAGAAGAAAATCCTGGAACTAGTAAGATAATTATAGATAAAGCTTTAATGGCAGCAAGAGCAAGAGAGGCTGCTAGAAAAGCAAGAGAATTAACAAGAAAATCTGTGCTAGAAAGAACAACATTACCTGGTAAATTAGCAGATTGTTCATCTAAAGATCCTAGAGAATGTGAGATTTATATAGTCGAAGGGGATTCAGCCGGTGGATCTGCAAAACAAGGTAGGGACAGAAAATTCCAAGCTATTTTACCTTTAAGAGGTAAAATAATGAATGTTGAAAAACAAAGATTAGATAAAATATTAAATTCAGAAACTATAAGATCAATGGTTACTGCATTTGGTGGTGGAATTGGTAAAGATTTTGATATCGAAAAAATTAGATATAATAGAATAATAATTATGACTGATGCCGATGTTGATGGTGCGCATATAAGAACATTATTATTAACATTTTTCTATAGATATATGAGAGAACTAGTAGAACAAGGTCATGTATACATTGCGCAACCGCCTTTATTTAGAGTTGGTAAAGGTAAAAAAGAAACATATGCTTATTCTGATGCTGAATTAGATCAAGTATTACAAGATATGGGTGGAAAAGATAATTCAGTAGATATTCAAAGATATAAAGGTTTAGGAGAAATGAATGCTACTCAATTATGGGATACAACTATGGATCCATCAAAGAGAATTCTATTAAAGGCTGAAATTGAAGATGCAATGGCAGCTGATGAGATATTTACTATCTTAATGGGAGAGAAAGTTGAACCAAGAAGAGAATTTATAGAACAAAATGCTAAGAATGTTGTTAATTTAGACATTTAGTACTTAATATGAGGTGAAGTACATGGAATTTAATGAAGGAAAAATTATATCTGTAGATATAAAAAACGAAATGAAAAAATGCTATATAGACTATGCTATGAGTGTTATAGTAGGTCGTGCATTACCAGATGTTAGAGATGGGTTAAAACCTGTTCATAGAAGGATATTATATTCTATGCAAATTCTAGGATTATCACCTGAAAAGGGATATAGAAAATGTGCTAGAATAGTTGGAGACGTTTTAGGTAAGTATCATCCACATGGAGACACTTCTGTTTATGATGCATTAGTTAGAATGGCTCAAGATTTCTCAATGAGATATATGTTAGTAGATGGACATGGAAACTTTGGTTCTGTTGACGGTGATGGTGCTGCAGCAATGAGATATACAGAAGCTAAGATGAATAAAATAGCAGTTGAAATGTTAAGAGATATTAACAAAAATACTGTTGATTTTATGCCAAATTTTGATGGTGAAGAAGAAGAACCAACAGTTTTACCATCTAGATTTCCAAATCTTTTAGTTAATGGATCATCAGGAATAGCAGTTGGAATGGCAACTAATATACCTCCTCATAATTTAGGGGAAGTAATAGATGGAACAATAATGCTTATAGATAATCCAGAATCTAGCATACTAGAGCTTATGACTAAAATTAAAGGTCCTGATTTCCCGACTGGGGCAACAATAATGGGTCATGCAGGAATTAGATCAGCTTATGAAACTGGAAGAGGTAAAATAGTAGTTAGAGCTAAATCAGAGATTGAAGAAGAAAATGGTAGACATAAAATAATATTTACTGAAATACCTTATCAAGTTAATAAAGCTAAACTTATAGAAAATATTGCTGAATTAGTAAAAGATAAAAAGATTACTGGAATATCTGATTTAAGAGATGAATCAGATAGAGAAGGTATGAGAATAGTAATTGAATTAAAGAGAGATGCTAATCCAAACATAATATTAAACTTATTATATAAGCATACAAAACTTCAAGATAGTTTTGGTGTTATTATGTTAGCATTAGTAAATAACGAAACAAAGGTTTTAAACCTAAAAGAAGTATTAGTTCATTATATAGACTTCCAAAAAGAAGTTATAACAAGAAGAACTACTTTTGAGCTAAATAAGGCAGAAGCTAGAGCACACATATTAGAAGGTTTAAAAATTGCACTAGATAATATTGATAGAGTAATAAGTATAATAAGAAATTCATCTACAAGTGAAATAGCTAAAAATACTTTAATGGATGAATTTAATCTTTCAGAAAAGCAATCTCAAGCAATTTTAGAAATGAAATTAAGAAGATTAACAGGCTTAGAAAGAGATAAGATTGATGATGAATATAATGAATTATTAAAACAAATGGAATATTTAAGATCTATATTAGCAAGTGAAGAAAAACTGCTAGGAGTTATAAAAGATGAACTTTTAGAAATAAAAGCTAAATATGGAGATGAAAGAAGAACTGATATTGAACAAGATATGAATGAAATTAATATAGAAGATCTTATTCAAGAAGAGGATGTAGTTATAACTTTAACTAAATCTGGATATATTAAGAGAATTTCAGCAGATGTATACTCAGCTCAAAGAAGAGGTGGAAGAGGAATACAAGCAATGTCAACGAAGGAAGATGATTTTGTAGATCATATAACAATAACTTCGACTCATTCAGATGTATTATTCTTTACTAATAGAGGTAGGGTATACAAATTAAGAGCTTACGAAATACCTGATGCTGGAAGGCAAGCGAAGGGAACCAATATAATTAACTTAATAGCTATTGAAGCTGATGAAAAAATACAAACAGTATTAACAGTAACAGATAAGCGTAGAGATGGTTATTTATTTATGGGTACTAAGCAAGGTATTGTAAAGAAGACTCACTTAAATGAATTTAGAAATTTAAGAAAAAATGGACTAATAGCTATAAATCTAAGAGAAAATGATGAATTATTAAAAGTTAAGATCACTTATGGTGATGCTAATGTAATGTTCGTTACTCAAAATGGTTATGCATTAAGATTTAACGAAAAAGATGTTAGACACATGGGTAGAACTGCATCTGGTGTTAAAGCTATAACATTAAAAGATGATGATATAGCTGTATGTATGGATATCGCAGTTGATGAAGAAGAATTATTAGTTATTAGTGAAAATGGATTTGGTAAGAGAACTCCTGTAAGTGAATACAAGATTCAACATAGGGGAGGCGTAGGTCTTATAACTTATAAGATAAGTGAAAAGACAGGAAAATTAGTTGGTGCTACAGTTTGTAAGGTTGATGATGAATTAATGCTTATAAATACTAACGGCGTAGCTATAAGAATAAATGTATCAGATATATCAAAAACAAGTAGAGCTGCTATGGGTGTAACCTTAATGAGAACTAATGAAGAAGAAAAAATAGTTGCTATAGCTAAAATACTAAAAAGTGATGATGAAGATTTAGAAGAAAATGAATTTGAATCTAATGAACAAAGAGAAGTAGTAAATGAAGATAGCAGTTTAGATGAACTAGTAGAGAGAGCAGAAGATAATAGTGAAAATGATACTGATATAGAATAGATAAAGAATTTAACTAATAAAACAAAAAAACCATGTAGGTATAGATAAAATCCTACATGGTTTTTATTTTATATCTATAAAAAATTCTAAATTAAAGCATTTTTTCTATATGCAATGTATAGATATAGAAGTAATGTCTGCCAGGCGTGTCGATATAAGAAATGTTAAGAAAATATAAGAAAAATAAAGAATAATATATATAATTTTATTATAACGGTATATATAGTAATAGAGGTGTATTATATATATGGTAAGATAAAACACGTCGCAGAGAGATGCGATGAACAAGTTTTAAAAAATTAGGTTTTAGAAATTAAATTTCAACTTAAAAAAACTTGTTGACAAGAAACAAATTAAGTGATATACTTAAGAGGTCGCTTGAGGGCGACACAATAAAACAAAAGTTGACATGAAGTCAGCCGAGAAAAATTGGTCTTTGAAAATTGAACAGAAATCAAGAAACATTAAAATAAACCAGCAATTCTTTATTTGAGTAAGTCAAGATTAAACTTTTTATTGAGAGTTTGATCCTGGCTCAGGACGAACGCTGGCGGCGTGCCTAACACATGCAAGTCGAGCGATGAAGCTTCTTCGGAAGTGGATTAGCGGCGGACGGGTGAGTAACACGTGGGCAACCTGCCTCATAGAGAGGGATAGCCTTTCGAAAGGAAGATTAATACCTCATAAGATTGTAGTTTCGCATGAAACGGCAATAAAAGGAGCAATCCGCTATGAGATGGGCCCGCGTCGCATTAGCTAGTTGGTAAGGTAATGGCTTACCAAGGCGACGATGCGTAGCCGACCTGAGAGGGTGATCGGCCACATTGGGACTGAGACACGGCCCAGACTCCTACGGGAGGCAGCAGTGGGGAATATTGCACAATGGGGGAAACCCTGATGCAGCAACGCCGCGTGAGTGATGAAGGTCTTCGGATTGTAAAACTCTGTCTTTGGGGACGATAATGACGGTACCCAAGGAGGAAGCCACGGCTAACTACGTGCCAGCAGCCGCGGTAATACGTAGGTGGCAAGCGTTGTCCGGATTTACTGGGCGTAAAGGGAGCGTAGGTGGATATTTAAGTGGGATGTGAAATACTCGGGCTTAACCTGAGTGCTGCATTCCAAACTGGATATCTAGAGTGCAGGAGAGGAAAGTGGAATTCCTAGTGTAGCGGTGAAATGCGTAGATATTAGGAAGAACACCAGTGGCGAAGGCGACTTTCTGGACTGTAACTGACACTGAGGCTCGAAAGCGTGGGGAGCGAACAGGATTAGATACCCTGGTAGTCCACGCCGTAAACGATGAATACTAGGTGTAGGAGCTGTCATGGCTTCTGTGCCGCCGCTAACGCATTAAGTATTCCGCCTGGGGAGTACGGTCGCAAGATTAAAACTCAAAGGAATTGACGGGGGCCCGCACAAGCAGCGGAGCATGTGGTTTAATTCGAAGCAACGCGAAGAACCTTACCTAGACTTGACATCTCCTGAATTACTCTTAATCGAGGAAGTCGCTTCGGCGACAGGAAGACAGGTGGTGCATGGTTGTCGTCAGCTCGTGTCGTGAGATGTTGGGTTAAGTCCCGCAACGAGCGCAACCCTTATTGTTAGTTGCTACCATTTAGTTGAGCACTCTAGCGAGACTGCCGTGGTTAACGCGGAGGAAGGTGGGGATGACGTCAAATCATCATGCCCCTTATGTCTAGGGCTACACACGTGCTACAATGGCTGGTACAAAGAGATGCAATACCGCGAGGTGGAGCTAAACTATAAAACCAGTCTCAGTTCGGATTGTAGGCTGAAACTCGCCTACATGAAGCTGGAGTTGCTAGTAATCGCGAATCAGAATGTCGCGGTGAATACGTTCCCGGGCCTTGTACACACCGCCCGTCACACCATGAGAGTTGGCAATACCCAAAGTTCGTGAGCTAACCCGTAAGGGAGGCAGCGACCTAAGGTAGGGTCAGCGATTGGGGTGAAGTCGTAACAAGGTAGCCGTAGGAGAACCTGCGGCTGGATCACCTCCTTTCTATGGAGAAATCTAGTTAACATGATGTTTAACTAGTAATTAAAATATACTTACTTCGAAAAAGAAGGTTTAATTTAATGTAGATTCTGTTCAATTTTGAAAGACTAAGTCTTTCAAAATGTTCTTTGAAAATTGCACATAGTAAATTGTATATAATACAACAAGCCAAGAATTATTCTTTGTATTTAAATAAGAACTATTCATTAATTGTTAAAATTAGATTAATAGGTCAAGCTACAAAGGGCGCATGGTGAATGCCTTGGCATCAGGAGCCGATGAAGGACGCGATAAGCTGCGATAAGCTTCGGGTAGACGCACATAGTCAGAGATCCGAAGATTTCCGAATGAGGAAACTCACATGGGAAACCCCATGTATCGTAAAGTGAATACATAGCTTTATGAAGGTAAACCCAGGGAACTGAAACATCTAAGTACCTGGAGGAAGAGAAAGAAAAATCGATTTTCTTAGTAGCGGCGAGCGAAAGGGAAAGAGCCCAAACCAAAGATTTATCTTTGGGGTTGCGGACAGAACATTAACGAGAAATTATGGTTAACCGAACACAACTGGAAAGTTGGACCGTAGGGGGTAATAGTCCTGTAGGTGAAAATTATAATGATCAAGTTCTGATCCAGAGTACCACGAGACACGTGAAACCTTGTGGGAAGCAGGGAGGACCACCTCCCAAGGCTAAATACTACCTGATGACCGATAGTGAAGCAGTACCGTGAGGGAAAGGTGAAAAGAACCCCGGGAGGGGAGTGAAATAGAACCTGAAACCATGTGCCTACAACCGATCAAAGCACCTTATGTGTGTGATGATGTGCTTTTTGTAGAACGAGCCAACGAGTTACGGTATGTAGCAAGGTTAAGTACTTAAGGTACGGAGCCGAAGGGAAACCGAGTCTTAATAGGGCGACTAGTTGCATGCTGTAGACCCGAAACCGGGTGACCTATCCATGGCCAGGTTGAAGCGAGGGTAAAACCTCGTGGAGGACCGAACCACGTTGCTGTTGAAAAAGCATGGGATGAGCTGTGGATAGCGGAGAAATTCCAATCGAACTCGGATATAGCTGGTTCTCCTCGAAATAGCTTTAGGGCTAGCGTCGGAAAATGTGAGTACTGGGGGTAGAGCACTGAATGGGCTAGGGGGCATAGCGCTTACCGAACCTTATCAAACTCCGAATACCAGATACTATCAGTCCGGCAGTCAGACTGCGAAAGATAAGTTCCGTAGTCAAAAGGGAAACAGCCCAGATCGTCAGCTAAGGTCCCAAAGTGTAAGTTAAGTGGAAAAGGATGTGGGATTTCTAAGACAACTAGGATGTTGGCTTAGAAGCAGCCACTCATTAAAAGAGTGCGTAATAGCTCACTAGTCAAGAGATCCTGCGCCGAAAATGTCCGGGGCTCAAACTTACCACCGAAGCTACGGGTTCACACAATAGTGTGAGCGGTAGAGGAGCGTCGTAATCGGGCTGAAGTCGTACCGTAAGGAGCGGTGGACTGATTACGAGTGAGAATGTTGGCATTAGTAGCGAGATGTGGGTGAGAATCCCACAGGCCGAATACCTAAGGTTTCCTCAGGAAGGTTCGTCCGCTGAGGGTTAGTCGGGACCTAAGCTGAGGCCGAAAGGCGTAAGCGATGGACAATCGGTTGATATTCCGATACCACTATTATCGTTATTATCGATGGTGTGACGGAGAAGGATAGGATGTGCTAGCTATTGGATGCTAGTCTAAGCGTTTAGGGAGTTAGAATAGGCAAATCCGTTCTAACAATTCTGAGGCGTGATGGGGAAGGTTCTAAGGAACCGAAGTATCTGATTCCATGCTTCCAAGAAAAGCATCTAGAAAGAGAAATAGTGCCCGTACCGCAAACCGACACAGGTAGGTGAGGAGAGAATCCTAAGGCCGGCGGAAGAATTGCAGTTAAGGAACTAGGCAAATTGACCCCGTAACTTCGGGAGAAGGGGTGCCTGCGAGAGCAGGCCGCAGAGAATAGGCACAAGCAACTGTTTAACAAAAACACAGGTCTCTGCTAAAGCGAAAGCTGATGTATAGGGGCTGACGCCTGCCCGGTGCTGGAAGGTTAAGGGGAACACTTAGCGTAAGCGAAGGTGTGAACTTAAGCCCCAGTAAACGGCGGCCGTAACTATAACGGTCCTAAGGTAGCGAAATTCCTTGTCAGGTAAGTTCTGACCCGCACGAATGGCGTAATGACTTGTGCACTGTCTCAACTGCAAATCCGGCGAAGTTGTAGTGCGAGTGAAGATGCTCGCTACCCGCGATTGGACGGAAAGACCCCGTAGAGCTTTACTGTAGCTTAGCATTGAATTTCGGTATTGTCTGTACAGGATAGGTGGGAGACTGGGAAATCAGAGCGTCAGCTTTGATGGAGTCATCCTTGGGATACCACCCTGATAGTACTGGAATTCTAACTGGATGCCATGAATCTGGTGACAGGACATTGTTAGGTGGGCAGTTTGACTGGGGCGGTCGCCTCCTAAAAAGTAACGGAGGCGCCCAAAGGTTCCCTCAGAACGGTCGGAAATCGTTCGTAGAGTGCAAAGGCATAAGGGAGCCTGACTGCGAGACCTACAAGTCGAGCAGGGACGAAAGTCGGGCTTAGTGATCCGGTGGTACCTCGTGGGAGGGCCATCGCTCAACGGATAAAAGCTACCTCGGGGATAACAGGCTGATCTCCCCCAAGAGTTCACATCGACGGGGAGGTTTGGCACCTCGATGTCGGCTCGTCGCATCCTGGGGCTGAAGTAGGTCCCAAGGGTTGGGCTGTTCGCCCATTAAAGCGGCACGCGAGCTGGGTTCAGAACGTCGTGAGACAGTTCGGTCCCTATCCGTCGCGGGCGCAGGAAATTTGAGAAGAGCTGTCCTTAGTACGAGAGGACCGGGATGGACCGACCTATGGTGTACCAGTTGTTTCGCCAGAAGCATAGCTGGGTAGCTAAGTCGGGACGGGATAAACGCTGAAAGCATCTAAGCGTGAAGCCTCCTTCAAGATGAGATTTCCCATAGCGTAAGCTAGTAAGACCCCTTGAAGACTACAAGGTTGATAGGTCAGAGGTGTAAGTGTGGCAACATATTTAGCTGACTGATACTAATAGGTCGAGGGCTTGACCAATAAATAATAGTTATATACAATTTATGTGCAATTTTGAAAGAACATTCTTTCAATCCGAATCTGGTGATGATGGCATAGAAGTAACACTCCTTTCCATTCCGAACAGGACAGTTAAGATCTATAGCGCCGAAGGTACTGCATGGGAGACTGTGTGGGAGATTAGGACGTTGCCAGGTAAGGGATCTTTAGCTCAGTTGGTTAGAGCAACCGGCTCATAACCGGTAGGTCCGGGGTTCGAGTCCCTGAAGGTCCACCATTTTGGGGGTATAGCTCAGTTGGGAGAGCACCTGCCTTGCACGCAGGGGGTCAAGAGTTCGAATCTCTTTATCTCCACCATTTATTTAAAAGCTATGAAGTTAATTCATAGCTTTTTTTGTTATAATTAAAAGTAATTAACTTTTTTATTAGGAGAAACAAAAATGTTATATAGAGTAAAACAATTTATATTAGGAATACTTTCGTATTTTGAAAGTGATAATGTTAATTTTATAAATAAATATTTAAATAAAAAAGAAAAAAATTTATTTATGAAATTAAGTAAGCCTGATAGAATTCATTCTCTTAGGGTTTGCAAAGAGGCAATTCTTATAGGAAAGGATTATGATACTGTAGATGAGTTTAAAATAGCTAAATGTGCATTATTGCATGATATAGGCAAAGTAGAAATTTCATTAAATATTATTGAAAAAGGAGTCGTAGTAATTATAAATAAAGTTACTAAGAGGAGCTTTTTAAAGTATAATAAATATAGTAGAATGACTAAATATTATAATCATCCTGCAATTGGTAAAGAATTATTAGAAAAGATAAACTTTGAAGATAAAGAAATATTATATTGCATAGAAAATCATCACAAAAATTTAGACGAAATTGAAGAAAATTTATATTTAAAAATATTAAATATATGTGATAGTAAAAATTAAGCCTAAATAAACATAATAAGTTATGGAGGGTAAAATTTGTGAATTCTATTGAAAGAAGAGAAAGTATACTTAAAAGTTTAATTCAAAGTAAAACTCCATTAAAAGGCGTTGAAATAGCAAATAAATATGGAGTAACAAGACAAATAATAGTAAAAGATATAGCTATACTTAGAGCTAAAGGAAATAATATAATGGCTACTCCTGATGGATATATTATTAATAAGGAATTAAATAAAATAAAAGCTATAATAGCTGTAAATCATAAAGAAGAAGAATTAGTTCATGAAATGAGTATAGTTATTAAGTATGGTGGTACTATTGAAGATGTTATAGTAGAACATCCTTTGTATGGAGAAATAAAAGGGATGTTAATGATTAAAAATTATAATGAATTAAATAAATTTGCAGAAAAATATAAGAAGCAACAAGGTAGATTATTATCTGTATTAACTAATGGTGTACACATTCATACTATATCAGCAGATACTCAAGAAGATATAAATAGTATTATAGATGAATTAAAAGAAAATGGATTTATAGTATCTGATTAGGAGGAAAATAATATGGATTATGATGTACTAATTTTAGGTGGAGGCATAGTAGGATGTGCTGTAGCTTATCAATTATCAAAATATAATATTAACATAGCATTAATAGAAAAAGATTATGATGTGGCTGATGATATATCATTTATAAATACAGCAGTTATTTATGATGGATCAGAAACTTCTAATGATATGATGGCAAAACTTGAAGGTATAGGTAGAAAGTTAATTGAGGAACATTGTAAAAAGTTTAATGTATCATATGAAAAAACAGGAGCATTGAGAATAACATCTAATAATAATCAAGAATATAAATTAGATATTATGTATGATAGAGCTAAGAAAAGAAATATAGAAGGTATCCATTTAATAGAAGATGATAAAGAATTGCTTCATAAAATTGAACCTAATTTAAATATAGATGTTAATAAGGCTTTTTATTCTGAAAATGTAGCTGTCATTTCTCCATACGATTTAGCTATATCTTATGCAGAGGTTGCTGCTGATAATGGGGTGAATTTTAAATTAGAGGAGGAAGTAATAGATATTCAAAGTCTTGCTCGTGGATTTAAAGTAACTACAAACAAAAATAAATTTACATGTAAATTTGTAGTTAATACAATACCTGATGAAATATCTTTCAATAATACTGAAGAAGAATATGATTATAAAAATATGAATTATATAATGTTTGAAAATAAATCTGAGGATAAATTAAAAACTATTCTTATAGATGAAATAGATGATACAACTTTTGTTATAAATAATCCTAAATTACAAAATGGAAATTTAATAGGAATAAAGAGTAATCATATTTTATCATTAGAAGAGGGTATTGATATGTCTGTTAGTATATTTCCTGAAGCTAAAAAGGATTTTGTGAGTAATATGTTTGCAGAAGTATATAATAAAGATATAATGATAATAGATGATAGTAAGTTAAATAGTGGGTATATAAAGATTACAGGCACTCACTATGGTAAAATTACTATTGCACCAGCCATTGCGCTTAAGATCAAAAACACTTTAAAGGATAATTTAAATATTATTAGAAAAAAAGATTATATAGATAAAAGAAGAGAAGTATATAGATTTAACGATTTATCAAATAAAGAAAGAAATGAAGTTATTTCTGTAGATAAAAGATATGGAAATATAATTTGTGTATGTAATAATATATCTGAAGGTGAAATAATTGATAGTATTAGAAGACCATTAGGTGCTCGGACTGTTGAAGGTGTAAAAAGACGTACTGGTATTGGTAGAGGTAATTGCAATGGATCTTATTGTGATATAAAGATAATAAAAATATTGGCCAGAGAAATGGATAAGAATATTTTAGACATAGTAGAAGACTCAAAAGATTCTAATATAGTATCTAGTAGAATTAAGGAATTCAAGGAAATATAAAATTTAGGAGATGTATTTATGAGTAGTAAGGATATTTTTACTAGTTTAGTTAGAGTAAAAGGAAGTCCCAATCATAAAGTTGTTTCTGTAAAAAGCAATAATCCTATAGAGAAGGAATTATGGAGGGAATTTTCAAAAGTTCTTAGTAGAATTTATGTTAGTGCACCTATCAATATTGGTGATATAATATGTAAAAATATAATGAATACTGGAATAGATATTGTGTGTACTAAAAAAATCGATAATAATAAATAAAAAAGCTTATAATATATTGACAAATATAAGCATTTTAATATAATATATTTAATACAAGTTAATATGCAAACCTTAGATAAGGCTAGTAGTAATATTATGATTTTTAGAGAGTTAGTGGTTGGTGTAAACTAACATTCATGTATTGTGAATCCACCTTTGAGGGACTGTGAATTAAGCAGTACGGTAATATCGTTAAATTTTAGAGTGAATAGCATTTATGCTATTAATTAGGGTGGCAACGCGGAGTTTTTCGTCCCTTTTATAGGGGAGAAAGGCTCTTTTTTTATATAAAAAATTAAAAAGGAGAGAATAATAATGTTAGATTTAAAAAGAATAAGAAACAATCCGGAAGAGATAAAAAAGCTATTATCAAATAGAGGAGAAGACTTTGACGTAGCAGTTATAGATGAAATTGTAACTTTAGATGAAGAAAGAAGAAAAATATTAGTTGAAGTTGAAAGCTTAAAGGGTAAAAGAAATCAAGTTTCAGCAGAAATACCTAAGCTAAAAAAAGCTGGTGAAGATGTTACTCAAATAATGAATGATATGAGAAAACTAGGAGAAGAAATTAAAAATTTTGATACTAGAGTAAATGAGATAAATGAAAGAATAGAATACATAATGCTTAGAATCCCTAATATTCCAAATCCAGAAGTTCCAGATGGAGAAACTGATGAAGATAATGTTGAAATTAAAAAATGGGGAGAGCCTACTAAATTTACTTTTGAACCTAAAGCTCACTGGGATTTAGGAACTGATCTTAATATCTTAGATTTTGAAAGAGGCGGAAAGGTAGCTGGATCTAGATTTACAGTATACAAAGGATTAGGAGCTAGATTAGAAAGATCAATAATAAACTACTTCCTAGATAAACACACTACTGAAAATGGATATACTGAAATATTACCACCTTACATGGTTAATAGAGATAGTATGACAGGAACTGGTCAATTACCTAAATTTGAAGAAGATGCATTTAAAGTAGAAAATAATGGATATTTCTTAATACCAACAGCAGAAGTACCAGTTACGAATATGTATAGAAATGAAGTTTTAAGTGGTGATATTCTACCAATAAAACATGCAGCATATTCAGCTTGTTTTAGAGCAGAAGCAGGATCAGCTGGTAGAGATACTAGAGGTCTTGTAAGACAACATCAGTTCAATAAAGTAGAATTAGTTAAGTTCTGTAAACCAGAAGATTCTTATGCTGAATTAGATAAATTAGTAGAAGATGCTGAATCAGTTTTACAAGGATTGGGATTACCTTATAGAATAGTTAGAATATGTAAGGGTGATTTAGGATTTACTGCAGCATTAAAATACGACATAGAAGTTTGGATGCCAAGTTACAATAGATATGTAGAAATTTCAAGTTGTTCTAATTTTGAAGATTTCCAAGCTAGAAGAGCTAATATCAAATATAGAGAAACACCAAAAGATAAGCCGAAGTTTATCCATACTTTAAATGGATCAGGTGTTGCAATAGGTAGAACTGTAGCAGCAGTATTAGAAAATTATCAAAAAGAAGATGGAACAGTTGAAATTCCAGAAGCAATAAAAAGATTTATGAACGTAGATTTTATAAAATAATTAGTTTAAATATATAAATAATAGTCTACATTAACATATTAAGTTGATGTAGACTATTATTATTTTTTATAGATTTTATAGAGTATCTTATATGGAAATTATTATTTTATAAATGCGACTAAATATAGTTAAATAGCTATTTGAGAAATACACTTAAATATAAAAATTATAATTTATATGAAAATATAAATTTTTTTAAGAAATTATGTTGACAGAGTATACATATGTTGATATAATAACTCATGTAGTCACGGAGAGATGGTCGAGTTGGTTTAAGGCACCGGTCTTGAAAACCGGCGTGCGTGTGAGCGTACCTAGGGTTCGAATCCCTATCTCTCCGCCACTTTTTTTTTATATAAAATTAATTAGAAGGCACATGGAGAATTACTCAAGTGGCTGAAGAGGCGCCCCTGCTAAGGGCGTAGGTCGGGCAACTGGCGCCCGGGTTCAAATCCCGGATTCTCCGCCAGAACATCTAGTATTTTTACTAGATGTTTTTTATTGTTTAGAAAATTATATATCTTGAAAATTCAAGGATAACTTATAGAAGAATGTATTTTTAATTTAAAATATATTTTATTATTAATAACCATAAATATTAAATGGATGGTTACATTGTTAGTATTTATACGTTATTAAAAATATTTAGCTTAATTGTACTTAATTAAAAATAATAACTAATTTTATTATTATTATATTGACATATTAAATATTAATTGTTATAATAAATTTCGTAAGTTGTGGAGAGATGGTCGAGTTGGTTTAAGGCACCGGTCTTGAAAACCGGCGTGCGTGTGAGCGTACCTAGGGTTCGAATCCCTATCTCTCCGCCATTAATTTTTTATATAAAATTAATTAGAAGGCACATGGAGAATTACTCAAGTGGCTGAAGAGGCGCCCCTGCTAAGGGCGTAGGTCGGGCAACTGGCGCCCGGGTTCAAATCCCGGATTCTCCGCCAAAACACCTAGTATTTTTACTAGGTGTTTTTTTGTTATATGGAATTATAAACTTAATTTATTTGAGTAGGGTTTAACTTCTAATTTCATTAGTTTTTAAAATAAAATTGCTTTGTTAATATTATAGATTTAATTTAAAAATAGGTCATATGAAATTAGAATACTGAATTTTGTAATTACAGTATATGCTTATATGTATGGTTGAGTTTAATTGTGAGATAAGACTTAAGAGAAAAAGAGGATTTAATTAGAACTAAATATTTCTTTTAATAGATAGCAATATTTGCAAATATGATGCAGCATTTTTATTAGAGATAGTATAATAATAATATAAGTAATTGTTAAGAAGGTGAACTATGCTTAAAGGGGAAAAAGTTTATTTGAGATTAATGCAAGTTAGTGATATTAAACGATTGTATGATTTAGCTAATGATTATGAGGTAAAAAAATATAATGATAAAATGCTAGAAATGGGTAAAAAAATACAAATTAATGAAGGAACAAATAATATTAATATATATAAAAGAAAAGCATTAAGTATAATTAATAAAAAAAATGTTTTGGTTGGATTCATGACTTATAAGCAGAGTGATTATTGTAAAAATGTTTATTCAATAGGAATTACCATAGGGAAAAAATATTGGAGTAGGGGATATGGTCAGGATTCTATAAAAACATTAATTAAGTATTTGTTTGATGATTTAAATGCAAAAAGAATACAATTAGAGGTTGTTTCTGAAAATATAAGAGCTATAAAGTGTTATAAGAAGTGTGGATTTATTGAAGAAAAAATAAGAAAAGCAAGATATTATATGGATGGAAAGTATACGGACATAATAATTATGGGCATTCTAAAGAAAAGATAGTGCTTTATAAATTATTAAATAAAAATATAGGAGTAATTATGAGTATAAGGTTTATTTATGGAAGAGCAGGTAGTGGAAAGAGTTTATTTTGTATAAATCAGATAAAAAAGTTAATAGATTCAGATAAAGAAAAGAAGATAATATTATTAGTTCCAGAGCAGTATACATTTACTACTGAAAATAAGGTCTTAAATTATATTGGTGAAAGAGCATTTTTAAATACTCATGTATTGAGCTTTAGAACTATGTGCCAAAAGGTATTTGAAGAATGTGGTGGAAGAGTAAAACAAATTATAAAAGACACTGGTAAGCACATGTTAATTAACAAAGTATTAAATGAAAAAATAGATGATTTAAGCTATTTTAAAAAAATGTCTAGAGAACAAGGTTTTAATAATATAATATCTGAATTAATTACTGAATTTAAAAAATATAATATAAATATAGATGCGTTAAGAGATTTAACAGATAAAATAGATGATAATGAATTAGTTGAAAAGATAAGAGAATTATCTTTAATATATGAGGAGTTTAATGTAAAAATGCACAGCTCTTATATAGATACTGATGATGAGCTTACTTTGTTAGCTAAAAAGTTGTTAGCTAATAACATTTATGCAAATAGTGAAATTTGGATAGATGAATTTACAACATTTACTCCTCAACAATTAGAGATTATAAGGATACTTTCTAAGGCATCAGTGGTTAACATAACTCTTTGCATGGATAAGATAGAAAATAGCGATGTTGAAGACATAACTAATGTGTTTAGTAGTATTGAGAATACAGAAAATAGGTTATTAAAGCTGATGGAAGAAAATAATATAGGTTATTTAAATCCTATTAATTTAAATTCTAAATTACCATATAGATTTAAAAATAGTGAAGAGTTATCTCATATAGAGAAGTATTGTATAACATACCCATTTAAATCTTATAAGGGAAAAAATAAGGATGTAAGATTATATAAAGCAAATAATACCTACGATGAGATTGAAAAAGTAGCTAAAGATATAATTAGATTAGTTAGAGATAGAAATTATAGGTTTAGAGATATATCTGTAGTGTGTAGAAATATAGAAAATTATAATAAGATAATTTCTGTTATTTTTAATGATTATGAAATACCATTTTTTATGGATCAAAAAATAAAATTATTAAATAATCCATTAATTGTTTTAATAACTTCTGCATTTGAAGTTGTATTAAAAAATTGGTCATATGAAAGTGTATTTAAATACTTAAAGAGTGGGTTAACAGGTTTTAATATTTATGATATTGATAGATTAGAAAACTTTGTGTTAGAACACGGAATAAAGAGTTATAAATGGAATGAAGAAGAGATTGAAAAGCTTAAAAACATAAAAATAGAAAATGGTGCTACTGAAGATGAGCTTACTATATTTAATTTGATGGAAGAGGTTCGAAATTCGCTTATATCATTTCATAAATTAATAGAAGGTAAACATTATGTTAGAGATATATGTAAAGCTCTATACGAATTTTTATTAAGTATTAAAGCTTTTGAAAGAATAGATGAATGGATTATTAAGTTTGAAGAATTAAAGTTAGAAGATAAAGTAAAAGAGTATAAACAGGTAGAATCTATTGTAATAGATATGTTAGATCAAGCTGTAGAAGTTATGGGATCTGATGTAGTAGATACATTTGAATTTTTTAAAATATTAAATTCTGGTTTTGAAAATGAAGAAATAGGTGTTATACCAGTAGCTTTAGATCAAGTTAATGTTGGAGATATAGCTAGAATAAAAGGTAGAGAAGTAAAGGCATTATATATAGTTGGAATTAATGATGGTATATTACCAGCTGCACATAAAGATGAGGGAATTCTATCAGATAGAGATAGAATTGAACTTAAAGAGTTTGGAATAGTATTAGCTGCTGATGGTAGAAGCAAAGCTTTTGAGGAGCAGTTTGTAGTGTATACGGCATTAACAATCGCTAGTGAATATTTAATGCTATCATATCCTATGGCAGACTTTGAGGGGAAATCTTTAAGACCATCTATAATTATATCTAGAATAAAGAAAATATTGCCTAATTTAGTTGAGGAAAGTTCTTTATATGATTTGAGCAAAAGAAGTGATCATTTTAATAAAGTTATTTCTCCAATACCAACTTTTAATGAATTAATATTTGCATTAAGAAGAGAACTTGAAGATGAAGATATAGATGAGGAGTATTGGGGAGAAGTATATAATTGGTTTAAAGAAAATGAAGATTTTAAATGGAAAATAGAAAATACATTTAAAGGCCTTAGATATTCTAACACAGGAGAAAAGGTGTCTAGAAATAAATTACTTTCCCTTTATAAAAATGATTTAGGAAAGTTATCATTTAGCGTGTCTAGATTAGAGAAGTATGCCGAATGTCCATTTTCATATTTCATTCAATATGGATTGAAGGCTAAAAATCGTAAGGTATATGAATTTACTCCACCTGATTTAGGATCATTTGTACATGATATTTTAGATTCATTTACTAATAAAGTAAAGAAGGAAAAGATTGCGTGGTCAGATCTTGATATGATAAAGTGCAAAAATATAGTGTCTGAATTAATTGATACTAAGTTAAAGGAAGATAGCGGATCTATATTAAATAGCACTAATAAATATAAGTACTTTTCAAAGAGATTTAAGAGAGTTATATCTAAATCTGTATCTGTTATATCAGAACAAATGAGAAGAGGGGAATTTGAGGTATTTAATAATGAATTTTCTTTTGGAAGTTATAATGATGGAGAAGCTATTGTACTAGAGTTGCCATCTAACGAAAAGGTATATTTAAATGGAAGAATTGATAGAATAGATACTTTAGATTTAGAAGGAAGTACTTATCTCAGAATTGTAGATTATAAAACAGGAAATAAACATTTTGATTTAAATCAATTTTATTATGGACTTCAAATGCAGCTATTAGTTTACTTAGATGCATTAATAAAAAATTCTGAGTATATATTAAAAAAGCAAGCTTTACCAGGAGCCGTGTTATATTTTAAAGTTGATGATCCAATAATTAAAACTAAAGGAGACATAACTACTGAAGAATTAGAAAAAGAAGTTTTAAGTAATTTAAAGATGAATGGATTAATATTAAAAGATGCTAAGGTTGTTAAAGCAATGGATAGAGGTATTGAAACAGATGGATATTCATTAGTTATTCCAGCTGCATTGAAGAAAGATGGCGATTTTAAAGCTGGTAGCGAAGTAGTAACTGAAGAACAATTTACTTTACTTAGAGAGTATGTAAATAAGAAAATGATTGATTTATGTGAAGATATGTTATGTGGAGACATAAAGATTCAGCCAACAAAGGATTCTGATGGTAGTCATTGTGAATTTTGTGATTTCTCATCTATATGCCAATTCGATAGTAGCATAGAAGATAATAAATATAAAATTATAATGAAAAAATCTAAGGATGAAATTTGGAATAATATAAGGGATGAATTAAATGATGATAAAAAAGAAAATTAGCTATTTAGATAGGAGATATTAATTTATGAGTGGAACAAAATGGACTGAGGAACAGCTAAGTGCTATTACAACAAGAGATTGTAATCTATTAGTTGCAGCAGCAGCAGGTTCTGGAAAAACAGCTGTATTGGTAGAAAGAATTATAAAAATAATTACAAATGAAGAAAATCCTATAGATATTGATAAACTTTTAGTTGTTACATTTACAAGTGCAGCAGCTGCTGAGATGAGAGAAAGAATAGCTAATGCCATATCAAAAAAATTAGATGAAACTCCAACGTCTAAAAACCTTCAAAAGCAATTGACTTTATTAAATAGGTCTAACATTATGACTATTCATTCTTTTTGTTTAGGTGTAATAAAAAATAATTTTCATAAGATAGACTTAGATCCATCTTTTAGAATATGTGACCAAACAGAAGGTATACTTTTAAAGATGGAAATAATAGATGAATTATTTGATGACAAATATGATGAAGAAAATCAGGAATTTATAAAATTTATTGAGGCATTTAGTAGTTATAAAAGTGATAATGCATTAAAAGAATTAGTTTTAAGTTTATATAATTTTATAATGGCAGGGCCATGGCCTAAAAAATGGTTAAAGGCTGCTTCAGAGGATTTTGATATAAAAACATTGCAAGAATTAGATGAAAGTAAGTGGGTAAGTGTATTAAAAGAAAGTATAAAAATAGAATTAGATGGATATATAAAGATGATGCAAAAAGCAGTTGAATTAATAAATGAAACTGATGGATTGGAACCTTATTTTGAGGGATTTAGCAGTGAATTAGATTTAATAGTTAATGCTTATAATAATGTTGAATCTAGTTTAAATGACTTATATAATTCATTGAATTTAATAACGTTTAATAGATTAAAGACTATCAAGAAAAATACTGTAAGTGATGAAAATATACAAAATCTAGTTAAGCAAATTAGAGATCAAGTTAAAAAGAAAATATCAGCATTAATTGAGGGAACTTTTATAGCTACTCCAGATAAAATGCTTGATAATATAATAAAATCTTATCCATATATAAATCAATTAACAGAGCTTACGTCAGAATTTATAGATAGATTTAATGCTAAGAAGAAAGAAAAGAATATATTAGATTTTAATGATTTAGAACATTTATGTTTAAAGATTTTAATTGAGGATAATGAGGAAAATCAAATAGTACCTTCAACAATAGCACAAAAGTTTAAAGATTATTTTGAAGAGGTGCTTGTAGATGAATATCAAGATTCTAATAATGTTCAAGAAGCAATAATAGAATTAGTATCAAGAAAAAATTCTGATAATCCTAATGTATTTATGGTAGGTGATGTAAAACAAAGTATATATAAATTTAGGCAAGCAAAACCAGAATTATTTATTGATAAATACAATAGCTATTCATTGGATAAAGGCATTAATAGAAAAATTCAACTTTATAAGAATTTTAGAAGCAGAGAAGAAGTTATAAATGGTGTCAATTATATATTTAAATCAGTTATGTCTAAGACTGTAGGAGAATTGGAATATACTGATGTTGAAGCTTTAAATTTAGGTGCAAGTTATCCGAAAAAGAAAAATGTTGATGATATAATTGGTGGTCCAATTGAGGTTCATATTTTAGATAGAAGTGATAATAAAGAAGAAAATGATGAATCTAAATTACAGGCGGAAGAAGAAGAAATCGGTGACGTAAATTTAGAAGCAAGAATTATAGTAAAGAGAATTAATGATCTAATTTCTAAAAAAGATGGAAGTAAGTTTAAAGTGCTTGATAAAGATACAGGCGAATATAGGGACTTAAAATATAAGGATATAGTAATTCTATTAAGAGCAACTAAAAACTGGTCAGAAGTGCTATTAGATGAATTAGGATTAGCGGGGATACCTGTCTATGCGGATACAGGATCAGGATATTTTGAATCAATTGAAATAAGAACTATTATGTCATTATTAAAAGTAATAGATAATCCTATGCAAGATGTGCCTATGCTTTCATTATTGATTTCACCTATTATAGGATTAAGTGCAGAGGAACTTACTGATATTAGACTTATAGATAAAGAAAAGTATTTTTATGAAAATATAATTAAGATTTCTACTGAAAAATTAATTTCAGAAGAGTTACAAGAAAAATGCGAATATATATTATCTAGTATTGATAAATGGAGAAGAAAATCAATATATATGCCTATAGATGAATTTATTTGGTATTTATATATGGATACAGCTTATTATGGGTATGTAGGTGCTATGCCAAATGGAGTTCTAAGACAAGCAAATTTAAAGATATTATTTCAAAGAGCAAGACAGTTTTCAGAGACTAGTTTTAAAGGACTATTTAATTTTATTAATTTCATAAATAAATTAACTAAATCATCAGGCGATATGGGGAGTGCTAAAATTTTAGGTGAAAATGAAGATGTTGTTAGAATTATGAGTATTCATAAAAGTAAGGGGTTAGAATTTCCAGTTGTATTTTTGGCTGGATGTGGTAAAAATTTTAATTTAATGGATTTAAATAATAAGATACTTTATCATGAAGAATTGGGATTAGGTCCTGAGTATATTAATTTAGAAAATAGAACTAGTATTACAACTTTACCTAAAGAAGCAATTAAAAAAAGAATGAAATTAGAAACATTATCTGAAGAAATGAGAGTACTATATGTTGCATTTACTAGGGCTAAAGAAAAGTTAATTATAACAGGAGCAGTAAGAAATGCAGAAAAATCTATTGAAAAGTGGATTAACTCAGCAGTTTTAGATAAGGATGTTATATTGCCTTATGGAATATCAAAAGGAAAATCATATTTAGACTGGATTGGTATGGCTTTATGTAAGCATAAAGATGGTAAAATTCTTAGAAAGAAATTAGGATTTTCTAGTGAAATGTGTAAAGATGACTTATCAATGTGGAAAATTAGTATATGGAATAAATATGAATTAGACATGTATGATGAATTAGATGAAAATCAAGAGGAATTGGATGTTAAAATTTCAATTTTAGATAAAGATGTAAATAAAAAGGTTAAAAGTGAAGTTTATAGAAGATTAGGTTATGAGTATGAATTTAAAGAATCAACTAAGCTTACAAGTAATATATCCGTATCTGATTTAAAAAGAAGAAATATGAATGATAATATTGATACACTTGAGATATTTGATTTAGAAGAAGAGGATAATAAAAACAAAGATGTAATAACTCCTAAATTTCTTCAAGAAAAAAAAGGAATATCGTCAGCAGAAAGAGGAACTGCAATTCATTTTGCAATGAAAAAAATAGATTTTAGTAAAGTTGGAACATTAAAAGAAATAAAAGAACAGTTAAATAAACTGTATGAAGAGGAATTTATATTACAGGAAGAATATAGTTCAATTAATCCATATAAGATATTAAGTTTCTTTAAAAGCAATTTAGGAAAGAAAATGCTTGATGTATATAATAAGGGTGGCAAAATTTATAGAGAAATTCCATTTCATACTGAAATAAGCAGTTTAGAATTAGATGAATCTTTACCACAAAAGTATGCTAATGAAAAAATAAGATTACAAGGTATAATAGATTGCTTTTTTAAATGTGATGATGAAATAATTTTGTTGGATTATAAAACAGATTATGTAGAAAATGAAGAAGAATTTAAAGAGAAATATAAAAGCCAATTATTATATTATAGTGAGGCAGTATTTAAAATGACAGGAAAAAAAGTTAATAAAAGATATCTATATTCATTTTATTTAGAGAAAGAAATTTTAATATAGATATTGTTATACAAGTATTAAATTTATAAAATACTACTGATGACAGGGATATTTTGAAAAAGGTTAGGTATTTAAAATCTGGTTTTTGTATTGATAAGTATAAGTAAATCTATATAGAATTTCAAAAGATAAAAAGCTACATTATAATATAATTTTATCTTTTAAACATATAAATAGATTTTGAATACAAAATCTAAATAAAAAAATAAGTGAGTGTCTTAAATGTATGGGTAATTATACTTAAGACACTCACTTTTCTATATTTATTGGGGGATAATTAGCTATTTAATTATGATTTTGGTATCTCTTGGGATGTTATCATATATCCATTTAGCATCGCTTAATGCTAATCTTATGCATCCGTGTGAGGATTTTTTGTTTAAGGTAGTATCTACTACTGTAGTTTTATCTTGAGCATATGGAACTGAGTGAAATAATATATCACCATCGATTTGAGTCCAATACTTCCCACCTTGTTTAAATTTTTCTGAGAAGAACCATTCACCTTTTTCTTTAATAGAAAAGGCACCACAAGGCGTTGGTTCAGAATCTATTCCAGTAGAACAAGAAAATGTTTTATCTAAATTCCACTTATTTGATTTACCTTTATAAATATAAGTTTTTTGACTATTTATATCTATAAAAATTAAATAAGGAGTATTACTAACTAAGTTTAATGTATTTATATTTTGTGAAGAAATATTATTTATATAATAATCTGACACTGTTTTTGATTCAGTTGTTTTCTCTAAATACTGTTGTTTGCTGGATTTAATTTCAGCAATTTTTGTTTTTATATCTTCATCATCATTTAAAACAGAAGGGATATTAGATATTTGATTTAATGCCTGACTATAATAATCATTAGAACATAATTCATCACATTTAGAAAATAATTCATCTTTAATCTTAGATTTAGATTCTCTTAAGTAAATTAATGATTCGTTATAATTTAAATCTAATGGAGATAGATTGGAAAAGTTAGTTATAGCTTCGTAATATTCATTATTATTAAAATGTTCTATTCCATTAGAATAATTATTTATTGAATCTTGAAGACTAGATACGGAATTAACTAATTCTATTACTTCATTTGAATTAAAACCATATCTATTTATTTCATTAGCTTTTATTAAAATTTCTTCTTCATTTAATTTAGAAGTCTCTAAATCTTGTTTTAATGTTGTTATATTATTTGAAAAGTATTTTTTTAAATCTCTTTTTAACATTAAGTTCTTAAAAGGATTAAAATTTTCTTGTGTTAATAAAATATTATTAGCTTGAGAAAATTTGTTACTATCAAAGTCTATTTTAAAATTATTAACTAATTTTTTATATTGATAACCATGAAATAGTGTAGTTAATATAATTAGTGTAAATAATAAAATATATACTGTAGATTTATTTATATGAATATTTTTATTTATTTTCAAAACATACCTCCTATTTTTATCCAAAAATAAAATATATATTTTTTATTATGAACCTAAATGCATAATAATAAACATTTATATTTTATAAAATAGGAAGTATATGTTAATATATTTATTAGTGACGTTCTTATTTAAAAAGGATATTGGAGGAAATGATGAATAAAACAGATAATTTTTTTAAGAAATTTATTAATTGTATTTATAATTTAAAAGCATTAATAACATATCCTAAATACGGAGTATGGAAAGCTATATTATATGTATTATTGATGAGCACTATTTTGGGAGGAATCAGGGGAATAACTATTGGATATAAGATAGATAGAGAATTAAGTAATTTAAGTACAATGCTGCAAGAAGATAAATATAAATTTAATATAGTAGATGGAGTATTACATACGGAAAATTCACCACTAAAGATAGAGGAAACATCTAGTCTAATATATATTGATGAAAATAAAAACTTGAATGAAATAGATGATTTAAGAGATATAACAGTTCATAATGATAACAATATATTGTTTTTAAAAGATGGAATATCATTAGAAGCAGGAATGTATAAACAACAAGCACATTATAAAGAATTAATTGGAGATTCTAAACTAGACAATGGTATTTTATTTGGAGAATTATCATATGTATTAAAAATTATTGTAGCTATAGTAATTTTGTATACGATATTATTTACATTTATTAATACACTAATAAATTGTTTATTTGTAACTGCATTTGCATCATTTTCATTAATAATTATGAAAGTATTTATGAAATATAGCATACTATATTCATTAAGTTTATATGCATGCACATTGCCATTTATATTTCAAATTATACTACAAACTATTTTTCCAAATATAAATTTAGATACTATGTTTATAGTGGGGACATTAGTATATGTGATATTTATACTTAAGTATATAAAAGATGGAATGATAAAAACTAAATTAAATAAAGACGGAATGTAATAAAGGATATATCATTAAGTGCTTAAGCACTTAATGATATATCCTTTTTATTTATAATTATTTTGATGTATTCTTATTTACAAAGTAATCTACTATTAAAGATAAGGCACCATCACCAGTAATGTTAGTTGCAGTACCAAAACTATCTTGAGCTGCATGTAATGCAATCATTATAGGCTTCTCTATGTTTCCAAATCCAAGCATAGATTCTAATAATCCAAGGGCGGCCATAACTCCACCACCAGGAACTCCAGGTGCAGCTACCATTGTTACTCCAAGCATTAATATGAATGGCATCATAGTAATTAAAGTAGGAGTTTCTCCTCTCATTAACATCACACCTATTGAAGTTAATACTAAAGTTATAGTGTCTCCAGCTAAATGTATTGTAGCACATAGAGGAACAACTAAATCAGCAACTTCTTCAGACACATTATTTTCTTTAGTACAACTTAATGTAACTGGAATAGTAGCAGCAGATGATTGAGTTCCTACAGCAGTAAGATAGGCAGGAATCATATTTTTTAACAACTTAAATGGATTTTCCTTCTTAAGTCCGCCAGCTATAGAATATTGGCATAATAAATAGGCAAATTGTAATATAAACAATATTAAATAAATAGTGGCGAAAGATTTTATAGTAGTAAATATTTCACCACTTAAACTTAATTTAGAAAATATTGCTGCAATATAAAGTGGAACAAGTGGAATAAGAACTTTAGAAATAATCATTGAAACTATTGAACTAAATTCTTGAAATCCTCTTAATAATGAACTATTAGTTATTTTTGAAAGACCTATACCAAAAACAAATGCAAATATTAAAGCTGACATTATGTTAAGCATAGGTGGTATATCAATTGTAAAATATGGTTCTGCTTTAATTGTTTCAGTTGCTACTAATGTAGCAGCTTTTATTAGTTTTGGAAGAAACGATATTCCTATAAAATAAGCAGCAATACCAGAAATAACAGTTGATATGTACGCTAATATTGTAGTTCCTATAAGTACTTTCCCTGAGTTTTTTCCAAGTGAAGCTATCCCAGGTACTATAAACGCTATTATTATTAATGGAATAACAAAAGATAAAAAGCTTCCAAACAAAGCACTGAAAGTGGCTAATATTCTTATTGGGAAGATTATATTTAAACTTCTACATGTTAAACCAAGTATTATTCCTAAAATTAAAAATGTAAATATTCTTTTGATTAATGATAAATTCTTCAATTATAAATCCCCCTTTTATAATTAATGTTCATATATGAAATACAAGTGTTTGTATTACAAGTACAAATATATCATTAAATTATTAGTCAGGTCAATAGTTATATAAAATTTTACTAAAAACAATAAAATTGTTGTATATTTTACAAATAACTTACATAAAATTATAAATAATATGCACCAATATGAATAATTTTTTATAATTTTAGATTATTTAGACTATTAAGGTAAAATAAAAAATGTTAAAAAATGGTTGTTACTATTTATAGTATGTGATAATATAAAAGTACAAACTTCAAAATAATGGAAAAAGATATTAATTATAAGGAGAAGCTGTAAATGAGTGTAGCGAAAAAAATTATAAATGATTTTATAGATGATGATAGGGAATTAAATAAATTAGAGCTTTCTAAATTAACCAAAGAAGAATTAATAGATAAATACATGGATGTAAATAATAATAAGAATTTACAAGAAAATCTCCTTTTAAATGTTTCTCATGACTTAAGATCGCCATTAAATGTAATTTTAAGTATACTTCAATTTTACGAATCAGGTTACATAACTGGCAGTGATAATATGAGTAAATATATGACTAGTATAAAGAGAAATAGTTATAGGATGTTAAAACTTATAGATAATCTTATAGATACAACAAGATTAGATAAAAATTATTATAAAATTGAAAGAAGAAATTTAGACATTGTTAAATTAATAGAAAATACTATTTCATCAATAGATAAATATGCAAAACAAAAGAATATATCATTAATTTTTGATACAAATGTTGAAAAATGCATTATGGCAATAGATCCAGGGGCAATAGATAGAATAATTATGAATCTTTTATCTAATGCTATAAAGTTTTCTTATAATAATGGAAATGTATATATTAATCTATGGAAAAGAAATAATCAATTAAATATATCAGTAAAGGATGAGGGTATGGGAATCCCATTAAAAGAACAAAAGAAAATTTTTAATAGATTTATGCAATCATCTAATCATAAAAAAATAGAGCAGTCAGGAAGTGGAATTGGATTGGCATTGGTAGAAAGCTTAACAAAAGCACATAATGGTAAAATATTATTAAATAGTGAGGAAAATAAAGGAAGTGAATTTATAATTAAACTTCCAATAATAAAATTAAGTGAGAATAATGAAGATAATCATATAATTAATGCAAAAACTAATATTGAAATGTTAGAAATAGAATTCTCAGATATTTACTTATAGAAATGACATTTATTAAAATAAATACTTAATATTATAGAAAAATAATCTTAAGTATTTATTTTATAAACTTGCTTATTATGGTAGCTTGTGATAATATATTTCTTGAAGTAAAGTTACTTTAAATATAATATGGAGCGTTAGTTAAACGGATATAACTTACCGCTACGGACGGTACATTGAGGGTTCGATTCCTTCACGCTCTGCCAAAAGACTTAACTATTTTTAGTTAAGTCTTTTTTTATTATATAAATAAACATATAAATAAACGCTAATAATAAACGATATAAATATATTTTTAGATTTAATTTGGAGTTTTTAATAATTTTAATTTAAAGAGCAATATTTAGTTAGCATTGGAGTTATTATAAATTAATTAAAGAAATGAGAAAGCTAAATATATTAGATATTTAATAAACAATAGCTACAAAGTAAAGGTGGAAATTACTATGAAAGAAGATATTTTAATTAATTTATTAGATGAGCATAATGAAGGAAATTTATTAGCTACTGATAAATTTAAACCTTGTAAAGTAATTTACTTGAAAAATGAAGAAAATAGCGAAGTATATGAGAAGTTAAAGAAATATCATAAAGAGATTTTTCCCAGTATTCATATAGAGAGTTATGTAATAAGCGAAGGTAATATAAATGAAATAAATAATTTATTAAATAAATTAGATATAGAAAAAACTATTATAAATGTAACTGGTGGAAAAAGAATAAATTCATTAATTTTATTAAATCAAGCTTTAATGAAAAAGTTTAATGCTGTTTATGTAGATATTTTAAATAAGAGAATATATGAATTAGGAAATGATATTAAGAATAAATCCGAAGAATTTAAAGACATATATCTGGATGATATACTTAAAATAACTGGTGCTGATATCTTATTAGATTCTAGTAAAATAAGCAGATATTCAGATGTAACTAATATAACAAAAAAAATTTATAATAATTTGGAGCTTTGGTATAAGTATAAGCAACGTCTTTACGATAATCATTTATTTATTCATGATTATTCTCAAGGTAACAAAGTCATTGTTAATGAATCTGATTTATATGGGAATGATGAAAAAAGAATATTAAACTCTTGTTTAAGTTATTTAGAAAAAATTGATGCAATAAAATATAAAAGAAATAAAAATAACATAGAGGTTTATTTTCAAAAGGATTATTTAAAGGGATTTATATTTAAAAGTGGAACTTGGCTTGAAGTATTAACCAATATAGTTGTCAGAGAGATTGAAGAAATTGATGATGTTAAGAGTGGAGTTATGTTTGTATGGAATAATAATCAAAGTAAAGTTAAAAATGAATTTGATGTGCTAGCAGTAAAGGATGATGTTTTGATATGTATATCATGTAAGGATAGTGCTAAATATGACGAAAATGCATTAAATGAATTAGATGTATATAGTAAAAGATTAGGTGGAAAAAATGCAAAGAAAATATTAGTTGCAACCCAAGAACCTTGTAAAAGATGTATTAAAGAAAGAGCAGAAATGATGGGAATAAGTTTAATAATATTAGATAAAGATATGGAAAAATTTAAAAATGAATTAAAAAATGTAATTAATAAATAACAGAGAGAAATTTAAAATTTCTCTCTGTTATTTAGGTTACTTTCGTTTAATATAAATTTGAAAAATTTATTTATTTACAATAAACGAAATTCTCACAATATCACAAAATGCACTTTCATAATAATAAATTAAGGTAGTAGCATTTTTATAAAATCTTAGTTCCAATTGTTTCTCCAAATAATACTTTACATTCATAGCCTTGCTTTGATTGTTCTAAAATGTCATTATCTATTTTCACTTTATCTTTTTCTAAAAATAGTATAGTTGTAGACCCACCAAATTTAAAGTATCCTTTTTCAGCACCTTTTAGTACTCTTTTATTCGGTTCATATGTTTGAATTATTGATCCAACACAAGTAGCACCTACTTCTACAGTTAAGATATCACCAAAATTTTCTGATTTAAATATATTCCATTCTCTTTTATTTTCACAAAACAATTTTGGAATTGAATTAAGAGCTATAGGATTTACAGAATAATAATGGCCTTTAATTTTATGAGTTTCACAAGGTATACCAGAGTCTACAAAGTGAAACCTATGATAATCAGTAGGACATAATCTTAAGATTATGCAAATACCGTCTTTGTAATTTTCTGTTATTTGGTCATTTTTTATTAATTCTCTTAAACTATAAGTTAATCCTTTAATTTGTACAATATTATCTAAATCTATATTATCATAAACAGTAATTCTTCCATCCCCTGGAGAAATTAAAATATTTTCATTAGTATCTATTGGTCTTGAAGTAGGTATTAAATTTCTAACAAAAAAATCATTAAATGAATTAAAATCAGAAATATTTTTTTCTGCAATATTCATATCAATATTAAAGTTTTCAACAAAGTCAGGTATTTTTTTTGCACTACGTTTTGTATCACAAAATTTACCGTAAAATTTTGAGAAAATCTTTCTCTTAGCAATTAATTCTGTAATACTTTTTCCAACTGGTGTTTCATAAGTCCATTTAATAAACTTTTTACCTGCCACATTTTCCTCTTCATATTCTTTAGTAATTCTGTTATATACTTTAATCATAAATTCCTCTTTTCATTAATTTAAAAATATAATTATAGACTATATATTGATTCTAACATATATATTTTAAATATCAAAAAAATGAAAGTAAAAAGTAATAAATAGTAAAATTTTAGTGGTATAATATAATTATTATCAGTTTATGAAAATGAGGGATTGGTGTGAATAAAACAAAAAAATCTATTTTTAATTCGTCAATAGAAGTTTTTTCAAAATCAGGTTATAGGGGAGCTACAATGGATGAAATAGCAACCACTGCCGGGCTTGCTAAAGGAACACTATATTATAATTTTAATAGTAAAGAAGAAATATTCAACTTTATAGTTGATAATGGGCTCAAATTGCTTAATGATGAAATTGCGTCAGTAAATGAATTAAATGATGATGCAATTGAAAAATTAAAACAAGTATGTAAAATACAATTAACATTTATGTATGAACATAATAGTTTTTTCAGAGTTGTAATGAGTCAATTATGGGGAGATGAAGAAAGACAGGTTATTTTAAGGGAAAAGGTAAAAGGTCATATAAAAGAAATAGAAAAGTATATTCAAATGGGGATTGAAGACGGATGTATTAGAAAAGGTGATAGCGAAGTTATGGCCTATGAATTTTTTGGAACATTATGTTCATCAGCAATATATGAGTTGATAAACATAGAAAATGTTAGTTTAGAAGATACTATTAATAAGACATTAGAATTTATTTTTAATGGATTAATTAATAAAGAGGCATAGAAAATAATAGTTTTAATTCAAATAAATATGGAACTAAATAAAACAAGTAAGCCTATCCTAAAAGTTTTTTTAGGATAGGCTTACTTGTTTTAACGATAAAATTCAATTTAAATCTATACAAATATTTCATTTTATATTAAAAAACTGAATTAATTGATTATTTATCCAATAAAAACTATTAATTAATACTTATTTTTAACAAGTAATTATGTTAAAATTGTAACGTTGATAAAAAATGCGATTTAAAATATAAGTGTACATTAAAAATATAGTTTAATAAAAAAGTATACTAAAGACGGGGAGGTTCATTTAGTGGCATATATATTAATAAATGAAAAAGAGGTTTTTGTAAAAGAAGAGGGTAAAACTATTTTAGAAGTTGCATTAGAGAATAATATAGAGATACCAACCTTATGCTATTTAAATGATTGTAGCAATACAGGAAAATGTGGAGTGTGTGCTGTTGAAATAGAAGGACAAGAAGAATTAGCATTGTCTTGTGAAACATTAGTTCAAGATAAAATGGTTATAAGAACTGATTCAGAAAAGGTGCAAGAAGCTATTAAATTAAGAGTAGCTGAAATGTTAGACAAGCATGAATTTAAATGTGGTCCTTGTAAAAGAAGAGAAGACTGTGAATTTTTAAAATTAGTAATAAAAACTAAGGCTAGGGCAAACAAGCCATTCATAGTTAAAGATAAATCAGAATATGTAGATGACAGAAGTAAATCAATTGTTATAGATAGAAGTAAATGTGTGCTTTGCGGAAGATGTGAAGCTGCTTGTAGCGAAAAAACAGCTACAAATTCTATAAAAATTATTGATGACAATGGTGATAAAAAAGTAGCAACTATTGATGGTAAGTGCTTTGATGACACAAATTGCTTATTATGTGGTCAATGCATAGCAGCATGTCCAGTAGATGCATTATCAGAAAAATCTCATACTGAAAGAGTTCAAAATGCTTTAGAAGATCCAAATAAACATGTAATAGTTGCAATGGCTCCATCAGTTAGAGCTGCTATGGGTGAAGCATTTAAAATGGGATATGGTGTTGATGTAACTGGAAAAATATATACAGCTTTAAGAATGTTAGGATTTAATAAGATATTTGATATTAATTTTGGTGCTGATATGACAATAATGGAAGAAGCAACAGAACTTATTAGTAGAGTAAATGAAGGTGGTCCATTTCCTATGTTTACATCTTGCTGTCCATCATGGGTAAGAGAAGTTGAAAATTACTTCCCAGAGTTTATAGATAATTTATCTAGTGCAAAGTCACCTCAACAAATCTTTGGTGCTGCAAGTAAAACTTATTATCCTGAAATAGAAGGATTAGATGCTAAAGATGTATTTACAGTTACAATAATGCCTTGTACATCAAAGAAATTTGAAGCTGATAGAGAAGAAATGGAAAATAACGGCTTAAGAAATATAGATGCTGTAATTACAACTAGAGAATTAGCTAAAATGATTAAAACTGCAAAAATAAATTTTTCTACTTTAGAAGACAGTGAAGCTGATCCTTCAATGGGAGAATATACTGGTGCTGGAGCTATATTTGGAGCTACTGGTGGTGTTATGGAAGCCGCTTTAAGAAGTGCAAAAGACTTTATAGAAAATAAATCACTAGAAGAAATAGAGTATGAACAAGTAAGAGGACTAGAGGGAATAAAAGAAGCTACAGTTACATTAGGTGGACAAGAATATAATATAGCTGTTATTAATGGTGCAGCAAATGTATTTGATTTTGTTAAGAGTGGAAGAATGGAAGAAAAGCAATATCATTTCATTGAAGTAATGTCCTGTCCAGGGGGATGTGTAAATGGTGGCGGACAACCTCATGTAAATTCAAAAGATAGAAGTAAAATTGATATTAGAACTGTGAGAGCATCAGTTTTATATAATCAAGACAAGGGGCTATCGAAAAGAAAATCTCATGAAAATGCGTCATTATTAAAGATGTATGAAACTTATATGGGCAAACCAGGAAAAGGATTAGCTCATGAATTATTACATATAAAATATAAGAAAAAATAAGATGTTTATTTAAACAGGATAATTTTATAGGCTCTACAGATATATGATATTAGATAATTTAATTTAATTTAATTGTTTTAATTAAGCTATTTAGTATAAAATATATTTTGTAGGGTCTATTTTTATATATTTTTACTTAGATGCTTTAGAATAAATTAAAGAATAATAAATTAAGTTTTAAGTTTATTAAAACGATTTTAAAAGTATGTATTATAAAATTAATTACAATTATAAAACTAGAGAAAAATTTAATTGAGGATTGGAAGAGGTGTATATATGAAGCTTTTAGCAAGTGATTTAGATGGAACTTTAGTAATTGGAAACAATTTAAGAAATGATAAGGATTTAACTTTAATTAATAAGCTTAAAGAACAAGGTCATAAATTAATTGTATCAACAGGTAGAAGCTATGATATGGTAATACCTTTAATGGAGAAATATGATATAGAATATGATTATTTATTACTTTGCAATGGAAGCTTAATTATGAATAGAGGACACGAAAAGGTATTTGATGAGTGGGTATCTAATGAAATATCAAATAAGATAATAAATGATTATTATAATGATGAAACCTTAATTTATTTAGATAATTTTAAGAATTCTATTTTTATAGATAATCCTAATATTGATAAATCTGAAATTGGTGATATGATGGATTTCTTTACAAAGAAGATATATATTGAAGATGCAACATCATCGAAGGATGATTATAAAATAATAAGTTTATCACCTGTAGATAAAGATCAGATTAAGGCAGAAAAAATAAAAGATGAAATAATTAAAAAATATGGTGAGCATGTAGAAGCATATAGAAATCAATTTTTTGTTGATATAGTACCAAAAGGATGTTCAAAAGGAAATGCACTTAAGAGAATATTAGAAGTAGAGGATATGTCAAAAGATGATCTTTATGTTGTTGGAGATTCATTTAATGATGTTTCAATGTTTAATATAACTCATAATAGTTATACATTTAATGATTCGGAAGAGAAGGTTAAAGAATATGCTAATCATGAAGTTGATTATGTATATGAAGTTATAGAAGCGTTATTATATAAGTGATTAATTTAAAATTTCTTCAGATTATAATATAAATTTTTAAGGTAAAGTTATTAAAATGAAAATTTTAATAACTGAGTACGTAAATTATAATATAAATATTATATCAAAATAAAGGCTATTCCTTAATGGAATAGCCTTTTAGTTAAATTATTTATTAGTTGCAGCAAATTCTAAGTATTCATCAAATGTCATAGTTCTATCAACAATAGAACCATCATCTTTAATATCTATAATTCTATTTGCTATAGTTTGAACAAATTGATGGTCATGAGAAGCAAAAATTATATTACTGTTATAATTTTTTAAACCATTATTTACAGCAGTAATTGATTCAAGATCAAGGTGATTAGTAGGTTGATCTAACATTAATACATTTCCGTTAGAAAGCATCATTCTAGATAACATACATCTAACCTTTTCTCCTCCTGATAATACATTAGCTTCCTTTAGAGCTTCTTCTCCAGAGAATAACATTCTTCCTAAGAAACCTCTTATGTAGCTTTCAGATTTTTCTTCAGAATATTGTCTAAGCCAATCAACTAAAGAAAGATTACATCCATCAAAATATTGAGAGTTATCAGTTGGGAAGTAAGAATTAGTTATAGTTATTCCCCATTTGTATTCTCCACTATCTGGTTCCATTTCTCCAGCTAGTATTTTGAATAATGTAGTTACAGCAATTTCATTACCGATAAGTGCAATTTTATCACCTTTATTCACCATGAAATTAATGTTATCTAAAAGCTTAACGCCATCTACAGTTTTAGATAAATCTTTAACTGTTAATATGTCATTACCAACTTCTCTTTCAGGTGTAAATCCTACGAAAGGATATTTTCTACTTGAAGGTTGGATGTCATCTAAAGTGATTTTATCTAATAATTTTTTACGAGAAGTAGCTTGCTTAGATTTAGATGCATTAGCGCTAAATCTTGCAACGAAGTCTTGTAATTCTTTAATTTTTTCTTCTTTTTTCTTATTTTGATCCTTAGACATTTGAAGGGCTAATTGGCTTGATTCATACCAGAAATCATAGTTACCAACATAAATCTTAATCTTTCCAAAATCAACATCAGCCATTTGAGTACAAACTGAGTTTAAGAAATGTCTATCATGTGATACAACTATAACAGTTCCATCAAAATTACCTAAGAAATCTTCTAACCAATTAACAGCCTTTAAATCAAGACCATTAGTAGGTTCGTCTAGTATTAGTATTCCAGGATTACCGAATAGAGCTTGAGCTAAAAGAACTTTAACCTTTTCTCCTCCAGTTAATTCTGATACGTTTTTAAAGTGATAATCAGTGCCAATTCCTAAACCTTGTAAAAGTGAAGAAGCTTCAGATTCTGCTTCCCAACCATTAAGTTCAGCAAATTCTCCTTCTAATTCAGATGCTTTAATTCCATCTTCATCAGAAAAATCAGGCTTTGCATATAACTCATCTTTTTCCTTCATTATTTGGTATAATCTTTCATTACCCATTATTACAGTTTCTAAAACTTGACAATCATCATATTTGTAATGATCTTGTGTTAATACTGACATTCTTGTATTTGGAGCAATTATAACGTCACCAGTATTAGGTTCAACTTCACCTGAAAGTATTTTAAGAAAAGTACTTTTTCCAGCACCATTTGCTCCAATAACTCCATAACAATTTCCTGCTGTAAATTTAAGGTTTACGTCTTCAAAAAGTTTACGTCCACCAAATCTAAGACTAACATTTGATACAGTTATCAATAAATTTCCCTCATTTCATTGAATATTCATTTCGTTATTATACCACATAAAGCTACATAAAGAGAATATTTAAAGGAATTAAAAGCATCTTTATTATTGACATTTTTGTAATTTAGATGATAAAATTAAGAAAATTGTAAAGATGGAGAGTAATTATTATGATATGCACTAGATTTATATTATTAAAATTAAATAACGCATATTACTGTAACTATTATAGATAGAGCTTGTATTAATAATTTTTTATTATAGATGCGAGCTAAAGTATAAACTTAAGTTTGTATCTATGATGGTTAGAGCTATTTATTATTCTCAAAATAAGCCACATAGATAATCTATGTGGAAGTAGAGTATTTAGTATTGTAGGCAACCACATAGTAACACTATGTGGTTTTTTTATTCTTTGGAAATTATAAAAAAAAGAAGAATTTTATGATTAGTTCAAAGTAGTCTTTATGATTTTTTATTTATTTTAGGAGGGACAGTAGGAATGGCTAAGAGAGAAAATTTTAAGAGTAGGACTGGTTTTATACTTTCATGTATAGGGGCAGCAGTAGGACTAGGAAACATATGGATGTTTCCATATCGATTAGGTCAAAATGGAGGCGCAGCTTTTTTAATTCCATACTTTATTTTTGTATTGTTATTAGGTTCAACAGGATTAATAACAGAGTTTGCATTTGGAAGAAAATTTAAAGGTGGTTCAGCAACGGGAATTATAACAACATTTGCTGAAAAAAATAAAAAAGGTGGAAAGCTAGTAGCGCTAATACCTGTAATAGGATTAGCAGGTGTATTTATGTTTTACAACATAGTTGTAGGATGGATAATGAAATATTTTTCAATGAGTATTACAGGAGAATTATTTTCGGTAGATGTTCATAGTTTTTTTGAAGGATTTTCAGGAACAAGTCAAACAATAGTTTGGAACTTTATAGCTATAGCATTAACATTAGTTATAGTTTATGCAGGAGTAACAAAAGGTATAGAAAAAATAAATACAATAATTATGCCAGCATTATTTGTAATATTTATTTTGCTTGCAATTAGATCACTTACACTTCCAGGAGCAATGGAAGGTGTTAAATATTTATTAAATCCTAAGTGGGAATTTTTACTTAAGCCTAACACTTGGATAATGGCTTTAGGACAAGCGTTCTTTACAGTATCATTAAATGGTTGTGGGATGGTTGTATATGGTAGTTATATGAAAGATGATTTCGATATACCAAGGTCTGCTTTAAGTACAGCAATATTAGATACAATAGCAGCATTACTTGCTTCATTTGTTATAATGCCATCTGTATTTGCATTTAATTTAGATCCAATGGCAGGTCCACCATTATTATTTATAACAATGCCAACAATATTTAAAGCTATGCCTGGTGGAAGACTAATAGCTATAGTATTCTTCTTAAGCTTAATATTTGCAGCTGTATCATCATCTATTAATATGTTGGAAGGTCCAGTTGAAGCATTAATTTCACAAACGAAGCTTAATAGAAAAAAGGCATCAATTATAATAGCTATAATAGGGTTTATATTATCAATACCTTTAAATTTAAGTATGGCTAGTTTTGATAATTTCACTAATTTTATCACAATAATAGTATCACCACTAGCAGCCTTAATAGTATTTTTAGTATTTTACTATGTAGGAGATTATAAAAAGGCACTTATAGAGATAAACAAGGGCGCTAGTAGAAAACTTGGAATTAACTTTATATGCTTAGCTAAATATGTATTTGTAATTGTAACTGTAGTAGTTATAGTACTTGGAATTATATATGGCGGGATTGGTTAAATAAAAGTAAGGTAAGCTAAAAAAGCACTCTATAAAATATAATTTCTTTATAATTACAGTTTTATTATTTTAACTGTCTATTATTAAGTATTATATAAATATAGTAGTGCTTTTTATTTAGTTTAAAATCAATGATATTTTATTACTTTTATTAATATGAGAATTGAATATATTATGGTAATAAAGATTCCTATAAAGGATAAAATTATTATTAATCGTGATGACCAAGAAATTAGAAACATACTTATAGAACTTAAATTAGTAGGATTAAAAATAGTAAATATAGAACCTAAACTGCCATGAACTATATCATTATTCAAAAGGGTTAAAATTATCCCACAAATCAATCCCATTATTAAATCTGAGTATTTTTGCATACATATATCTCCCTTTTTAATTTCATAATATCATAAATTTTACATATTTACAATTAAATATATAATAAAATAAAAATAGATTTTTAATTTTAATTTCAAGGAGAATAAAATATAATGAAAGAATTTACTTATGATAAGAAAAAATTTGAATTAGAAAATATATTATATGATTATACAGCTATGTTTAATTCTAAGGAATTTTTACCATTAGCTTATGCAGATTTAAAAAAGAGCTATTCATTGAAGAGATTTTTAAATAATCATCCAATGATAGCCCTTTTGTTTATATAAAATTTTAAAATTTAAATTATATAATTGAAAACACAAATGAAGTGACATAATGTTCCGAGCATTATGAATATATGAAATATCTCATGAGATCCAAATATACCTATCTTTATTTTATCTTTCTTTAAGGCATATATTATCCCTCCAATTGTATACATCAATCCACCTAAAACAAGTAGGCTTACACCTATTGGTGAAAGTGCTATTGATAATGGATAAATAGCAAAAATAGCAAACCAACCAATAGTAATATATATAACGCTACTTAACCATTTAGGACATGTAACCCAACAAATTTTAAATATTATCCCAACTAAAGCAGATGTAGCAACTGCTATAAAAAGTTTATTACCAATAGAATTTTGTAATGCAATTAAGCAAAATGGTGCATAAGATCCTGCTATAAGCACAAAAATCATAGAGTGATCTACTTTTTTTAGATGTTTAATTATTTTCGAATCTGCAATAACAGAATGGTAAGTTGCCGAAGCACTATATAATAAAATCATACTAATTCCAAAGAGGATGATAGAGACATATTCTATCAATGATCCTTGTGATATGTTTACTTTAACTATCATTAAAACTAATCCAACTAGTGATAAAATTGCACCAATAAGGTGTGTTAATCCATTTACGGGTTCTCTTAAATATTTGTTCATAAATACCTCCATATACACAATATATAGTTTTGATAACTATATGATAATATATTAATATTATTATATATAGTTATATAAAAGTCAAAGACCATAAAAACTTATTTTAAGCTCTTTAAATCATATTTTTAGCTATTTTCTTGAATTTTATAAGTAATACTATTAATATTAAATATAGATAAGATAATATGTAGTTTATAAAACTAGATTAGGAAGTGTAATAATGACAAAAGATATATTAAATATAATGGAAAACCTAAACTTAGATAAAAAAATAAATTTAGAGGATATACCTGAACTAGATTTATATATGGATCAGGTTATTCAATTGTTTGAAAATAAATTATCAGTCCTTAAAAGAAAGGAAGAAGATAAAGTATTAACTAAAACTATGATTAATAATTATGCTAAGGCTAAATTATTAATGAGTATAAAGAATAAAAAATATTCTAAAGAACATTTAATATTAATGAGCTTAATATATGATTTAAAGGGTGCATTGTCAATAAACGATATAAAGCTTACATTAGATAATATAGTTAAAAAGTATGAAAACAATGAAGAATATGATTTGAGATCTCTTTATAAAACATATTTAGATATGAACTCTCAAGATGTTAATGAATTTAAGGAATATATGAACGATAAAGAAGAAAATGTAAAGAATCTTTTAAGTGAAAATAATATAAATGGTGATTTTGAAGAAAAATTTTTACTTGTTGGATCAATGATATCTATGAGTAATATGTATAGAAGAATGGGCGAAGCTTTAATTGATGAGTATTTTATGGGAGATGAAAAATAAATGAAAAATTTTAATGATTTGCGCAGAGATTTAATAAATATAGATGGAAAAGGATATAGATCATATAAGCAACTTGAAGGTAGTTATGAGTTTAATGATTATATATTAGCAATAGATCATGTACAAGGAGATCCATTTGCAACTCCTTCTAGAGTAAGAATAATAATGGATAAAAAAGTTTCAAATATTCCAGAAGAATTAATAAATAATAATAATAAAAGAATTGCCGTTCAAGATTATTTAACTAGAACATTTTATAAAAATATATATTCATATAGTAGTAAGATTTTTGGGTCAGGAAAAAGTGGATTAATTTCTATAAGTAAATGCACACAAGAAATTTTAGACAGAACATCTATTGTAATTAGTGATAAAAAAATAGAAGCTAGAATAGAAGTTGGATTTCCAGCAAGGGGTAGAAGTGTTCTTGCTAAGGAATTAGAAAAGATTTTATTTGATTTCCTACCTAAAATTGTAGATTCATCATTAATTTATAAAAATATAGATAAAAACAAATTTATAAATCAAGTAAAATTAGTTGAAGATCAACAGTTTATAAGAAATGAATTAAAAAATAATGATTTAATTGGATTTATTGCAAATGGATCTATATTACCTAGAGAATCAGGAGTATCAACTAAACCTTTAAAAGATGGAATACCATTTAAATCGCCTGAAAATTTAGAGGTTAAATTCAATTTACCTAATAAGGGTGAAATTGTAGGAATGGGAATTAAAAAAGGTATAACAATTATAGTTGGTGGAGGTTATCACGGAAAATCCACACTATTAAATGCATTGGAATTAGGTATTTATAATCATATTGAAGGTGACGGAAGAGAATTTGTAATAACAGATAATACAGCATTAAAAGTTAGAGCTGAAGATGGAAGGGTTATAAAGAAAGACGATATATCATTATTTATAAATAATTTACCTAATAAAAAAGATACAACTAAATTTTATAGTGAAAATGCGAGTGGAAGTACATCTCAAGCTGCAAATATAATAGAAGGTATAGAGAGTGGAACTAAGGTATTTTTAATAGATGAAGATACATCAGCTACTAATTTTATGATTAGAGATGATGTAATGCAGATGTTAGTTTCTAAAGATAAAGAACCTATAACACCTTTTATTGAAGTTGCTAGAGATTTGTATAATCAAAAAGAGATATCAACAATTATAGTAGTAGGAAGCTCTGGAGATTATTTTGATATTGCAGATAATGTAATACAAATGGATTGTTACAACATAAAAAATGTAACAGAACAAGCTAAGAGTTTAAGCAATGGAAAGATACTTTCTAAAATCAAAGAAAGAAATCTTAATATACAAATAAATTTAAATAGGGTTATTAAAAAAGGAAGTATTGAAAAAGGATATAAAGGCGTAAAAATAAAGACTCTAGGAATAGATGGATTAGTAATTAATAAAGAAAATATAGATTTAAGAGCAGTTGAACAAATAGTGGATAGTGAGCAAATTAACACTATTGGAGAGATTATGAAATGGGCAGAGGACAATGTTATAGACGGAAAGAAAACATTAATAGAAGTAACAGATGAAATAATGAATTATATAGAAAAGAATGGAATTATATCAATTAGCAATATAAAAGGTGGTCATGGCAGACTGTCAATGCCAAGAAGACAAGAAATAATGGCCACATTCAATAGATTTCGTAGTTTGAAAATATAAAGCATGTTGATATTTGCATACGTAAAGTGGACTGAGTAATTGAACTTAGGAATACTAAAAGGAAACTCGACTTCGCTGAGTAAGTTCGAAAAGCTAAATATAAAATTTAGATTCTCACTTAACAATTCTCAAAGTCCAATTACAATGCCACTTTACCTATTGCAGATATCAACATATATTTTTATATATTCTAAGATAATTGGTCTTAAAAATGAAATCTAAGATTGGTTTAAGAAGAATTTAATGGGGGAAAATATGAGAGGTTTTAAAAATGGAATATTAATATTATTGATATTTACAACTTCAATTTTGGTAGTTGGATGTAGCGAACAAAAAGTTAATCTTGGTTAAGATTATTTTTATATATAAAATACCATATCATAAGCACTATATTTGAATTGTAATTTAAAAAATAAAATTTATGATATACTTATTTAGAAAACATAGTTTGTGGGGGGATTTTAAATGAATATCATAGATTTAGAAAAAATTGAAGAGATGAAAAAACAATTTCATATTAAAAGAAATATAACTAGTACTAACGAGATAATGATGAATGAAATTGAGAAAGTTTTAGTCGCTACTAAAGATAATATTATAAATGCGGAGATAGAGAAAGCTATTAATTGGAGTTATTATAAAAATACATGGTTAAAAAATGAATCAAAAAGCTTAAAAAATAAATTTTATAATTATGAAAGAGGCGACATAATTATTTCATTAGATTTAGGAACACTAAATATAGGTACAGAGATTAGATATCCTCATCCATGTGTAGTATTATATGACAATAATGAAGACTGGATTATTGTAACACCAATTACAGCAGCACAAATAGATAAATCAGTTGGAAAGCCAATAATACATGAGTTTGAAGTATATATTGATGAACAAAAAAAGAAACCTAGAAATGAACGTGAATTTCATTTTAAAAAGAAATCTGTTATTCAAGTAGATCAAATATACAGAGTAAGTAAAAATAGAGCTGTAAATAAAAAAAGAATGAAATTAAGAGAAGACTTATTAAATCAAATAGATAATGTTATATTGCAAAAATATATCCCTAAAAAACATAAGTTATTTGAAAAAATGAAAGAATTAAATTTAGATATATCTAATAAACTAAATAATGAAATTAAGAATAATGAATTATTAATAAAACAAATTAATGAGAATGAGAAAGAGATAACCTCATTAAAGAATAAGATAGAAGAATTAAAAAAAAGTAATTTAAAAAAGATAATGGAATAAGTTGACGTCAATAATAATATATATTATTATATAAGTATAAGAGAGGCTATTTAATGAATACGCCAATGTAGAAGAGAGGTCATGTTTATACATGCACCAGTTTTAAGCAGACTATATACTCACAAGGTATATGGTCTTTAATTTTATAGTATAGAAATCGAAATTTAGGAAAATATATTAATATAATAACAATAAATAATATAACTACATATATTATTTATAAGAGAGGTCATGTTTATACATGCACCAGAATTAATAGCAAGCTATATACTCACAAGGTATATAGCTTTTAAATTTATATTTAATATACTAGAGACTTATACTAAATTATTAATAATAATATAAAAAATAGCAATAGAATGATTTATGAACAACATTCTATTGCTTAATTTTTTATTAACACATTTTTAAAACAATAAGTTTGCTATTAATACTATTATAGGCAATGTTATGATAGTTCTTTCTAGGAAGATTATAACTAATTCTTTAAAAGAAACTGGTATTTTTGAACCTAGAAGTAATCCACCTACTTCAGACATATATATTAATTGCGTTACTGATGTACATGCTATTATAAATCTAGTCATTTCATTTTGAATGCTTGTAGCTAATACAGATGGTATGAACATATCTGCAAAACCAACAACTAATGTTTTAGAAGCTGCAACAGCTTCAGGAACTTGTAATAACTTTAGTAATGGTATAAAAGGTAATCCAAGCATTGAGAAAACATGAGTATATTCAGCAATCATAAGGGCAATTCCACCCATAGACATAACGACTGGCAATACTCCCATCCACATATCTACTACATTCTTTAGACCATCTTCAACAAATGAGTGAAAGCTAAAATTATCTTCAGCTTTATCAATAGCATTTTTTAATCCCCATGTAAAAGGAGTATATCCATTAGGAATAAGATCTACATTTTTTTCTAATTCTCTACCATCAATATAAGTATCAGGTTTTCTACATAATGGTCTTATTCTTGGAAGTACCATAGCTGCAATTATACCAGCTAAAGTAACTGTTAAATAGAATGGAACAAACATATGTGAAAGTCCAACTTGAGTTATAACCATTAAACTAAATGTTATGGAGACTGCTGAAAATGAAGTACCTATAACAGAAGCTTCTTTTTTTGTATAAAAACCTTCTTCATATTGTTTACTAGTTAATAATATTCCAATAGTTCCATCACCTAACCAAGAAGTAATACAATCTATTGAAGAACGACCAGGAAGTTTAAATAAAGGTCTCATTACTTTAGTAAATAAAGCACCTACAAATTCTAATAAACCATGATTAAGTAATAGTGGTAAAAACAAGCCTGCAAATAAGAATACGGCAGTTAATAATGGAAGAAGACTAAATAAGATCATTCCGCCAGTACTATCAGACCATATAAATTCGGGTCCTACCTTAAAATAAGTCATTATGACGATTACCATACCTATTATTCTAGCACTTAACCAAGAATAACTAATGTTAAATAATGAATTTAAAACTTTATTTTTAGTTTTAAAAATTTTTATTAAAATACTACCAATAGCAGAAATTGATATTAATATAACAGCTATAAGTGGTAAAACACTTTCTAATGTATCTACAACTAAATTTGATAAGAAAGCTATTGGAATTGTGAATTGTCCGTTTATCATTATTGGAGTCATAAATAATAAAATTCCTACAAGCGATGGAATTATAAACTTCAATAATGAGGACATATTTAAATCTATATTTATTTCTGTATTTTTATTCATTTTTATCCCCTTTTTCTTTATAAATATACAACAATTATTATTTTAATATAGAAAAGCCAAAAAAGATAGTACTAATTCAAAATAAAAGTTTAATTTTTATTTTAAAATATTATATTTTTCACATAACAATTTTAAATATAATTATGTAAAAAATTGCAGTTTAATACATATACTCACATATAATATATAAAGAATTTAATTATTTATATATTCTTTAATCAGAATTAAATATCTAAGGAGGAAATTTATATGTACAAAAGAATTAAGAAAAAATTCAAGAATTTCTCCATAAGAAGAAAAGTTCGAACAAGTTTTTCTATAATATTAGTATTTACCTTAATTTTTATGATTATGTCATTAGTGAGTTTACAATTTGTATCTAATAAAATTACTAAGTTATATAATGAGCCATTTAAAGCAGTTGATATAACTTGGAATATGAAAGTTGAATTTTTAAAGATGCAAAGAGATATGTATCAAGCATTGATTGAAAATAATGAAGAGGGGATAAAGAAAAACATTTCTAGTGTAAATGAACAATTAAAATCATTAGAGGGAGATATAGAGAATCTTAGAAATGTATATACTGATAAAAATAATTTAATTGATAGATTCAAAAATAATATGGAGTATGTACAAGATGAAAGAGAGGAGATATACTCATTGCTTTTAGATAATAAGGATTTAGAAGCTTATACTTTAATTACTGGAAAATATGATGAGGGAATACAAAATGCTAGAGAGAATTTAATTGAAATTGGAGAAACTACTAATAATAATGCGTTAACATTTGTACAAGAAGCTGAAAAAACAAGAAACTTAATATTTATATTAGCAGTTATAATACTAATATTAATGATAGGTTCAATTATAATGATAAGCAGAATAATCCAATCTAGTTTACTTGAGGGAATTAATCATGTGAAAAAAGTATCTCAAGATTTATCGGAGGGAAATTTAAATATAGATAATAGCTATGTATCTGATGATGAAATGGGTGAAATGAGTAGGGATTTGAACGAAACTATAGAAAATTTAAGTAGTTACGTAAATGATATATCAAGAGTTATAGAAAATATAGCTAATGAAAATTTAAATGTAGAAACTTTAATAGAGTATAAAGGAAACTTCAAACCTATAAAAGATTCTTTAGATAATATTATAGGTTCATTTAATAGTATATTTAAAAATATACATCAAGCATCTGATTTAGTAGCAAGTAGTTCAGAAGAGATAGCGTCAACTACTCAAAGTTTATCTGATGGTGCAGTAGAGCAATCAAATGCAGTAGAAGATTTATTTTCTAAATTTAATGAAGTTTTGATTAAGATAAATAAAAATACTGAGAGTACTAAAAAAGCTGATGAGGTTTTTGAAAATACTAGAAGAATGGTTTTGGATGGAAATAAAAAAATGGAAGAACTCATGATATCTATGAATAGGATTGATGAAATGTCGAATGAAATTGAAGCAATAATTAGTACTATAGAAGATATTGCATCTCAAACTAATTTATTAGCATTAAATGCTGCAATAGAAGCAGCTAGAGCTGGAGAGGCTGGAAAAGGATTTGCAGTAGTTGCAGAAGAGGTAAAATTACTTGCAGAGCAATCATCGAAAGAGGTTAAGCATACAAATCAAATAATACAAAATTCTATGAAGTTTGTAAAAAATAGTAATGTATTAGCTAAAGAAACTTTAGATGCTTTAGAAGATATAGTAAAGAATGTAGATAATACAGCTGAGCTAGTAAAAGAAATAGCAAATTCTTCTCAGTATCAATCTGAAGCTTTAGGAGATATGTCAGTTAAAGTGGATAAAATATCTGAAGTTATTCAAATGAACTCTGCAACAGCTGAGGAGACTGCAGCAGCTACACAAGAATTAGCATCACAAGCAGAACTTTTAGAACAAGAAATATCAAAATTTAGATTAAAAAACTAGGTTTATATTTAAAAAAAATAAAATTTGTAATTTAAATTATAATTCTTAAAGAGTTATTTAAGCTATATCTGAATAAAAATTAGGGTATAGCTTTTTTTAGTTACCTTGATAAGATAAATAAGGTATAGTAATATAAAGATCATAAGAATTTAACTTTAAGGAGAGAAAAAATATGGGCTTTCGTAAAAATTTAATTAATGCAAATAGAATAGTTGTAAAGGTAGGAACTTCAACACTAACATATGATAACGGTAATATCAACTTAAGAAGAATTGAAAAGTTAACCAGAGTTTTATCTGATATTGTTAATTCAGGAAAAGAGGTTGTTTTAGTAACATCAGGTGCTATAGGTGTTGGTGTAAGTAAATTAAAGTTAAAAGAAAAGCCCGAAAGTATAAGAGAAAAACAAGCAGTTGCATCAGTAGGACAATGTGAACTTATGCATATATATAGTAAATTCTTTGGTGAATATAGCCACGTTGTTGGTCAAGTTTTACTTACTAGAGATGTAGTAGAAGATGATCATATTAGAGAAAACGTATGTAATACATTTGAAACATTAATGGAAAATAAAATAATTCCAATAGTTAATGAAAATGATACAGTTTCAATAGATGAGATAGAAAATATTGTTAGGTTTGGGGACAATGATAACTTATCAGCTATAGTTGCAACATTAGTAAAGGCTGATTTATTAATAATATTATCTGATATAGATGGATTTTATGATTCTGATCCAAGAAGCAATAAGGACGCAAAATTATTAAAAGTTGTAGAAGAAATAACACCAGAATTAGAAAGTTGTGCTGGAGGCGCTGGTTCAAATTTAGGAACTGGTGGAATGGTAACAAAGCTTACAGCTGCTAAAACAGCAGTATCTGCAGGGGTAGATATGATTTTAGCTAATGGAAGTGATCCAAGTGTAATATTAAATGTTTTAGATGGTGAAGATGTGGGAACTTTATTTTTAGGTAAAAAATAATTTGGGGGTATAAACAATGAATGAATTGATTTTAAAAGGCGAAAGAGCGAAGGAAGCATCATATGTTCTTATGAATGCTACAACAAGTGAAAAAAATGATGCTTTAATAAAAATGGGGCAAAAATTATTAGAAAATAAAGATTATATTATTGCTGAAAATGAGAAAGACTTAGAAAATGCTATGCTAAAAGGTACATCAAAAGCTATGCTTGATAGACTTTCTTTAGATGAAAAAAGACTTGAAGATATGGCAGATGGATTAAATCAATTAGTTAATCTTAATGATCCAATAGGAGAAGTTATTACTATGTGGAAGAGACCTAATGGACTTCAAATTGGTAAGCAAAGAGTGCCAATGGGGGTTATAGGAATCATATATGAAGCTAGACCTAATGTTACTTGTGATGCAGCAGGCTTGTGCTTGAAAGCTGGAAATGCAGTGATATTAAGAGGTGGAAGTGAAGCAATAAATTCTAATAAAGCAATAGTTAAAGCACTTTGTGAAGGTATAAAAGAATCAGGGCTTCCAGAATATTCACTTCAATTAATAGAAAATACAAGTAGAGAAATTGCAAATGAAATGATGAGATTAAATGAATATATAGATGTTCTTATTCCAAGGGGAGGAGCAGGTCTTATACAAGCAGTTGTTAAAAATGCAACTGTTCCTGTTATAGAAACTGGCGTTGGAAATTGTCATGTTTATGTTGATGAAGAAGCTGATTTTAAAATGGCAGAAGATATAATAATAAATGCTAAAACAAGTAGACCGGCTGTTTGTAATGCAGAAGAAAAGTTATTAGTTAATGAAAAAATTGCAGAGGAGTTTTTACCTAAGATTATTTCAGCATTGAGAGAAAAAAATGTTGAAGTAAGAGGTGATAGTAATGTAATGAAAATAGCTGATGATGTAAAAGAAGCAACAGATGAAGACTGGGGCAAAGAATATCTAGATTTTATAATTGGTATCAAAATTGTAAATAATATAGATGAAGCTATTAAGCATATAAACAGATATGGATCAGGCCATTCAGAAGCTATTATCACTAATAATTATCAAAATTCACAAAAGTTTTTACAAAGAGTTGATGCAGCCGCAGTTTATGTTAATGCATCAACAAGATTTACAGATGGATGCGAATTTGGATTTGGTGCAGAAATAGGAATAAGCACTCAAAAACTTCATGCAAGGGGTCCAATGGGATTAAATGAACTTACAACTACAAAATATATTATCTATGGAAATGGCCAAATAAGATAGTATTGTATATATTAATTGTCTAAAATATATGATTATGTTTTATTACATGGATATATTTAGTAAAAATTAAGAATTTAATGAGAGATTTTTTGGATTATTTTATTTATAATTTAAGATAAGGAGAATTCTATGGATTGGAAGATTAAAAAATTTAATGAACTTACTTTAGATGAATTATATGAAATATGTAAAGCTAGATATGAGGTATTTGGCTGTGAACAAAGAATTTATCAAGAAAATGATTTTGATGATATAGATAAAAATGTTTATCATTTATTTTTAATGGATTCTAATAAAATAGCTGCTTACGCGAGACTTATACCAAGTGGAATTACATATAATGAATCTTCAATAGGAAGAGTTTTAGTTTTAAAGGAATATAGAAGAAAAGGCATAGCTTTTGAACTTATGAAAAAAAGTGTAGATTTTCTTAAAAATGAACTTAATGAAGAGACAATTGTTGTATCATCTCAATTATATGTAAAAAAACTTTATGAAAGCGTGGGATTTAAGGTTATTTCTGATATATATGATGAAGTTGATATTCCTCATGTTAAAATGAAGATGTAAAATACTTAATAAGTTTAATAATATTTAGGCTATGTTTTAATAAGAATTTGATACGTACAAATAAATTAATAATAAATGTATTCATTATTAATTATATTTATTTAGTATTTATCACTATATATTAAAATATGGTCTAATTTTTTATGCGTTAACAAATTCTAAAAATCTTAAATCTCAGGATAATTTTTAGAACACTATATTTTAAAGGTCTGATGAGTATCTCTGAAAAATAAAAAAATAATAATATGCCGCATCATTATTATTGTACTACATTTGGAAATAGTGCATGGCTAAAAAATTGCTTAGACAATTTTGCTCTATCAATCAAAACATCAAGGGGGACGTATGGGAAATAAATTACACAAAAATGCTATTAAATCTTGGGTTATTTCAAGAAGTATTGGAACAATATTATTTTTATTTATATCATTAACAGCATTTTATATTATGAAATCTAAATTTGAAATTCATTGGGTAATAAGAAATGAAAAATATATTTTATTAGCAGTAGGAATAATAGGGTTATTATCTATTATAGATGTTATTGTAAATCCAATAATAGAATATAAAACATGGGTATATGAACTTACTAGTGACAAGATTGATTTTACTCAAGGAATTTTTACTAAAAAAAGAACTATTGTACCAATAATAAAAATAGAGCACATAAAAATTAATAGAGGTCCTATAAATTCAAGACTAGGACTTGCTAATATAGAAATATTTACAGCTGGAGGATCACATGAAATTCCTAATATAGAAGTTAAAGTTGCAGAAGAGATAGGTGAATATTTAAATAATAAAATAAAAGAAAAGGTTGAAGAATTTAATGAAAAAAACAGAAATTTATAGAGGGCATTGGAGCAATATAGTAAAGAATATAGTTTCTAATCTATATTTGATATTTATAGTTCTATTTGCATTAATAAAAATAAAAGAAGAATTTAATTTTATTATTTGGATATCTGCAATTGGATTTTTTATTGTGTTATATTCCATATTATTATGGAGAAGTAAGTATTTCTATATAGAAGATAATATGTTTGTTTATGTAAAAGGAATGATAGAAAAAACAAAAGAACAAATTCCGCTTAAACAAATAACTACAGTTGATTTAAAAACAACAATTTTAGATAGAATTCTTGGATCTGTGACTTTAAAGTTAAATAGTGGTAATGCAACTTTAAATGAAGCAGAATTTGAATTGGTTGTAAAAAAAGAATATGCATTACTAATACAAAAAGCTGTATCAGGACAAGATGTTGATAATGAGGAAACTTATAATAATAGCACAGAACTTCAAGTAAGATATAAAGATATAGTAATTTATGCATTAACAAAGAATAAATTTGGATGGATTATGATTTTATTTGTTATAGGAAATAAATTTAGTAGATTATTTGATGATTCTATTGTTAATAATGTTGAAACTTATTTTTGGTCATTAAAGGATTATCTATTACATGGTAGCATGTTCGATTTAATATTAAAATTAGTATTTGTATTTGCATTTGTATATATTTTTTCAACAGCAATTTCAATAGGAATAGAAATTTCTAAATATGGTAATTTTAAAATCACTAGAAATGAGGATTTATTTAATATAAGGTATGGAACAATTGATTTAAAAGAATATTCTATATCATTAGAAAAAATTCAAGGATTAAAATTAAAACAAAATTTATTACAGCAATTATTAAATGTATATAGAATTGAAGGGATAGTTATAGGTGATAACGAGATAAACTCATTACTTTTCCCAAGTTTAAGAGGTTCAGATAAAGATAAATTTATAGATGAGTTTTTACCTGAATATAATATTACTAAGGAAATAGATAAGGCACCTAGAAAATCAATCTTTAGATTTATATTTAAGCGATTTATAGTTTCTATAGTAGTTTCTTTAATATTAATTTTATTAACTAAGCAATTCTTACCCAAGTTATATATGATAAGTTGTTTTAAAGTTTTACTTCCATTAATATTAGGATTTTCACAAATTATATTAGGTTATATTAATTATTTAAATAATGGAATAGCAATAGAGGAAAATAATATCTTATTAACCAATGGGTCAAGAATAAAAAATACTTATATAATAAGAAAATTTAAGGTTCAATCATTACAGGTTAAGCAATCAATATTTCAAAGGTATAGAAATATATGCACTTATAAGATAGATATTGCCACCAGTTCTTTTGGAGAAACTGTAAAGATAAAAAATATGGATATAAATAAATATGAAAATATATTATAAATATGAAAATGTGCAGATTATTATAATGAAATCTGCACATTTTTTATTATAATATATTAACTTTATTTGGTATAATCGTATTAATAAATTTTTATTCGTATGCTTTAAAATAAAATCATATTTTAGAATAAAGATTATAGGAGAGAAAACTTAATTTAGTAAGATTACAAACAAATATTAAGTTAAAATAAGATTTAAGAATAGATGAAAAGAGGATACTGAGAATTTGAGAAAATATACGTTAATAACAGGCGGAACGGAAGGTATAGGGTTAGAATTAGCTAAGTTATTTGCCAAAGATAAATATAATTTGCTTATAGTAGCAAGGAATACTGATAAGTTATTGCAAGTTAAAAACTTTATAGAAAGTGAATATAAAGTAAATGTTGAAACACTTTCTGTAGATTTATCTATCCACAGTTCTTCTAAAAAAATATTTGAATTTGTGGATAAAAAAAATATATCTGTGGATTATTTAATAAATAATGCTGGAATTGGATCATTTGGATTTTTTCATAAAGGTGAATGTGGTTTTGAAGAGAATTTAATAAATATAAACATAAATTCTCTTACGAATCTAACAAAATACTTTTTAGAAAAAATGATAGAAAAAAATCATGGTGGAATAATGAATATAGCTTCAACGGCTGCATTTGTAGGTGGACCCAAAATGGCAATGTATTATTCTAGCAAAGCTTATGTACTTTCATTAACTGAAGCTTTGCATGAAGAAGTAAAGGATTTAGGAATAAAGGTAAGTTGTGTGTGTCCTGGACCTGTGAAAACATCTTTTCAAAGTAAAGCTGGAATAAAGAAGTCTGAAAAAGCTAAAAAATATTTGATGGATGCAGAGAAAGTAGCAAAAATAGCATATGAAGGATTTTTTAAAGGAAAAGCTATTATAATTCCAGGTTATAAAAATAAATTATTAGTATGGGGAACTAAATTAATTCCAAGATCAATAAGTAGGAAGATAATATTAAAAAATAATGCTTAAATTAAGATGATATTTTTAAAATAAAGCTCACTGGACAGAGTCATTCACTTTAACAGTAATGTTGATATCTGCATACGTAAAGTGGACTAAGTAATTGAACTTAGGAATGCTAAAATGAGTATAGTCACATTTTAGCTTGTTCCCAATATAAAATTGAGACAAGCAGTAAATGTGGTTATTAAAAGGAAACTCGACTTCGCTGAGTAAGTTCGAGAAACAAAATATAAAATTTTGACTCTCACTTAACGATTCTCAAAATCCAATTACAATGCCACTTTACCTATTGCAGATATCAACATAGTTTTAAAATGTTACTTATACTAAGATAATAATAAGTTGGGTTAGTATTTTTTTAATAGCAAGTAGTAACTAGGGGGGAAATTATGGAGAAATTTTTTTATGGATGTTTGTTAATTTCAGATATGGATGGAACATTATTAGATAGTGATGGTAAGTTATCTTATGAGAATAAGAAGGCAATAGATTATTTTATAAGCAAGGGTGGAAATTTTACTTTAGCTACAGGAAGAATAGTCGCATCAGCTGGAAGATTTTTAAACGATATAAATGTTACATTACCAGTAATATTGTATAATGGAGCAAAAATTTATGACTATAAGAATAACAGAGTGATTTATGAAGAATTTATAGAAGATTATAGAAAAAATACAATTACTTTAGTAAAAAAAGATAATCCTACTCTTGGAATAGAAGTGTATTCTGAAGAAAAAGTATATATTTATTCTTCATGTAAATATACAAATAGATTTTCAAAACTAGGATATGAAGTTATATATAATTTACCTAAAGACGTATGGAATAAAAAATGGACAAAAGTTCTCATTGTAGGTGAAGAAGATGAAATAGATGTACTTGAAGAAAATTTTACAAGGAATTATGGCGACGGAAATATAATAAGAAGTGGTGCTAGATATTTAGAAATAGTTCCTAATAATACATCTAAAGGTAAAGCAATTGAAAAATTAACTGATATATACAATATAAAATCACAAAATCTTATAACTGTTGGTGATAATATGAATGATATTGAGATGATTAAACTAGCTGATTATGGTTTTTGTGTTAGAAGCGGGGCAGAACGATTAATTAATAATTCAAAATTTATAGCTCCAAGTAATGATGAAAATGCTATAGATTATGTAATAAAGTGGATTAATAAAAATATAAAAAGATAATTGTTAAATACCAGAATTTTGTTAAAAAATATTAATTAAGTACGATAATCAATATAAGGATATTAAGATGGATATTAAGTAAGGAGAGGTTTTATATGTTTAATAATAGAAATAGGGTTATAAGTGAAGTTGTAAATAATATTTCCAGATTAAAGTTACCGAAAGAGAACATAAAAATAGATAGGGATGTTTTAGATAAAGTTAAAGCAATACATATGAGATTGAATAATGGTAAAGACAAATTTCAAGATATAACTAGATTAGTTTTAAATTCTGTTATTCAAATGAGTAATTTAGATTTAACTTTGAAAGATAAAGAAGAAAAGATAGAAAATATAACTGGAGAGATAGCGGAATTGATGGAAAGTGTATCTAATACATCTGAAATATTATCCAGTACATCAGAAGAAGTAACGGCAGCACACACTGATATGACACAATCAATATCTGATTTATCATTAAATTCTACAAATTTATTAGAATCTATAAAAAAAAGTGAAGATGAATTATTAGAAATAAAGGTTTTTTCTGATACTGCAATATCTCATTCTATTGGAATGAAAGATGATATGAGTAATTTAATTCATGTAATAGAAAATGTACAAAATGTTATAAATGCTATTAGTGATATATCAGAACAAACTAATCTTTTGGCTTTAAATGCATCAATAGAAGCTGCAAGAGCTGGAGAGAGCGGAAGAGGTTTTGCGGTAGTTGCAGAAGAAATAAGAAAATTAGCAGATGAAACTAAAACTTTAACTAACAATATGTCTGATTTTATAAATGCAATTGAATCAGCATCTAATAAGAGTAACTCTAGTGTTGATAATACTGTTGATTCTTTAGGAAAACTAAATCAAAATTTAGATTCAGTTGTAAAAGCAAGTAAAGATAATAGGGAACGTGTTAACAATATAAATGAATCAATAACATCAATTGCTGCTAATAGTGAAGAAATAAATACTTCAATGGATGAGGTAGCAACTAGTATGAGAACTTTTGATGAAGATATTGAAAAATTAGGCGATGATACTGTAGCTTTAAAAGATATAAGTAATACATTAGGAAGTGTTATAGCTCCAATAAGTTTAATGGAAGAAGATCTAGATAAGGCATCTAAAATTATAGGATCTTTAGTTAATGATGAGTATTATATGATAACTAATAGCTTATTTATAGAAACAATTAATAAGGCAATAGTTGCACATCAAAATTGGTTACAAACTTTAAATAAAATGGTTATTGATAGAGAGGTAACAGCACTTCAAGTAAATGAACAAAAGTGCGGATTTGGACATTTTTATTATTCTATGAAACCTAAAAATGAAAAAGTATTAGCTATTTGGAATGATATAGATGAAAAGCATAAAATATTTCATTCATATGGAAAAGACATAATATCAAGATTGAAATACAATATAAATGATAATTCTGTAAAAGAAATCTATAGTAAGGCAGAAAAATTATCTGTTGATTTAATTAATGATTTTAAAAAAGTAATAAATCTTGCAGAAGAATTAGATTCTTCTAATAGTAACGTATATAATAATTAATTTTTAAACTATAATTATTTATTTAAGGCAACGATAGTTTAGAAACAGGAATTAATAGATTTAAATAAAAAATAAATTTATTCTTGCTTGACAGTATATGTATGATAAACTACAATAAGAAACAAGGTAAATATATAAATAAATATTTTTTCTAAAGATACACTTTAAATTGGTCCAGTGAGGCCAGAAAGGAGTCTATTTCTATGATATATTATGAGTTAGAAAAAAATAATACAGCTTTGTTTAAAGCTATTAGTATACTTGATAAATATGTGTGGATAGTAAAGAGACCTCTTTTATGGTTGTCTCTTTAGTATCCTTTTATTTTATATAAAAATATAAATTTAAAACATAAATTAAGGAGGACTAAGTATGAAAGCAAAGCTTATATTAGAAAATGGTATGGTATTTGAAGGTAAGGCTTTTGGATATTTGAAAGAAAGTATTGGAGAAGTAGTATTTACTACTGGAATGACAGGATACCAAGAAGTACTTACAGATCCGTCTTATTATGGTCAAATAGTAACTATGACTTATCCTTTGATAGGAAATTATGGTATAAATCTTGAAGACATGGAATCAGATTCAATAAAAGTTAGAGGGTTTGTTGTTAGAGAAAAATGCAATTTACCAAGTAACTTTAGATGTGAATTAGAATTAGAAGACTTCTTAAAGCAAGGAAAAATTATTGGATTAGAAGATATTGATACAAGAGCTTTAACTAAGGTTTTAAGAAATAGTGGGACAATGAGGGGAATCATTGCATTAGAAGATTTAGATGATAAAACTATAAAGGAAAAGGTAGAAAGTTTTTCTAACAAAGAAGCGGTTAAGAACGTTACTACTAAAGAAAAATATGTAGTTAACGGAAATGGAAAACATATAGCAATAATGGACTTTGGAATAAAACAAAACATAATAACTAATTTCAAAAAAAGAGGATGCAAGTTAACAGTATTTCCTGCAACAGCCAGTGCAGAAGAAATTTTAAGTGTTAATCCAGATTTAGTATTCTTATCTAACGGACCTGGAGATCCAGAGGACTTAGATTTTGTTATAGAAAATGTAAAGAAATTAGTAGGTAAAAAGCCTATTGTAGGTATTTGTCTAGGACATCAATTATTAGCATTAACTCTAGGAGGAAAAACTACTAAATTAAAGTTTGGACATAGAGGATGCAATCATCCAGTTAAGGATTTAGAAGAAAATATAGTTCATATAACTTCTCAAAATCATGGTTATGTAGTAGAAACATTACCAGAAGATGTTGAAGTAACTCATGTAAATATAAATGATGGAACTGTAGAAGGATTAAAGCACAAGACTTTACCAATATACTCAGTTCAATTCCATCCAGAGGCATCAGCAGGTCCTAAGGATAGCGAATATATATTTGATAAATTTTTAAAATATGCACTATAGGGGGATGAAGATAAATGCCATTAAATAAAGATATAAAAAGAGTTTTAGTTATAGGATCAGGTCCAATAGTTATAGGTCAAGCAGCAGAGTTTGATTATTCAGGAACTCAAGCCTGTGAAGCTTTAAAATCAGAGGGAGTAGAGGTTGTTTTAATAAATTCAAACCCAGCAACAATAATGACTGATAAAGAAGTTGCAGATAAGGTATACTTAGAACCGTTAACATTAGAATTTATTGAAAAAGTTATAGCAAAAGAGAAACCAGATAGTTTACTTGCGGGAATGGGTGGTCAAACAGGACTTAACCTTGCTGTAGAATTACACGATGCTGGTATTTTAGATAAATATAATGTAAAAGTAATAGGAACATCTATTGAATCTATAAAAGAAGGTGAAGATAGAGAACTATTTAGAGATATGATGAACAGGATAGGAGAACCCGTTATAAAGAGTGAAATTGTTACTGATTTACAAGCAGGTATAGATTTTGCTAATAAGATTGGATATCCAGTTATAGTTAGACCTGCGTATACATTAGGTGGATCTGGTGGAGGTATTGCAGATGACGAAGAAGAATTAAGAACAATACTAGAATCAGGTCTTCAATTAAGTACAATAGGTCAAGTTTTACTTGAAAAAAGTGTTAAGGGTTGGAAAGAAATAGAATATGAAGTTATGAGAGATTCTTATGGAAACTGCATTACTGTATGTAATATGGAAAATATAGATCCTGTTGGAATACATACAGGTGATAGTATAGTTGTTGCACCATCACAAACTCTTTCGGATAAAGAATATCAAATGCTTAGGACAGCATCTATAAATATAATAAATGCTGTAGGTATAGAGGGTGGATGTAATGTTCAGTTTTCATTAAATCCAAATACTTTTGAGTATGCAGTAATAGAAATTAATCCTAGAGTTTCAAGAAGTTCAGCTTTAGCATCAAAAGCAACAGGTTATCCAATTGCAAAGCTTGCAGCTAAAATTGCCCTTGGATATGGATTAGATGAAATAAAAAATGCTGTAACTCAAAAAACATATGCTTGCTTTGAACCAACACTTGATTATGTTGTAGTGAAAATACCAAAATGGCCTTTTGACAAATTCTTTGGTGCAGATAGACAGCTTGGAACTAAGATGATGGCTACCGGAGAAATAATGGCCATTGGAGCTAACTTTGAACAAGCATTTTTAAAAGGAATAAGAAGCTTAGAAATAGGTAAATATTCTTTAGATCATAAAAAATTTAAAGAACATAGCATGTCAGAACTTAAAGATTTGGTAATGAAACCAGATGATGAAAGAATATTCGCTTTAGCAGAAATGCTAAGACGTGATTACATGATTGAAAGAATAAATAAAATTACTGGAATAGATAAATTCTTCTTAGAAAAAATTAAATGGATAGTTGAAGAAGAACAAAGATTAAAATTAAGTAATATAGAAGATTTAGATAAAGAATGGTTAAAGAACTTAAAGAAAAAAGGTTTTTCTGATAAAGCAATAGCAGATATGTTAAAGGTAAGTCCAGAAGATATATATAGATTAAGAGATATCTGGAGTATAAAACCTTCGTATAAAATGGTAGATACTTGTGGAGGAGAATTTGAAGCATTATCACCATATTACTATTCTACTTATGAACAATATGATGAAGTTGAAGTATCTAATAGAAGAAAAGTTATAGTAATAGGATCAGGTCCAATCCGAATAGGTCAAGGAATTGAATTTGATTATGCATCAGTTCATTGTGTAAAGGCATTAAAGAAACTTGATATTGAAACTATAATAGTAAATAATAATCCTGAAACTGTAAGTACTGATTTTGATATATCAGATAAGTTATACTTTGAACCATTAACAGAAGAAGATGTTTTAAACATAATTGAAAAAGAAAATCCATATGGTGTAATTCTTCAATTTGGTGGTCAAACAGCAATAAAGCTTGCTAATTTCTTAAAGGAAAAAAATATTAAGACTTTAGGAACTACAGCAGATCAAATAGATATGGCTGAAGATAGAGAAAAGTTTGATGAACTATTAGAAAGATTAGACATATCAAGACCTAAAGGTAAAGGTATATGGTCAGTAGAAGAAGGCTTAGAAGAAGCTGAAAGATTAGGTTTCCCAGTACTTGTTAGACCTTCTTATGTAATTGGTGGTCAAGGAATGGAAATAACTCATGATGAAGAGGAGTTAACTTTCTACTTAACTAATGCATTTGCAAAGGACAAAAAGAATCCAATACTTATAGATAAATATTTAATGGGTAGAGAAATTGAAGTAGATGCAATATCAGATGGGGAAAATATACTTATACCAGGAATAATGGAACATTTAGAAAGAGCAGGAGTTCACTCTGGGGATAGTGTAACTATGTATCCAAGTCAAAATGTTTGTGATAAAATTAAGGGGAAAATCTTAGAATATACTAAGAAGTTGGCTTTAGCAATAGGAATAAAAGGCATGATAAATATTCAATTTATAGAGTTTGAAGGAAGTTTATATGTAATTGAAGTTAATCCAAGAGCATCAAGGACTGTACCTTATATAAGTAAGGTTAGTGGAGTTCCAATAGTTGATATAGCAACTCAAGTTATGCTAGGAGCCAAATTAAATGATTTAGGATATGGAGTAGATATATATAAAGAACCTGAACTAATTTCAGTTAAAGTTCCAGTATTCTCAACTCAAAAATTACCAAATGTTGAAGTATGCTTAGGACCTGAAATGAGATCAACAGGAGAAGTTTTAGGAGTGGGTAGAACTTTAAAAGAAGCTCTTTATAAAGGATTTGTAGGGGCGAATATGTATCCATCAAAGGAAAAAGGTAAAATACTAGCAACAATAAATAAGCATAATAAAGCAGAATTTTTACCAATAGCCAAGGATCTTGCTAAAGTTGGATATAAGTTTATAGCAACAACAGGAACATGCAAGCTATTAAGAGATGAAGGAATAGATGCAGAAGAAATTCGTAAGATAGATGAAGAAAAGCCTAATATTTTAGATATAGTTAAAAATAGAGAAGTTGATTTAGTTGTCAATACTCCAACTAAGGGTAATGACTCTAAGAGAGATGGTTTCTTAATTAGAAGAGCAGCTGTTGAAAGAAATTTAGGGGTTATTACTGCATTAGACACATTAAGAGCAATTGCAGATGTAGAATTAGAAGAATTTGATAAAAATAAGGATTTAGAAGTATTTGATATAACTAAATAAGTATAAATAAAAAAATGTTACAATAATTAATTGTAACATTTTTTTATGCTTCATATTTTATACCAGATATTACTACTGATAATTCAGTTAATAAATTAATACGAGATCCCACAATTTCTTTGTTATCACTTTTTAATATTTTTATTTGTGGTCTAAGTGGATAATTTGGGAAAGTCTCTTCAACTATGCCAACATCACCATTACTTAAACAGACTATAGTTCCATTTGGGAATGGTATTATAACTCTAGAAAATACTTTAACCATTTCATAATCAAAGAAAGTTCCTGAGTTAGACATTATGTATTCTAATGCATCACCAGGACACATAGCACGCTTATATGGCCTATCAGACGTTAGAGCATCATATACGTCTGCAATACTGACTATCTTTGCCATATAATTAATCTTATCTCCACTTAGTCCATAAGGATAACCTAACCCATCTACTCGTTCATGGTGTTGTAATATTATTGACTTACTATTGGAATTAATGCTATATAAATCACCTAAGAAGTAATATCCTTTTTCAGGATGTGTTTTTATAATATCGAACTCTTCAGGTGTTAATTTACCAGGTTTTAATATAATATCTTTATCTATAAATGTTTTACCTATATCATGAAGCAACGCACCACTACATAATTGAATTAGTTTACGCTTAGGAAGTTTTAAACTTATTCCTAGTACTAAAGATAAAACAGCTACATTTACAGAATGCTGATAAGTGTAATTATCCATACTTTTTATATCTACTAGTGAAATTAACAAATTTTTATTAGATAATATATTATCTAATAATTCCTCTGAGATATTGCTTATGTTTTCAAAATATTTTAGTTCATGTTTTGAATAATTATTAATTGAGCATTTTTCAAAGCTATGAAATGAAGAAATTCTTTGAATGTCATTAAAGGTTTCTTTAAGAATTTTAATAGCTTTTTGCCGTAATTCAGGTTTTATTATATCTTCTATTTCATAATCACTATATTCATCAATTATATATATTGAAAGTATACTTAACTGCTTAATTTTTTGTATTAAAATTTCAGTTAACTTTACTCCTTTTTTCAACAAAATTCTACCCTCAGAATCATATATAGTTTTACCTAATATAGTGTCTTTTTTTTACACATTCAATTGGTATTAAACGCATGATCAGCACCTCATAATTAATATTATATCATAATAATATTTCCATAAATTCAAATAAATATACAATTATACAATAATATAGAAAAAAGATTTTTTGTTAAACAATTACACTTTATTATATCATATATAGGATACTTAGACAAAACTTGCAATAAAAAATAGGAGAAAAATCCAAAAATTTTCTCCTATTCTTTATTTATAAGATATTTGAAATTAATAATTTTAAATTTTAATATAAGTTAAATTTCACTAAATTAAATATAAAAAATTAATATATACTTTTTTATATATCTAAAAGGTTTTTTCTATAAGAAGAATATAGATCTCTAAGAAGTTTCATTTTATCTTCAAGTTCAATATATAATTCTGATGCTTTTTCGTAATCTTTATTTATAAAAGCTATTTTAATTCTTGTAAATAAACCTTTAGTTGTATAAGTATCTTTCATTATATACATTCTTAAATCATTTATTTTCATCCAATTAGATATATCTAAATCCAAGGCTTTATCTAATGAATGAAGAGGTGCAAATGATCTTATTTCATTAATATAATTATTAATAATTCTATGAATGATTTCAGTAGTCCATCTTTGTAATGTAGCTAACTTAAAGCTGTTTATTATATCTGATGTCATTACATTATTTTTCTTTAATATTTCAACTTTTTCAGGATATTGTTCTAATTGTGATAAGTTTTCATAAATAGTTGCAGGAGCTATACCAAAGAATTTATTTCTTTCTTCTTCAGAGAAGTATTCAAATACATCTTCTTCACTTCTGTAAGCTCTTTCTTTTTCAAGATAATCTGCATCTTCACCTGATTTTTTTGATAATTCAGCAAGTAATTCATCTTCTGTTTTGTTTACAGCATACAATATACCATCAAGCATTGACATGAAAGAAACAGCCATTGCAATGTAAGTATTTGTATGTGGATTTGGAGATCTAAGCTCAAATCTAGTAGCTAAAGGAGAATCTAAATCTCTAATTAATCCAACTAATATAGATCTATTTCTTGATGGATTTTCAGGACTCTTACCAAGTGAAGTTACTATACATATAGGTGCTTCAAATCCTGGCTTTAATCTTCTTAATGAGTTGTTTGTTGAAGAAATAAATGGATTCATAACTTCATAGTTTTTAAGAACGCCCATTATAGCTCCATATCCAATTACACTTAAGAAGTGGTTTTTAGGTCCATTAAATATGTTTATTCTTTTTCCGTTCTTTAATTTTAAACTAATACTTAAATGAACATGCATTCCAGATCCAGCTACTTCTTCTATTGGTTTAGCCATGAATGTTACTTCAAGTCCATTTCTTCTAAATGTTTCTTGAGTTAATATTCTTACAAATAATTCATTATCAGCAGCTTGAAGAGCATCAGAATATTTCCAATCTATTTCTATTTGTTCCATAACATGATCGAAGTTACCAGATGAGTTTAGTTTAGCTCTTACTCCACCAACTTCTTTATGTCCCATTTCAGGTTCAAAATCATATTTTTCCATTAAAAGAAGTGTTTCTTCAAGTGCAGTTCTTACTGAACCTTTAGTTCTTGTCCAATAATGTTCATGTAGTACTTGAGAAGTTGATAATTCTTCTACTTCAGCATTTTCATTAGGTGTTTTAACCCAAAATTCTAATTCAGTAGCAGAAGTAACGATTATATCATCTATATCATCAGGGGTAATATCATAAATATTTAAAAGTTCAGGCTTGTCTTTAAAAAGATGAGAAAGAGTTTCTTTAACTGTAGACACAGATGCTTTAAGAATATGTCTAGAATCAACAGGTTTGTTATCGTGGTATAAGAAACATGGTATTCTTAATGTACCTACAGGTTTGTTAGTTTCAGAATCTATAAAATTAAAGTTATAATCAACAAACCATCTACTGTCTAAATCAGTAATCATATCAACTTTAGCATTGTTTAATGTAGCAATGCCAGGCAATACAACAGAAGAACCATCTGTTTGAACCGCAATTCCGTTTAAATATGAATCTATATTTTCTAAGAAAAGTTTAACTGGTATTTTTTCATCAGTATCATTACCGGATAAATCAATACCAACAAATGAAACAAATTTAATTTGACTATTCTCATTTAATATTGCATTTAGATCTTTAGCGTTATGATTTTCTTTTTTAATAACATAAAGTAAATTATTCATAATAATAAGCAGTTACAGATAATTCTGTAAGGTGCTATTCACATCCTTTCACAATTTAAATTTGATTTTAATATAAGTCGAACAAATAATAAAAAAAATATAAAAATATTCGTATTTATTAACTATAAAAATTCTATTATAAGTATACTATACTGTCAATATATTTAAAGTTAAATTTTCAATTTAATAATTATAGTACAATTATAAATAAAATATGAAATAAAAGTACATATAAAAAGTAATTCAATATAGATTTATTATTAATAAAGTAATAAAATGTTTATTAGATAATATAGGGAAATTGGAGTGTGAACACTTTGGATAAAAAAAATAGGCCTATAGGATTTTTTGATTCAGGGGTAGGCGGATTAAGTGTAATGAAAGAAGCTATTCGTTTAATGCCAAATGAAAATTATATATATTTTGGAGATTCTAAAAATGCACCTTATGGAATTAAAACTGTTGAAGAGGTTAGAACTCTTACATTTAATGCAGTAGAATCTTTATTAGAAAAGAATGTTAAGGCGATTGTAGTTGCTTGTAATACTGCGACTAGTGCTGCAATAGATTTAGTTAGAAGTAAATATAAAAATATACCTATAATAGGTATAGAGCCAGCATTAAAGTTAGCAACTAAGTATAACAGAAAAGGCAACATAATAATAATGGCTACACCTATGACTTTAAAGGAAAAAAAATTTAAGTCCTTAATGGAAAAATACGGTGAGAATTATGATATAGTATCATTACCATGTGCTAAATTAGTTGAATTTATAGAACATGGTATACTAAGTGGAGAAGAATTAGAAGAATACTTAAAAGAAAAGTTTAAGTCATATAAAAATAATGATATAGGTGTAGTTGTTTTAGGGTGTACTCATTATCCATTTATAAAAGAAACATTATATAAAGTAATTGATAAAGATATACCTATAATAGATGGTGGACTTGGTACTTCTCAAGAATTAAGAAGAAGGTTAGAAGAAAAGAACTTATTGAATACTGAAGACAAAAAAGGTAGCATAACTATAATAAATTCAAATGGAAGTGAAAAAATGATAGAGCTTTCTAAAAAATTAATAGAAAGTTCTTAATTAGCATATAAATGAATTTATGAAAATATTTTAGTTAATAATATATGTTATGAAATTACATTAAGTAAAAAAATATATTTATATTATATAAATATATTTAATATATTAAATATCGTAATGTTTGAAAGGAGAATTTTTTTATGGCAAATCCAATTGTTACAATAAAAATGAAAGATGGAGGAACAATAAAAGCAGAATTATATCCAGAAATAGCTCCAAATACAGTAAAGAATTTTATTGATTTAATTAATAGAGGATTTTATGATGGACTAATATTTCACAGAGTAATACCAGGATTTATGATACAAGGCGGTTGTCCAGATGGTAATGGAATGGGTGGTCCAGGATATGGTATAAAGGGCGAATTCACATCTAATGGATTTAAAAATGAATTAAAACATAGCAAAGGTGTATTATCTATGGCAAGAGCTATGCATCCAGATTCAGCAGGAAGCCAATTCTTCCTTATGGTTGCTAATGCTCCACATTTAGATGGTCAATATGCATCATTTGGTAAAGTTATTGAAGGAATTGAAGTTGCCGATAAAATAGTTGCAACTAAGACTGATAGACAAGATAGACCTTATGAAGATCAAGTTATTGAAAAAATGACTGTTGATACTCAAGGTGAAACTTATGGAGAACCAGAAATAATAGAAGAATAGTTAAAAAAATAAAAGATTTGTTCTAAATATGTGTTGATATATGCAATAGTAAAGTGATGCTGTAAATGTAGTTTTAAAATTCCATTTAGCAAAACTTATGCATATATCAACACTTTGCTAAAATATAGACAAATAAAAAGTTATTTTTTCTTAATGGAGAAGTGAAGGCGGTGATATTATGATTCCTAATATTAAGTGCATATTAGCATACGGATTAGAAGATAGTGAAATTAATAAAATAAAACAACGCTATGGAAAAGTTATAAAAATTAACAAGGATATGGGCAATGTTAAGATAAAAGATTTAATATCAGGCTTAGAACAAGTAGAAGAATCAGAAGACATGATTGAAGAAAAGATGATAATATTTAATAAATTTGCAGAAGGCGAATTAAAGGGTGCAATAAAATATATAAGAGGATTTACAAGTGATGGAGTGCTAGCTGTAACTACACCAGTTTCTTGTAATTGGTCACTTAAATATTTATTGGAGCATTTAATTGAAGAAAGAGAATGGCATAAAGCGGGACAAAAGGGGAGAGAATAAAGTGAGCCGTTTAGGAGAGAAAATAAAACAAGCAAGAGAAAAGAATGGATTATCAGCAAAGGTATTAGGTAAGAAGTTAGGTGTAGCAGAAAAATATATAAATGATATTGAATTAGGAAGAAAAGTAGCTAATGAAGCATTTATAGAAAGAGTATCTAAATTTTTAAAAACTGATTTGAATGATATAAATATGGTTGTTACTGATGAGGATTTGATGAAAGAAAAAGAAGCTTTCAAAAAAACAGTTAACACTAAGGTGGAAAAATCAGAAGTATGGACTGATGCATTTGCTTCAGTTATAAAAAATGTACCTATATACAATTATTCATTATCTAACACTAAAGGTACAAGAGAATTGACTGTTCATTCTAATAAAGTTGAAGGATATCCACAAGATAAGGTGCTTTACCTTCAAATAGAAAACGATGATATGTCTGGATTTAGAATTTTAAAGGGAGATTTAGCTTTTGCACATATGGTTAAAGAATTTAGTAATAATGGTATTTTCTTAATTGATCATAAAGGTGAAAGAAAAATAAGACAAATAAGAAGTCTTGGAAATTCTAAAGTTCTATTAATTAGTAATGGTGGTAGCCTAATAACTGAAACAACTGAAATTAAAGAAATAAATATAATTGCAAAATTAGAAAGAATAGAAATAAAACTGTAGTTTTATGAAGTAGTTGTATACATAAAAGTATATAACTACTTTTTTTTTGTTCAATTAATCAATGTATGGGCATAAACTTATTATATAAAAATAGTTGGAGTTGATTAAAATAGAAACTACAGAATCTAATAACATATCATCTAAACTGGATGCTGCGATTGGGTTGTTAACGAATGTACCACAAGATATATTAAACAGAATTAATAAAAAATTTTTTAATGGAGAAGAAACTAATAAAATTGAAGTTACTATTTTATATAGAGATACACCACAGAAGTTAACAGAATTAGCCAAAGAATTAGAAGGAGAATTTCAAGATTTAGGTTTTAATTTTGGAATAATGAATTTGCCATTAAAAAGCTTACCTAAATTAGCTACAAGTAATAGTATTCAGTATATAGAGTTACCTAAAAATTTATATGAAGCAGATAGTGAAGGAAACAGAGCAACTTGTGTACCTCAAGCTGTGTCAACTTATAATTTATCTGGAAAAGGAGTTTTAGTAGGTTTTATTGATTCAGGAATAGCATATACCCATCCAGCGTTTATGGATTCTGATGGTAATACTAGAATAGAATATATATATGATTTAAGCTTAGGAAGAAAAGTATATGATAAAGAGACAATAAATAAAGCTATAAAGTCTAATGATCCATATTCAATAGTTCCAGTATTAGATAATACTGGTCATGGAACTCATGTAGCAGGAATTGCTTGTGCTGGAGGAAAGATTAATAGTGTATATAAAGGTGCGGCACCAGAAGCATCTATAGCTATGGTGAAAGCAGCAAGAGGTTCTTGGATATTAAGCTCTCAAATAATGCAAGGAATAAAATTTTTAATAGATAAGAGTAAAGAAATAAATATGCCATTAGTAATTAATATGAGTTTAAGTACTAATAATGGAGCACATAATGGAAGTAGTTTGTTAGAGCAATATATTAGCACTGTATCTAATTTAGAAAGAGCAACTATTGTTATAGCAGCAGGAAATGAAGGGGATGCAGCACATCATACAGGTGGTGAACTAGATCAAACTCAAACTAAGGCATTTAATGTTGCCAGTGATGAAAGTACAGTAGTTATAAATTTATATAAGTCAATATTACCAGATGTATCTTTAAATATAATATCACCAACAGGTCAAAGTAGTGGCAACATAAATATACAAGAGGGATATTTTCATGGAGGAATAGGCAGAGATAGATATGATATATATGTATCTGGACCTAAACCATTTGAATTAAATAGTGAAATTCAAATAATAATATCCTCTATATCATCAGAGTATTTAATTGAAGGCGTATGGAAACTTCAAATAACTACTCTTAACAATTATAAGGGATCATTCTCAATTTGGCTCCCAATATCTGAGGGGTTAAATCCTAAAACTAAATTTTTAGAACCTATAAATTATAATACATTAGGAATACCGGCAACTGTAGATAATATAATAGCTGTTGGAAGTTATAATTCACTTACAAATACTCTATCTTCATTTAGTGGAAGAGGACCACAGATTCAAAGTAATATAATAAGGCCTGATCTTGTTGCTCCAGGTGTAGGAATATTGGGACCAATTCCTAATGGGGGATACGATTCAAAAACAGGAACCTCAATGGCAGCACCACAGGTAGCAGGAATTTGTGCATTAATTATGCAATTTGGAATAGTAAATGGTAATGATCCTTATTTATTTGGACAAAGATTAAAATATTATTTAGTGAGGGGCGCTAATAGAGCAAGGACTGACATAGAATATCCAAATCCACTTTGGGGATATGGAACAGCATGTGCTTATGATAGTCTTTATGATATTGAAAATACATTAAATCAAATTTTAGCTAGAAACTATAGATTGAGAGATATTGGTGGTGAAGTCTTTCAAGAGAAATCAACTCCGTTGGAAAAAGTTGGAATAAGAAATTTAGAGGAAGAATTGAGAAAAAAAAATATAAATTCTGATGATCTTATTTCAATAATAGTAGGATATACAAATAAAGACGAGTTAAATAAGATAAATGATGTACCGAATGCTTCAGCTATAGCTATATCAGATGCATATGCGATTGCAATTTTTCCACTAAACGAACTTAATCTTATAGAACCTTATATATATGATATAGTAAAAATATTAATACCACCTCTTTATACATTAACGGCACTATCACCAATACAAGCAAGTGGAGCACCATTATTTACGAATAATCCATATTTAAAATTAGATGGAACAGGAGTTTTAGTTGGAATAGTAGATACAGGAATAGATTATTTAAATGAAGAATTTATGCTAGAAGATGATACAACTAGAATTATTTCTATATGGGATCAAACTATAGGAAGAAATGATGTTTTAGGCATTAAATTTGGAACAGAGTATACGGAGGAACAAATAAATCAAGCTATAAATTTAAACAAACAAGGTGGAGATCCTTATAGTATTGTTCCAAGTAAGGATGAAGTAGGACATGGAACAATGACCGCTGGGATAATTGGAGGAAGAGGAAGAAACCCTGACTTATTAGGAGCGGCGCCTAATTGTAAATTTGCTATTGCAAAATTAGCTCAATTATCAAAATCAGTATTAGAATATTCAGGCGTAGATCCTAATAAAACAGAAGTTTATGGTAGTGCAGAAATAATGTTAGCAACTAGATATTTAGCTAATATAGCATTAAGAGAAAATATGCCTTTAATACTATATGTCCCAGTTGGAACCAATACTGGTGGGCATGATGGAACCAATGAGGTAGAAGGCAGCTTAGATACTTTTGGTAGGAGGCCTGGAGTAGTTCCAGTAGTGGGTACTGGAAATCAAGGTGATACTCAAACTCATATTGAAGGAAAAATAGAACAAGCCGGAGATTTTAAGACAATTGAAGTTAAAATAGGTAAAAATCAGAAAGATTTAAATTTTTCCATTTACTGTTCTAAACCGGATAGGGTTTCTGTTAGTATAACATCACCTTCAGGAGAAATGCTTAATAGGGTTGATACTAAACTTAATTTTATAAAGGATTACAAATTTGTTTATGAAGGAACTATAGTAGATTTATATTATTCAATACCAGATCAATTAACAGGAGATGAATTAATTACACTTAAGTTTAGAAATATTAAAGATGGAACTTGGCAGATAAGGTTGTACGGGGATAAAATTATTGATGGAAGATACTGGTCGTGGCTTCCTCAAAGACAGCTATTAGATCCTGATACTAGATTTTTTAATCCTGTTGAAACTACCACACTTGTAATTCCAGCAACTACATCAGGAGCAGTTGTGTCAGCGTATTATAATCAAGGTTTTAATACTACTGTATCGGGATCAGGAAGAGGATATACAAGGGATGGAAGAATAAAGCCTGATGTTGCTGCTGGTGGCGTGAATGCAATAGTGACAAAGCCAGGTGGGGGAACAACAGTAGCAACAGGGTCATCTGTAGCATCTTCAGTACTAGCGGGGTGTTGTGCTTTGATACTACAATGGGCGATAATAGAAAAAAATGATGTGGAAATAAGTACGAAAAAGCTAATAAGCTATATAATAGCTGGCACAAAAATGAGAAAGGGAGATGTATATCCTAATATGGAATGGGGATATGGAATGCTCGACATGCAAGGTATATTTAATTCATTAAGAAAATATAAGAATAAAAGTGAAAAATATATTAAGTATGATGAGATTGATCAATATATTAATTCTGAAAAAAATAATGAGTTTTATGTAGATAATTTATTTATTAGACTTCCTAATAAATGACGATATAATGATATAAATATAAAGTTAGAGTAACTAAATCTGCTCTTATCTCATATAATATTCGTAGGAAAAATATTAAGGAGTTAGTGATGGCTGACAAAGGTAGTTTAAAAATTCAATGTTTTAGTGGAAATGATTATATCCCTGTAGATAATGCTAAAATAAGTGTAAGAGAAAGTTCTTTAAATGAAAATAAACCATCTACAATAGAATTAAGTACAAATTCAATTGGATTAACTGAACAAATAGATTTAGATGCACCTCCAATTGAATATTCTTTAGATGAAAATAGCAATAAGGTTCCATATAGTGTTTATGATATTTTAGTTGAAAGAGAGGGATTTGAAACATTAATAATAAATGGATGCCAAATATTCTCTGAAGAAATTGCTTATCAAAGATGTAACTTAATTGAACGTAAAAGTATTACAAGGCAAAAAGAAGTTATTAATATTCAACCAAATACTCTTAATGGAAATTTTCCACCTAAAATTCCTGAAGCTGAGGATAAACCATTACCACCTCCAAGCTCAGGAGTTGTATTAGCACAACCTGTAGTGCCAGAATATATAATAGTACATCAAGGCGGTCCTAATGATACATCCGCACCTAATTATACAGTTCCTTTTAAGGAATATATAAAGAATGTTGCATCTTGTGAAATATATTCTACATGGTCTAGTAATGCAATAAGAGCAAATATATTTTGTATAGTGTCATTCACTTTAAATAGAATATATACAGAATGGTATAGAGGAAAAGGAAAAAACTTTGATATTACTAGCTCTACTGCTTATGATCATGCTTTTAATTATGGAAGAAATATTTATGATAGCATAAGTGCAGTGGTTGATGAAATATTTTCTACTTATATTAAAAGAATAGGGAAAAAACAACCTCTTTTAACACAATATTGTGATGGTAAAAATGTTAGTTGTCCAGAGTGGCTAAGTCAATGGGGAAGCCAAAGTTTAGGGGCTAAAGGAAAACCACCATATGAAATATTGAAGTATTATTATGGAAATGATATTGAGCTTGTAACAGCAGAAAAAGTTGAAGGAAGCCCTAAATCATATCCAGATTATGATTTAACTGTTGGATCAGTTGGAGAGCCTGTTAAAACGATACAAAATCAGTTAAATAGAATATCTAAAAATTATCCACTTATCCCTAAAGTAGCGGAAGATGGAATTTTTGGACAAACAACAGCAGAAGCAGTAAAAGTATTTCAAGGAATTTTTAATTTACCACAAACAGGAGTAGTTGATTATGCTACTTGGTATAAAATATCAGATGTATATGTAGGTGTTACAAGAATAGCAGAGCTTAGAGGTGAAGGTTCTGATCAAAAGATATTTGTTCCACCAATGACTATCCAACAAGCAAATAGAGAAATTCCAAGTTTTAATTATTTTGTATAGAAAAAAAGCAATGCTTCAAATTGTTTGAAGCATTGCTTTTTTATATTCCCTCACCATTAAAAGATGGAACAAAGTCTGTTGTGTTAGTTCCTTGATCCTGTATAAAGCCATTTTTCAAACCAATATTTATGGCATAATCAATTAAACTATCATAATGCTTTGGATTTAGAGGCTTATTTATTTCAGGATAATCACAGGCTTTAAACATAGGTGTATATTGATTCATTAGGCTAATATAGATATTATCTTCATATCTGTTAAATAGTAAATCTACAATTTTCTTTGAATCAAAAAGTAAACCAGGAAGAAGTAAGTGTCTAACAATAACACCTTTAGTAATATGAGATGTTGAATCGAATTTAACTTCACCAGTTTGCTTTACCATTTCATCTATAATTCTTATAGCATTTATACTATAATCACTAGCTTTAGAATATTTAGTAGAATATTTATTATTAAAATATTTAAAATCAGGAAGATATACATCAATATATCCATCTAAAGCCTTAATTGTTTCAAGTGAATCATAAGTGTTTGTATTATATAGTATGGGTATATTTAATCCTTTATATTTAGAAATTTCTAGAGCCTCAATTATCTGTGGTACATAATGAGTTGGAGTAACTAAATTTATGTTATTAGCTCCTTTTTCTTGAAGTTCTAAAAATATGTCAGCAAGTCTCTCTATTGATATATCCATTCCTTTGAATTCCTGACTTATATCATGGTTTTGGCAAAAAACACAGTTTAAATTACAATGTGAAAAAAATACAGTACCAGAACCTTTTCCAGATGAAATAGGTGGTTCTTCCCAAAGATGTAAGGCAGCTCTTGCCACCTTCACATTTTCAGAAGCTCTACAAAATCCTAGCTCATTATTTAATCTATTAACCTTACACTCTCTATAGCAAAGAGTACATTCTTCTAACATATTTGAATATTTCATAATTATCTCCTCGATATTTAATATAAACATAATTCTAATACTGTTTATTATATCATGAGATATTATTTAATGATTATGTTTTAAAAAATGTTGATATTTAGAATTCTTAAGTTTTATTAAGCAAGTTATTTTACATATATACATATCAACATTACTTTAATTCTTTTCTATGTTTAAAATAAAATATAACACTTTGTAGTATGAATACTAAACTTAATACGCCAAAAGCTGGATATAACTTTGTTATTAAATTACTAAACCCAATTTGAGATATTGGTAAGGCTATTGCTAAAATTATAAAAATGCCTTTTTTAAAGTCTATATTGAAGGTTTGTTCTAATGTTTTACTTATTGAATAAACATCTGAAACTTCAGTAGAGAACATTTCAAGCCAAATAATTACTAATAATATAGCTTGTATTATACAACCAAATCTATTTGCAACAAGAAGTAACGGAATTTCAAATTTATATATATATGGTTGATTTACTGTTAACATAAGATTTATTGCTAAACAAAGCAAAGTTAATCCAATAGATCCAAGAGTAATCCCTATAAACATAGTTTTAGGTTTTTTCATTTGATTACTTAGAGGAACTAGTACACCAGTACAACAAAGCGTATTATAACCAGCATATAGTATAGTCGATATAGCAAGTCCGCTCTTAACAGGCTTGAATTGTCTCATGCTTTCTAAAGAGACAGCATCTCTAGAAAATACAAAGTATAAAATAGTAATCAATGTTATTGTGCATATTAAAGATGGAACGATAAATGAATTTACAGCAATTAATCCATCAGTATCTCTTAATAAGAAAAATACAGCTATACAAATCATTATTATTGATCCAACTAATTTAGGAATTCCAAAAAATTGATTTATAAGAGCACCACTACCAGCTAAAATTATAGAGGCACTTGAAATAAGATATAAAGTAGTTATAAAACCTGTAAATTTGCCTAAATAATTAGGGCTTATTACATTAATCAAATCACTATAAGAATTTAACTCATAATGAATACTTATTTTGGCGATTATACACCCAATTACAATATAAAATAATCCACATACTATAATGCCAAAAAAACTTTTTAAACCAAAAGATGTGAAAAATTCAGTTATTTCTTTTCCTGAAGCTAATCCAGCTCCAACAATAGTACCTATGAAAACTACTGCAACTTGAAATATATTAACAAAACTCTTTTTCAATTTAAATTCTCCTTAACAATATTTTCACTAATAAGTATATAATGTAAACTTATCTTTTATTCTTAAATTCCTCGCATAACACTACATTTCTTAGGAAAAATAAATAAAGAGCTAAATAAAGGAGGTATTCAATTTTGAAAAAGATAACTTTAATAATAATGTCTATGATGGTGATTTTTATATCTATAGGGTGCAGTAATAAAATTTCCAATAATGAAAATATAGATTTGTATGATAGCAAAAAGGCTATTGAAACTGCTCAAAAATACTTAATGGAGATACAAAATGAAAATTTTGAGGAAGCAAAAAAATTCTGCACTAAAGATTTTGCATCAGCTTCAAAGATAAACGATTTGGGAAATTCTAAAATACAAGTATTTAAAATAAATAAGAGTGTAGATGGTGGCGATAAGGTATCTATACTATTTGATGTGCTTAGAGGTGAAGATTATTCACCTAATAACAATTTAGATAAATACAATATAGATGTTATAAAAGAAAATGATGAATACAAAATAAATAATTTAAGTGCTGCTGAGAATGTAGAGGTGTATGAAAAAGAGAATGAATTAAGATTACAAACTTCAGGATCAGGAGAAAGTAAGCTTATTTTAAAACTTTTAGATATGCCTAAACAAGTATATAATAAAGGGGATAATCCACTAGAACGAGTAGATATTCCAAGTGATAAATTTTCTAGTTGTGGTCTAAGTTATTCTGGTGATAAGGTAGCATACTCAACAACTAATGGAAAAGATAGTTTTATTGGTATATTATACATAAAAGATGATAAGGCGATTACTACAATAGGAAGCAATCAAGAAGACACTCAAGGTAAATCTGATAATAAAAGTAATGCAATAGAAAAAGTTCAAACTGATAAAGTCATGAATTTTGGGATATTAAATAATTGTCAAATAGAGAGAATAGTATTTAGTGCAGCGGAGGATAATTTGGTAGTGTCTTATAAGAATTCTAATGAAGGAATAGGGCTAAAAATATTTAATATAGAAAGTGGAAAAGAGTCTTCATTAGATGTTAAAAGTAAGTTTCCAACAGATAAATATAATGTGAGAGTTATGTATGTTAATGAAGATGAAATTATAGTTAGAGTCACATTGTTAGAAGGAGTACTTGAAGAAAAAGAAGATTTAACAGGTATTTATTCTATAAACATAAATAAATCTATAATAGATAACAAATAGAAAATATAATTTTAAATTAGTAATTTGATATTATAGTATAAATACAATTAAAATATATTATAAATGTGTATAGATAAAATTTAGGAGGAAAAATGAATAATTCTTGGAATGGAAAGAGATATCATAGTTTAAATTATTTCTTGAGAGAAAAGTTTGGTGAAAAGGTATTTAAAATATCCTTAGATGGAGGATTTTCATGTCCTAATAGGGATGGAAAAGTAAGTAAGGGTGGATGTGTATTCTGTAGTGCGAGAGGTTCTGGAGATTATGCAGGAAGTAGAAATTTTTCTATTACTAATCAATTTAATAATGTAAAAACTATGATGGCTAATAAATGGAAAAGTGGAAAGTATATAGCTTATTTTCAAGCATATACAAATACATATGCTCCCATAGATGAGCTAAGACAGAAGTATGAAGAAGCTATAAATCAAGAAGGAGTTGTAGCATTATCAATAGCAACAAGACCAGATTGTTTAGAGGATGATGTATTAGATTTAATAGAAGAACTAAGTAAGAAATTATATGTATGGGTTGAACTTGGTCTACAAACTATAAATGATAATGTAGCTAAGAAAATAAATAGAGGATATGATTTAAAAGTATTTGATTATGCAATGACTAGACTTAAAGAAAGAAACATAGATGTTGTTGTACATTCTATCTTAGGATTGCCTGGTGAAAGTCAAGATGATATGTTAAAAACTATAGATTATATTGCTCATTCTGGAGCTCAAGGAATAAAGCTTCATTTACTACATTTGATGAAAGATACTAAAATGGTTGAGTTATATGAAAGTGGTGAATTGCAATTCTTATCTCAAGAAGATTATATAAAATTAATTTGCAAGGCAGTTTCTATGTTACCTAAAGAAATGGTGGTACACAGATTAACTGGTGATGCTCCTAGGGATTTACTTATAGGTCCTATGTGGAGTTTAAAAAAGTGGGAAGTATTAAATGCAATAGATAAAACATTAGAAGATAATGACATATATCAGGGTAAGAATTTTAATATGGGGGATATTTAAATGAAAGTAGATGTTATAATTTCAGCAGATTATATAACTGATGATATTGTAAAAGATAAGGTTGTTGTTGTAATAGATATGTTTAGGGCAACTTCAGTTATAACAACTGCAATTAATAATGGATGCCAAAAAGTTATACCATATTTAACTGTAGAAGAAACACTTGAAGAGGCTAAGAAATACGATAAGAGTGAAGTTATATTAGGTGGAGAAAGAAGAGCCGTTAAAATAGAGGGCTTTGATTTAAGTAATTCACCATTAGAATATACGGAAAAAGTAGTTAAAAATAAAACAGTGCTAATGACTACTACTAATGGAACTAGGGCATTAACTAAGTGTTTGCCAGGAAAAAAGATTATTATAGCAGCAATGATAAATGCAGAAGCTGTAGCTAAAAAATTACTAGAATTTAATGATGATATTGTCATAGTTAATGCAGGAACCAATGGAGAATTCTCTATGGATGATTATATTTGTGGAGGATATATAATTAATACTATGTTAAAAGAAAAAAGTAATATAGAACTTACAGATATATCTAAAACTTCAAATATGATTTATGAAAGCAACAAAGATATTATAAATTACGTTAAAGAAGCTAGACATTATTCAGTTATGAGATCTTTAAAGTTAGATAATGATATAAAGTATTGTATAAAGAAAAGTATAGTTGATGTGGTTCCGATTTATGATGGAGATAAGATAATTAAACTATAAAAAAAGTGGCATAAGCCACTTTTTTTATAGTTTTGTTTTATCAAATACTTGGAATATGAAGAATTTTAAATAATAACTTTCATCTGAATTCCAAAGTATTGGATGATCACAAGATTGAGTTCTAAATTCTACTTGTCTTATTAGTTTATTAGCATCTTGGCAAGCTTCTACAATAGTTTTCTTTAAAAGTTCTTCATTCATGTAATGAGAACAAGAACAAGTTATAAAGTAACCGCCATGTTTAACTAATTTTAAACCTCTTAAGTTAATTTCCTTATATCCTCTTTTTGCTGCATTAATAGTATTTCTAGACTTTGTAAATGCAGGAGGATCAAGTATTACAACGTCAAATTTCTTTTCTTCTCTTGACCATGCAGGAAGAACATCGAAAGCATTATGACATTCAAATTTAACTGTATCTTGAAGATTGTTTAATTCAGCATTTTTATTAGCACAATCTATGGCATGTTGAGAAACATCTATTCCAAGAACTGATTTTGCACCAGCAATACCAGCATTTAAAGCAAAAGAACCAGTATGAGTAAAGCAATCTAATACGTCTTTATCTTTACATATTCTATGAATAGCAGCTCTATTTTCTTTTTGATCTAAGAAGAATCCAGTTTTTTGACCATTTGCTAGATCAACTATGTACTTAACTCCATTTTCAACAATTTCAACATTAGTATCAAAAGGTTCAGTTAAAAATCCTCTAGTTTGTTCTAATCCTTCTATTTCTCTAGTTGCTATGTCACTTCTTTCGTAAACACCTTTAGCATTATATTCGTTAACTAATACTTTAACAATTAAATCTTTATATTGATCCATTCCAAGTGTAGAAATTTGAATTACATAATAATCTTCAAATTTATCAACTGTTAATCCAGGAAGAAAATCAGCTTCTCCAAATATCATTCTACAAGATGAATCATCAATGATACTTCTTCTATATTCAAAAGCTGTTTTAAATCTGCTTTTAAAGAATTCTTCATCTATATTTTCATTTATATCTCTTGACATTATTCTAATAGTTATTTTACTTTTATCATTTATGTAACCTTTACCGATAAAGTAACCCTTATGATTATATACTTCTACGATATCACCATTTTCATATTCACCATCATATTCATTTATTTCATCTGTATAAACCCAAGGACGACCTTGTTCAGCTTTACCACTACGTCCTTTATGTAAATAAAATTTACTTGCCATATTAAAAAGACCCCTTCCAAAATAATTATTATATTTAATAATAGGCCTTATTCTTAGATTATTAAGAAAAGTCTTTTTTTTAATGAGCCTATTGTAATAATAAATACTCAACTAAAATAAAGCCTAAAAAAATTATAAACCAGAATAAAACTGGTTTATAATTCTTCTTTAAATATCTTATATGATTATAACATAATAGTCTAATTAGTATTTAATTATTTTGAGATGTTTTAGTATAGTGTTGATATATGCATAAGTAAAGTGGACTAAGTAATTGAACTTAGGAATACTAAAATGAGTATAGTCCTATTTTAGCTTGTTCCCAATGTAAAATTGTACTGTGTGAAAGTTCATGTTACAAAATATAAAATTTGGACATTCACTTTTGACAAGCAATAAATATGACTATTAAAAGGGAACTCGACTTCGCTGAGTAAGTTCGAGAAACAAAATATAAAATTTTGACTCTCACTTAACAATTCTCAAAGTCCAATTACAATGCCATTTTACCTATTGTATATATCAACAGATATTTAAACATAGTAAATTAGTTTAGCTCTTTTATTAAATCATTTATTTTTTCTGAACATTTTCTTCCTTTACAACATCCTGATCCTGCACCAGTTGCTTTTTGAACTTCTTCATAAGTTGACGCACCATTTACTATAGCTTCTTTAATTTTTGCTCTAGTTATACTTTTACAAGTGCAAGTCTTTGTTATTTTATCTAAAATATCTTTATTTAAATTATTATCCATAAATATTTCTCCTCTTTTAATTGAATTGTTTATCTATTAAATTAAAACATCTTAAATACATATAGTCAATATTAATTATTGTTTAATAATAAATATTAAAATGGCATTAAATATTAGAACTAAAGATGGATGATAAAATATTTAGACTATGTTTTTAGTACTGTGTTTAGAGATACATATTAAAACGGAGCAAACTATTAAAAAATAAGTTTAGATTTTTATATATTTTAATAAGAATTATTTATATAGAAAATTAAAATTAGTAGGATGTATTTTTTAAGTAGTTAGTTAAGTAAGTATTAAGAAAACTGGTATATAATTTAAATTATAAAAATGCTTATAGGAATTTTAATTTAGAATCCGTATATTTTTATGAGTATTTATAGTAAAAATAAATACAATTTTGAAAATATAAATTTAACTAAAAAATATTTTTAATTAATAATGTAAAATAAAGTCCAAAGACTACTTTAAAACAAAAAAAGTAAATGATATGGGGTGAATTTATGATAAGTATATTATTAGTAGAAGATAATATAGAAATAAGTAATAATATAGTAGAATATTTTGGAGAAGAGTTTGATATAAGGGCTGTTTATGATGGTTCAGATGCAATTCAATATTTAAATACATATAGTTATGACGTTGTTATTTTAGATTTAATGTTACCAGAAGTTGATGGAATGAGTGTTTTAAGTTACATATCTAAAAAAACATTAAATACTGGAGTAATTATATTGACAGCAAAAGAAGAACTTGGAGATAAGTTAAAAGCCTTTAACTTAGGTGCTAATGACTATTTAACTAAGCCATTTTTTATGGAAGAATTAAAAGCTAGAATAATCGCAATTCTTAAGGGCATGGGTAAGATAAAGAAATCTAATATACTTGAATTTAAAAATATGCAAATTGATATGAAAGCTAAAACAGTTTATATAAATAATGAAGAATTAGAATTAAATGAAAAGCTGTATAAACTTTTAGAGTATTTAGTTATAAATAAGGGAGTACTGTTATTTAAAGAGCAAATATTTGATAATATATGTGGATACAATAGTGATGCAGCTACTGAAATAATAGAAGTTTATATAAGTAGATTAAGAAAACAGCTTTCAAAATATAATTATGATAGATATTTAGTAACCAAACGTGGGATGGGTTACTTACTAGATGAGAGTATTGGAGAATGATTTAAATGAAAAATGATATATTTTTATCTACTAAAAGAAGAATTACAGCTATAAGTATAGGTATAGTTTTTTTATGTTTAATAATATTTGCTTTAATAACTCAAGCTTTTTATAAATCTAAATTATTAGATAATGTTGATCGCCAATTAATTGATCAGAAGAAGATATTTTTAGGCGAAGAAATAACTAGAGAAAATAAGAAAAAAATTTATGATTATGATAATGATATGCATAAGAATTTTAATATATTTCCTGAAGATAAACCAATGAAAATCCCTCCTAATTTAATTTTAATATCATATAATAATGATGCATTTGAAAACATGAGTAATACTTTATATTTTAGTGAAGATAATTTGCCAACACTACCTAAGGAATCTAATGAAAAAATAGTTAATTTTCAATATAATGATTATAATTTTAGAGGAATTACTGTAACCAATGGAGATCAAAAAATTCAGGTTATTGCAAATATAGATGTTGAGGTTCATTCAATAAATAGATTGAGAAATTCTATTTTATTTAGTTTGGTTATATTAATAATAATTTCTAGTGCTTTGGCAGCATATCTTGCTTCAAAGGTTATAAAACCTGTTAAAAAAGCTTATGAAAAGCAAATTTATTTTGTTCAGGATGCTTCTCATGAAATGAGGACGCCAGTATCAGTAATTAAAGGTAAGGTAGAATTATTAGCACATTCACCAGGTGATACTATTGATGATCATTTTGAGCATATATCAAAGATAATGAGTGAAATTAGGGGATTAGAAAAGCTAAATAATGATTTGTTATTATTATCAAAAGAAGATTTAGAATTAGGTTTAAACATAACTAGCTTTAGTTTAGATGATTTTATTGATGAAATAAGTGAGTTTTATATTGACTTAGCAGAAATTAGACATAGAGATTTTCAGGTTATTAAGCCTAAAAATGAAATTATAGTATCATGGGAAAAGGATAAAATAAAAAGAGCTATTATTATATTACTTGAAAATGCGTTTAAGTACACAAATGAAGGTGGATCTGTGAAATTAATTGTTGAAGACTTAACTAAAAGTATAAAAGTAACAGTTAAAGATGATGGGATAGGAATTAAAGATGAAGATCAAAATCGTATATTTGATAGATTTTATAGAAGTAAAGAGGTTAGAGGAAAGAATATTTCTGGAACTGGTATAGGTCTTAGTCTTCTAAAATCTATTACTAAGAATTTTGGGATTAAACTAAAAGTAAATTCTAAATATGGAGAAGGATGTGAATTTATATTAAGTATTCCTAAGATTATAAAATAGTTCATGGAGCTTTAACAAAGGTGCTTGAGATATTCTACTTTTTAATACAAATATATATTTAAAATAAAATTTTTTAATAAAAGCAACTATTTAGTTTGTTATATGTAGAACTAAATAGTTGCTTTTTATTATTCAGTAAATTGCATAATTAAAAACTTATAAATAAATCAAATTACAGACTATAAGAAGTTTAAATTATTTGAAGTTTAATCTTAATTAAATTATTTATCATTAAGCTAACATTAAGACTGATTGTATAAAATCTAAAATGTAAGATAGATCGGAGGTGAATATATGAGAGAAAAAAAGTTTAGACATGAATTAAAGCACTATATAAATTTTTCAGATTACTTAGCAATAAAAAATAGAATAAGAAGTATTATGCATATAGATAAAAATGCTAATAAGAATAATGAATATAAAATAAGAAGTTTATATTTTGATAATGCCTACGACAAGGTGTTAATGGAGAAGGTTATTGGGTTAAGTAAAAGAGATAAATTTCGTATAAGATTTTACAATGATAATTATGAATTCATAAGATTAGAGAAAAAATCAAAAATAAGAGGATTATGTTTAAAAAATAGTACTCGTATTAGCAAAGAGGAATGTGAAAAGATTATAAATGGCGATATAGAGTTCTTAAAAGATTCAAATGATAAATTGTTTATTGATTTATATGCTCAGATGAAAGGTCAATTATTACGACCGAGGACAATAGTTGATTATACTAGAGAAGCATATATATATCCAATTGGAAATGTACGTATAACATTTGATAAGTCAGTTAGAACAGGAATACAAAGTAAAAATTTATTTGATAAGGATCTACCCACTATAGAAACAATAGATAACAAGCATATTGTACTAGAAGTTAAATTTGATGAATTTTTACCACAGGCAATTCAAGATATTATACAAGTAAATGAACGTAGACCAACTTCTATATCAAAATATGAAGCTGCCAGAATATATGGGTAATGAAAATTATAAAGAAATCAAAGGAGGAATATTAATGACACAAACAACCACTAATTTTAGTGACATTTTTAAATCAAGTTTCGCAGAAAAATTAACACAAGTATCTTTTTTAGATATGTTTATAGCATTAGCATTAGCTTTTGTAATAGGACTATTCATAATGCAGGTTTATAAAAAAACATTTAAAGGGGTAATGTATTCTGAAAGTTTTGCAATTTCCCTTTTAGCACTTAGCTTAATTACAACGTTAATTATATTAGCAGTAACATCTAATGTAGTATTATCACTTGGTATGGTTGGTGCTTTATCTATAGTTCGTTTTAGAAGTGCAATAAAAGAACCAATTGATATAGCATTTTTATTTTGGTCAATAAGTGTAGGTATAGTAATTGGTGCAGGTTTAATTCCGTTAGCTATTTTGGGATCAATATTTATAGGAATAGTTATGATTTTATTTGTTAATAAGAAGACTTCAAATAATCCTTATATTTTGGTAATTAATTGTGAAGATGATGATTCGGAAAATACTGCGTTAAAGATGCTTTCAAAAAATGTAGATAAATATAATGTAAAATCAAAAACAATTTCACCAGTGAATGGAATTGAAATGACAGTAGAAATAGGACTAAAAAAGAAATCAACAGATTTTGTAAATAGTATATCTAAATTAAATGGCATATCTAATGTAGTATTAGTTAGCTACAATGGAGATTATATGTCATAAGTGAGACTCTAAATTTACCGAGCTGGCGTATGCAAGTTGGGTCTACTTTTAGAATTAGCTTTGTTTAAAAATAAAAGTTAAGTATTAAATAATCTTAGGATAGAGGTGATGTATGAGTGATTAAAGAAAAGCATAAATGGTATATTTCTATAACTAGTATGATTTTAGCCGTAATATTTATTTTTTCATTGGCAGTTAATAATGAAACTTCAAGCAGCGCTCAGAAAAAACTATCAACTGTTTTGGATAAAGAAAGTATAACCAATATAGATATTGATATAGAAGAAAATGATTGGAATTGGTTAATAGAAAATGCTCTTAATGAAGAATTTCGTAGTTGTAATATAACTATTAATGGAGAAACATTTTATAATGTGGGAATAAGACCAAAAGGTAATACAAGCCTTACTTCTGTAGCATCAGATGATACTACTGATAGATATAGTTTTAAAATTAAGTTCGATAAATATATAGATGGACAAACGTATCATGGACTTGAAAGTATTGTACTTAATAATATAATTCAAGATAGCACTTATATGAAAGAATATATTACTTATGATTTATATGAATCTTTAGGTGTTGCAACTCCAGAAATGTCTTATAGTAATATAACTGTAAACAATGAAAATTGGGGGTTATATTTAGCAATAGAAGTTATAAATGAAAGATATTTAGAAAATAATTTTGTAAGTAGTGAAGGAAATCTTTATAAACCAGAAACTATGGGAGTAAATAATGGAGGAGGCAATCAAGGTGGAAATCCACCAAATGGAGGAGAAAGACCAACAGGATTACCACCAGGTATTGAAAATAATCAAAATAACATGACTATACAACCACAAGATGAGCAAGAAAAACAACAAAATACAAATGCTACCAACACTCAGCAAGGTTCAGGAAATATATCCGAAGTTAAAATGCTAACAGGACAAGAGAATATTAATACTACTGAAGAAAAGAACACTTCTAAAGATGATAATATATCAAATAAAGAAATTACTAAACCAAATGATACAGCTAACAATAAAATGCCACAAATGGGCGGAAATAAAATGGGTGGAAGAGCTGTTGAAGGTGCAGACTTTGTTTATATAGATGATAATATTAGTAGTTATTCAATAGTAAGAGAAAGTGCAGTACTTAAAAGAACAACAGATGCAGACTTTGAAAAAGTAATAAATATGTTTAAAAATTTAAATGAAGGAACAAATTTAGAAGAGGTACTTGATATTGAAGAAGTATTAAAGTACTTTGCAGTAAACACTTTTGTGATAAATTTAGATAGTTATTCAGGTGCTATGTATCATAATTACTATTTATACGAAAAAGATGGAAAGTGCCAGATGCTACCTTGGGATTTAAATCTTTCATTTGGAGGATTTAGTGCAAGAGGTGGTAATGGTGGAGGGAAGGGAAGTAACTCTGGATCTTCAAGTATAATAAACTTTCCAATTGATAATCCTGTATCAGGAGATTTATCAAGTATGCCATTAATAGGGAATCTATTAGAAGTAGATGAATATAAAGAAATGTATCACTTTTATTTAAAACAAATAGCAGAGGAATATTTCAATAGTGGCTATTATGAAAATTTAGTTAATAAGATAAATAATTTAATTAGTAGTTATGTAGAAAATGATCCAACAGCATTTTGCACATATGATGAATATAAGAATTCAATTCCTGAAATGATAAAATTCGGAGAAGATAGAACTAAAAGTGTATTGGCTCAATTGAATGGAGAACAACCATCAACAACTTATGGAACTATAGAATCAACGGTAAATATGACTGCATTAGGTGATATAGGTAGTGGCAAAGGAGCGTCAGGAAATAAGACAAATAATGCTACTCAAAATACTGAGCAAAAAGTTTCTGCTGAAATTACAAGTAAAGATAATGTTGAGAATACACAAGTTACTAATGAAAATCTTAATAAAGAAGTGCCTAATAGTATAAATCAAGACAATACTAATGCAAACAGTTCAAATCAAGAAATGATTAAGCAAAATGAAGCAAATGATATAACAAAAACAAATGAAAATACTAAAATAGAACAAAACATAAATAATGCACATAATAATATTCATAAACAAAATTTTCAACATGCAGATAACAGTGAACAAAATAAAAAATATTTATTAATATTAGGTGGATTAGTTTTACTAAGTGGAGTGTCACTATTATTTGTAAGTAAATTTAAGAGAAAGAAATTAAAATAGAATTTAAATTGTTAAAAGTAATATAAATATCTAATTAGTTAAAGAGATGTTAATGCATCTCTTTTTTTATTTAATTTTTTGTAATTTAAATTATATGTTTAATAAGTAAATAAGCTATAAAATATTAAATGATATGCATATTACATATAAATTTGTTAATATTATCATAATCATGATAATGATTACAACATAATGTCTTTTTTTATAAAAAACATTATGTTATAATTTTCTATATATAAAAAATAAATGAATAAAATTTAAAATATAGGAGGATAAATTTAATGTTTAGACGTTCTAAAAATAAAAAATTTTTGTCATCAATAGTAGCTTCAATGATGGTATTCACTTTATTTACACCGATGACAGCAAATGCTGACACTAAAAATGGAAGCGTTAACTTGCAAATTTTAACAACCACAGATACTCATGGTAGATTTTTACCATATGATTATGCTGTAAATGCACAAGACAATTCGGGGAGTCTTGCTCAAATATCAACTGCAGTTAAGGAGTTAAGAGCTAAAAATCCTAATACAATACTTGTTGATGCAGGAGATAGCCTACAAGATAATTCACAAGCTTTATTTATAAATGATTCAAGTAATCCAATGATAGAGGCCATGAATAAAATTGGTTATGATACATTTACTTTAGGAAATCATGAATTCAATTATGGTATGCCAACGTTAAAAAATATAATTAAACAAGTTAAAGGTAAAGTATTATGTGGAAACGTATACGACACTGATGGCAAAACAAGAATTGCAGCACCTTATACAATAGTTGAAAAAGGTGGAGTTAAAGTAGGAATAATAGGTATGGTAACACCTAATATTACTAAATGGGATTCAGTTAATTTAAAGGGGTATAAGGTTACTAATCCAGTTGAAGAAACTAAGGCTGCAATTGAAGAGCTTAAAAAGAAAAATGTAGATACAATAATTGCTGTTGATCATATTGGAGAAACTCAAGAATATGGTACAGAGGGATCAAGCGCTATTGAAATATTAGAACAATGTCCAGAAATAACAGCTTTTGTAGCAGCACATTTCCATGTGAAAATAATTAATGATTATTATTATGATCATAAGATATATTCTTTAAATCATAAAGATAATAAAGTTACTACAGTGACAAAAGACGGAATAATAGGACAAGCAACTGTGGCTGATTATGATAAGGCAAAAGCTAATGGAACAGTAATAGTTGAAGCTTCTAAATGGGCTAAAGCTATTGGACAAATCAATATTAATTTAACTAAAGATTCCAATGGGAAATATGTAGTTGCCGATAAATCAAAAGATATAACTACAGGTTTTTATGAAATAGCTCCTAAAAATGGAACACCTGTTAAGCCTGATGAAGAAATAGTAAAATCATTAGAAAGTTATAACAAGAGAGCTATTGATGATGCAAATACATTAATTGGTGAATTAAAAGGTGGTAACTTAACACCCGCAAATGAAGTTAAGGGAATAGATCAAGCCAAAGTAGAACCTACTCCAATGCTTAGTTTAATAAATGAAGTTCAAATGTATTATGGAGAAAAGGTAGCAAATCATAAAATAGATGTTTCATCTGCAGCAGTATTTAAAGATGGACAAAACATAGTAGCGGGACCTATAAAGAAATGTGATACTGCTAATATATATAAATTTGATAACACATTATATGCGCTTAAAATAACAGGAAGTCAACTTAAAAAATACATGGAATGGTCTTTTGCTTATTACAATAAATACAACCCTGGAGATTTAACAGTTTCATTCAATCCAAATACACCAGGATATAATTTTGATATGTTTGCTGGAGTAAAATACAATGTAGATATATCAAAGGATGCTGGAAATAGAATAGTTAATTTAACTAAAATGGATGGAAGTAAAATAAATGATTCAGATGAACTATATCTAACAGTTAATAACTATAGAGGTGCAACTCAATTATTAACTCCTGGAGTTATATTTAAAGAAGGTGAACAACTTCCAACACTTGTAGGAAAATCAGAAGAAACAGCAGGATTAGGTGAAGGAAGAATAAGAGATTTAATTGGACAATATATAAAAGAAGTTAAGGGTGGAACTATAACTCCTAAATGTGATAATAACTGGAGTATTATAGGTAACAATTGGGATAAAGAACAAAGAAAAACAGCAATTAAATGCATCAACAATGGAAGCGTAGCTTTAGATGGAGTCGCAGAAGAACAAACATCTTCTAATTCAAAATCTATAACTTGGGATGATGTAAAAGGTAAATAAAAGAGTGAAATTTAATTACTGAATTATATATAATTAAAAAAACAAGTAAGGTAATAGAGATAATTTAATTTATTCCCTATGACTTTACTTGTTTTTAAATATATAATTTTATAGGACGTAATAATTGAATTCTTATGACTTGTTTAGATTAGGGTAATTACAGTAGTTGTAATGGCTACTTTAGTTTTTAGAAATTAAACATATGAATATAGAAAAAAATGTGAATAGTGAGAGTAATAATGTAAATAATAATAATATGCATAAACAGAATTCTCAACATACAAATAATTATTTAGACAACAAAAATTACTTAATGTTAATATAGTTATTAGTCATGTTAAATGTAATATTTTAAATGTTTATAAGTAAATTCAAAAGAAATAAAGTATAAAATTGTAGAAATGTCAATAATTAATTTAAATATTTAAAATAACTCGCAGACCATGAATTGACATTTAAAAATGGTTAATATATAATGTTACAATAAAAAGAAAAGACTTAGATTAGGAAAAGTAACTTAGACTTAACTTTTAGAGAATAGCTGGTTGGTGCAAAGCTATAGGGAAGCTAAGAGAAGATCACCTAGGAGTTGGAAACTGAAAGACATTTATGTTTATTAAGTTGTCACGTAGCCTGCGTTAAAGGATAGAGTATGTATGTACTTGAACTAAACACTATTTAAAAACAGTGTTAGCCTTAGGTGGTTTGCGATTTTAACTTCGTCCTGTGGGATGGGGTTTTTTTTATATTAAATTTAAGAAGTAATGATAAAAGAGTACTGACTATGAAAGGGGAAAACAGAATGTATAAAAAAGTTGATTCTTCAAAAGGTTTTGTAAATATGGAACATGATGTAGCAACACTTTGGAATGAAAAAGACATTATAAAAAAGAGCTTTGACTCAAATCAAGACGGTGAATATTTTACTTTTTATGATGGCCCTCCAACAGCAAACGGAAAGCCACATGTTGGTCATATCTTAACAAGAGTTATGAAAGATATAATCCCAAGATATAAGGTTATGAAGGGTTATAAAGTAATAAGAAAAGCAGGCTGGGATACTCATGGTCTTCCAGTTGAACTTGAGATAGAAAAGAAACTTGGTATTTCAGGAAAAGAACAAATCGAAGAATATGGTGTAGAAAAATTTGTTAAAGAATGTAAAGAAAGTGTATTTACATATGTTAGCATGTGGGAAAAAATGACTGAACAAATTGGTTATTGGGTTGATATGGAGCATCCATATGTAACTTACCACAATCCATATATTGAATCAGTATGGTGGGCTTTAAAACAAATGTGGGATAAAGAACTTTTATATGAAGGACATAAGGTAATGCCTTACTGCCCAAGATGTGGAACAGCTCTTTCATCTCATGAAGTTGCTCAAGGATATAAGGATGTTAAGGACTTGACTGCTATTGCTAAGTTTAAAGTACAGGGAGAAGAAAACAAGTTTATATTAGCTTGGACAACAACTCCATGGACATTACCATCAAACTTAGCTCTTTGTATAAATAAAGCTTACACATATATAGAAGCAAAAGTGGAAGAAGAAGTTTATGTATTAGCTAAAGATTTAGCTGATAAAGTTCTTGGAGAAGATTACGAAATAATAAGAGAATTCAAGGGAACAGAACTTCTTGGAACTAAATATGAACAATTAATGCCTTTTGGTAAAGTTGAAGGAAAAGCTTTTGAAGTAATTCATGGCGATTATGTAACATTAACAGATGGTACTGGTATAGTTCATATAGCACCAGCTTATGGTGAAGACGATAGTTTAGTTGCTAAAGCAAATGGAATAGCTTTTATCAATTTAGTTGATAAAGAAGGTAAATTCGTAGAAGAAGTTACTCCATGGGCAGGTAAATTTGTTAAGAAGTGTGATGATAGTATTTGCAAATGGCTTGAAGAAAATAATAAGCTATTTAAAACTGCAAGACACCTTCATTCATATCCACATTGTTGGAGATGTGACACACCACTTCTTTATTATCCAAAAGAAAGTTGGTTTGTAAGAATGACATCTCTAAGAGATAAACTTTTAGAGAACAATAACAAGATTAATTGGTGCCCTGATAACATTAGAACAGGTAGATTTGGTAAGTTCTTAGAAAATGTTATCGACTGGGGTATTTCAAGAGATAGATACTGGGGAACTCCACTTCCAATTTGGGAATGTGAATGCGGACATAAAGAATGTATAGGAAGCATTGCAGAACTTAAGGAAAAGGGAATTAATGTACCAGAAGATATAGAACTTCATAAACCTTATATAGACAATGTACATTTAAAATGTGCTCATTGTGGTAAGGAAATGAAGAGAACTAAGGAAGTTATTGACTGTTGGTTTGATTCAGGATCAATGCCATTTGCTCAATTACATTATCCGTTTGAAAACAAAGAATTATTTGAACAAAACTACCCAGCTCAATTTATATCAGAAGCTGTTGACCAAACAAGAGGTTGGTTCTATACATTACTAGCAATTTCAACTGCTGTATTTGATAGAAACCCATTTGAAAACTGTATTGTTTTAGGTCATGTTCTTGATAAAAAAGGCTTAAAGATGTCAAAATCTAAGGGTAATGTTGTAGATCCTTTTGAAGTTTTATCTTCTCAAGGTGCAGATGCTACAAGATGGCATTTTTATACTGCAAGTGCTCCATGGCTTCCAACTAGATTCTCAACTGATGATGTAGGAGAATCTCAAAGAAAGTTCTTAAGTACTTTATGGAATGTATATTCATTCTATGTATTATATGCAGAAATAGATTCATTCAATCCATTAGAATATGCTGACTTTAAGTCTGAAAATGTAATGGATAAATGGATAATGTCTAAGTTAAATACATTAATTAAAACTGTTGATGAGAAGTTAAATTCTTATGATATAACTGCAGCTGCATTAAGTATTGAAGAATTTACTGATGAATTATCTAACTGGTATGTAAGAAGAAATAGATCTAGATACTGGACAGAAACTATTAATGATGACAAAATAGGAGCATATGTAACTTTATATAGAGTTCTGGTTACTTTATCAAAGGTTGCAGCACCATTTGTACCATTTATAACAGAAGAAATTTATCAAAATTTAGTGGTTAATTTAGATAATGCAGCAGAAGAAAGTATTCATTTAACTAGTTGGCCACAAGTTGATGAAAGTGCTATAAACAAGGAATTAGAAAAAGAAATGGACTTAGCTTACACAATAGTTAAGCTTGGTAGAAGTGCTAGAAATGGTGCTAATATTAAGAATAGACAGCCACTTTCAGAAATTTTAGTTTCAGTAGCATCACTTCCTGAATATTATGGTGATATTATAACTAATGAGTTAAATATTAAGGCAATTAAATTTGGAGCAGATCTTTCAGAGCATGTTAACTTTGAACTTAAGCCAAATTTACCTGTACTTGGTAGAGCTTATGGCAAATTAATACCTGGAATCAGAAAAGAAATAGCAGCTAGAAACCAAATGGAATTAGCTCAAAAGATTAAAGGCGGAGACGTTGAAGTTATAAATGTTGATGGAACTGAAATTGAGTTAAATTCAGAAAGTATTCTTGTAACTATGCAAGGTTTAGAAGGCTATGCTTTTGCTGGTGAAGGTGAAATTGGAGTTGTTCTTGATACTCATATTACAAATGAATTAAGAGAAGAAGGTCATGTAAGAGAAGTTATTTCTAAAATTCAAAATATGAGAAAAGATAAAGGATTTGAAGTAGCAGATAAAATAAAACTTTATGTAGCTAATAATGAATTATTATTAGAAATAATTAAAAAATTCTCAGATACAATAAAGAAAGAAACTTTAACTTCCGAAATTATTTATAATGAAAATTGTGATTATACACAAACTATTATAAATGGTGAAAACTTAGATATGACAGTTGAGGTTGTTAAGTAATAATACATTTAATGGGCTAGAATCTAAGTTACTACTTTTGACTCTAGCCTTTTATCAATAAATAGTAGTTTAGATAATTACTTTAAAATATAAAGGAGGAATGGTTATGGCAGCTTCTATTAAAGACGTTGCAAGAGAAGCGGGAGTTTCGATAGCAACAGTTTCTAGAGTGTTAAACGACATTGATGTGGTTAATGAAGATACTAAAAAGAAAGTATTGGATGCAATAAAATTATTAGGATATAGACCTAATATAATAGCTAGAAGTTTAAAAACACAAAAAACAAAAACTATAGGGATACTATTACCTGACGTATCAAATCAACTTTATCCAGAGATAGTAAGAGGAGCAGAAGATGTTTCTAATATATATGATTATAATGTAATCTTATGTAATTCAGATTTAGATATAGAAAAAGAAAAAGAATATTTAAGAGTTCTAAAAGAAAAAATGGTTGATGGAGTACTTTATATGAGTAGTTCACTTCAAGGCGAAATTTTAGAATTAATAAATGAATTAAATCTAAAAACTGTACTTGTTGAAACTAAGGATAAAGAAAGTAGATTACCAAGTGTTACAATAGATAATATACAAGGATGCTATGATAGCACAAAATATTTAATTAAAAAAGGTCTTAAAAACATTGCGTTTATAGGAACTGAAAAAAATCATATGAACGCCTGGGGAGACAGATACATAGGATATGAAAAAGCTCTTAAAGAAGAAGGTATTGAATTAGATCAAGACTTAGTATACTTAGATACTGTAAAAGTAAAAACAGGATATGAAGGTATTGATAATTTCATAAATAAAAATAAGAAGTTTGACGGAATAATATGTGCATCAGATGAAATTGCTATGGGAGCAATAAATAGACTAAGAGAAAAGGGATATGATGTTCCTAAAGATGTTAGTGTTATAGGATTTAATGACAACTATGCAGCTTCAATTTTCTATCCAAAGATAACAACTGTTTCTCAACCAACTTATGATATGGGATCAGTTGCAATGAGAATGTTAATAAAAATATTAAATGATAAAGAGCTAGAAACAGCTCATTATGTACTAGAGCATGAATTAGTTGAAAGAGATAGTACAATTTAAGATATAGTATTCATTAAAAATAAGATGTAGTAAAAGCATTGTATTGCTTTTATTGCACCTTATTTTTATATCTGAGATTATATTTTATAGTAGAATTTATATACGTATAAGTAAGGTGGATTAATTAATTGACATTAGTAATACTAAAATAACTATAGTGCAATTTAAATATAATTTCGACTATTGTATATATAAACCTATATTGCAAGAAATATAGTAGTTGAAATTTAGCATTATATTTACATAATAAATGAGAATTTTAGAGATAAATATATTTAATTAGGAAGTGGATAAATGAAAAAAAAGGTACTGATATGCGTTTTAACAATAATAGCAATTTTAGTAGCAGTGGTATTTGTTAATAAGATGAATTCAAAAACTAAAGAAGAACAGTTTAGCTATAAATTAGAATATGTGAAATCTCTTAAAGATATAGATGAATCATTACCAACAGTTATATTTTTTAAAGGATTAATAAATGAGAAAGAGAGTTTGGAATATGAAATAATGTTAAAGGATTTAAAAGAAGAAAGTGATTTTAATTTAGTGCATGTAAGTTTAGATTACATAACTAATGAAGAACAAGAAAATCTTATAAATGAATATAAAATTATAGAAGTGCCAACTATAGTTTTGAAAGATAAAAATCAAACTGACATAGCAAGTTATAATCATATTACATATGAAAAACTTCAAGAACTAATTAATAATTTAGATTAAATGTTTACATTAGATTTAAATGAACATAATTAGCATTAAATTTTGAATTGTAAAATTTTTTGCTAGATGTTAAAATGATTAGTATTGTAATTATACGAATTGCACAAATAAGAGGAGGAATTTTATTGAACAATCAAAAAAGATTGGGAGAAATAGGCATAGGGAAATTACTGTTAGAATTTTCAATACCAGCAATTGTTGGGATGTTAGTAAATACTTTATATAATATAATTGATAGAATTTATATAGGTAATATTCCTGAAATAGGGAATTTAGCAATAACTGGTGTAGGAATAACATTGCCACTTATGACTATAATTTTAGCATTTGGTATGCTAGTTGGAATAGGGACAGCTACGAGAATATCAATTAAACTAGGAGAACATGATAAAGAGAGTGCAGAACATCATTTAGGAAATGCATTTACACTAATAATAATAATAAGTATATTATTAACAGCAGTAGGATTAATTTTTATGCGTCCACTTCTAAGTATGTTTGGAGCTAGTGTTAATACTATTGGATATGCAATTGACTATATCAGAATAATATTTATTGGGACTATATTTAATATGCTTAGTTTTGGATTAAATCATTCTATAAGAAGTGATGGAAGTCCTAAAGTAGCCATGCTTTCAATGTTAATAGGAGCACTTACAAATATAATCTTAGATCCTATATTTATATTTGTATTAGGACTTGGTGTAAAGGGTGGCGCAATTGCTACTGTAATTTCTCAAATAGTATCAACTACTTGGATTTTATATTACTTTACTAAAGGAAAAAGTGTACTTAAAATAAAAAGAAAGTATTTAAAATTAAATAAGGAGATTGTTGCTAGTATATTTTTAATTGGAATGAGTCCATTTAGTATGCAAGTTGCACAATGTGCAGTACAAGTAATTTCTAATAATTCTCTTCAAAGATACGGAGGAGATGCAGCAATTGGAGCTATGACAATAATAAATAGTTTAGTTATGATCTTTCTAATGCCTATATTTGGATTGAATCAAGGTATGCAACCAATTGTAGGATATAACTTTGGAGCTAAAAAATATGATAGAACAAAAAAGACATTAAAATATACAGCAATAGCAGCTACTACAATAGTAACAATTGGATTTATAGTTGTAGAAACAATACCTGAATTGCTAATTTCTATATTTAATAGAGATCCAGAACTTTTAAGAATTGGTGTTTCAGGAATGAGAATATTCTTAGTTATGTTACCTTTAATAGGAGCACAAATAGTTACAACAAACTATTTCCAATCAATAGGTAAGGTTAAAGTTTCAATGTTTTTAAGTTTATTAAGACAAGTTATAATATTAATACCGTTATTAATAATAATTCCTAAATTTATGGGATTAACAGGAGTATGGGTTGCTGGAGCAGCATCAGATTTTCTTTCAGCATTAATAACATTAACTGTATTCTTAAGATATAACAATAAATTAAAAAAAGATACAATTAAACAAAAAAGTACTCAAATATTAGAAGCCTAGATTTATATAAAATAATCCCACATCTTAATTTAAGATGTGGGATTTTATTTTTTTTATAATATTCCTTCATTTTTTAAGATGTTTTCTAAGTTTTGAACTGTTTCAGATAACAATATAAACTTTTCTTTAATTTGTTCTTTTGAATCAGCATTTTCACTAAGAGATTTTTCCATATCTTGTACAGTCTTTAGTGCATTTTCTATATCTTGTTGTGCTATTTTTAAGTTTTCTTCTTTCATAAAGTTTCTCCTTTAAGTCAATTTATATTGAATACATATATCCTATCACTACTAAAAAATAAGTGCAAGGCATATATATGTAAAGAATAATTACATTTTGGAGGAGAATATGATTAATTATATTTGGTTTGCTATGATTTTTTTTGGAATTTTAGTTGGATTAATAAGTGGTAATGGAGATATAATTTCTAAATCAATAGTTAATGCATCGGGTTCAACAGTTACTTTTATAATTGAGCTTACTGGAATAATGTGTTTTTGGTGTGGAGTTATGAAAGTGGCAGAAAAAAGCGGATTAACAGAAAAGATATCTAAGTTATTAAAACCTGTCTTAAAACTTATTTTCAAAGATGCAGCCAAAGATGAAAAAGCTTTAGGTGCTATAGTTATGAATCTTACAGCAAATATGATGGGTCTTTCTAATGCAGCAACACCTTTTGGAATTAAAGCTATGGAAGAAATGGACAGATTAAATGGTAAGAAGGAAAGTGCATCCAATGATATGGTGCTTTTTTTAGTTTTAAATGCAGCATGTATTCAAATAGTCCCTTCAACTATCATATCTATAAGAGCAGCATGTAATTCTGTTAATCCAGGTGTTATTATAATTCCTGCTTTAATATCCACAGCAACAGCAGCTACAGTAGGAATAATATGTGCAAAGATATTACAGAAATATTTTTAAGGGAGTTGATAATAGATGCTTAACTATTTGAGTAAAAGTATAATTCCTATAATTTTTTTATTAATTATTAGTTATGGAATGATCGAAGGGCGTAAAGTTTATGAATGGTTTATAGAGGGTGCTAAAGAAGGGTTAAATGTTTGCTTAAGAATATTTCCAGCTTTACTAGCTATGATTATAGCAGTACAAATTTTTAAAGAGTCTAATTTATTAGGTGTTTTAAATAACTTGATTGCACCAATAGGAAATTTAATAGGATTACCTAAAGAGATAATACCATTAATACTTATAAAGCCACTTTCAGGCAGTGGTGCTATTGGAGTATTTACAGATATAATAAAAAGTTTTGGTGCTGATACTAAAATAGGATTAATTTCTTCAGTTGTAATGGGCACAACTGAAACTATTTTTTATACTATAACAGTTTACTTTGGTGCTGTAAAAGTAAAGAAAATAAGACATACATTATGGGCAGCTATTTTTGCTGATTTAACAGCTATAATAATGGCAGTTTTCATGGTTAATTTATTCCTAATTAAATAAAATTTATTAATTAAGCGCATAATAAGATTTAATTAATATTAATTCCCATTGATAACTTAATTTAATAGTATATATTAAACATATATTTTTAGGAGATGATTTTTTTGATTAAAGAAGCAAGAAATTTATTTATTGGCATGGTTGGAGCAACAACGATGACTTATGAAAAAGCTAATGAAGTTGTAAATACATTAGTTGAAAAAGGAAAGGTAACAATAGAAGAAGGTAAAGAACTTTCAGAAGAATTAAAAAGGGAGATAAAAGAAAAAAAAGATACTGTAAAGTTCATGGCCAATGAAAAAATTAATGAAATTAAACCATTAACTAAAGATGATATTTATGGTATACTTCAAGAATTTGATTTTATTTCCAAGGAAGAATTTAATGAATTAAAAGATAGAATCAGTGATATAGAGGAAAAATTAAAAGATAAATAATATCAAATAAAGGTTTTGTTTTAAAGAGGTGATTATATATGCAATAGGCAAAGTGGAATTGTAATTTGATTAAGTTTAATTACTCTTTAAAGCTTTGCTTAGGCATATACTAGTAATCTATTAAAACACATCATTTAAAATAAGAAATTATTCTTCTAAGGAGGAGAAAAACTGTGGCTAAACAATCTTCAGAGAGATTTAAAAAAATAATAAAGGTTTTTGCAAGTTATGGTTTTGGATATATATTTGACAGTAAACAAGTTGAATATAAGAAATCTCCTGCTAATTTAAGAAATGCATTTGAAGAACTTGGACCAACATTTATTAAGCTAGGACAAATATTAAGTACAAGACCAGATATACTACCTAAGGAGTATATAGATGAACTAGTAAAACTACAAGATTCTGCTCCACAAGAAGATTTTGAGGTGATGAAATCTGTTCTAGAAGGCTCATTAAATATTTCCTTAGAAGAATATTTTGAATATGTTAATATATCTCCAATAGCATCTGCATCCATAGCTCAAGTTTATGAAGGAATATTGAAAGATGGAAGAAATGTGGTTATAAAAATACAAAGGCCAGATATTTATGAAAATATGCATTTAGATATAGCCATCTTAATGAGAATATTTAAGTTTACAAAATCAAAAAATACATTACCAATAGACCCCATAGAAGCTTTACAAGAAATAAAAATAACAGCAGATGAAGAGTTGGATTTTATTTCAGAAGGAAAAAATATTGAAAAATTTAGGTTTAATAATAAAAATGTATTGCCTATTTATGCTCCTTATGTAGTAAAGGAATTATTAAGTGATAAGGTAATAGTGCTAGAAAAGATAGATGGATTTAAAATAAATGATTTACAGAGAATTAAAGATGAGGGATATAATAATAAAGATATTGCAAAAAAATTAGCTCTATCTTATTGTAAACAAGTATTTAAAGATGGTTTCTTTCATGGAGATCCTCATCCAGGAAATTTATTGATAGATTGTGGTAAAATTTGTTTTATTGATTTCGGAATTGTAGGACAATTGAATGACGGTACTAAAAAAACTTTAAATTCAATAATGTTAGCAATAGCAACAAAAGATAAAGAAAAACTTATAGAATATATATTATCAGTTTCAATAAAAAAAGGAAAAGTAAATAGAATGCATTTATATGATGGAGTATCATATATGTTTGATACATACTTGGCTACATCAATAAAAAATATAAAAATTTCTGTATTGTTACAGGAAATATTTTACTTAACAAAGGAAAGTAATTTACAATTGCCGAGAGAATTAGTATCACTAATAAGAGGGGTAGTAATATTAGAGGGCGTTATAGCAGAAATAGATCCTGAACTAGAGATTATAGATGTTGTAGTATCTTTTATAAAAGCAAAAAATAAGGATATAATATTTGATTTTCTAACAAGTGAAGAACTAATAGTATCATTATATTCATTTGGACGGGATGGAATTAGAATACCATCTAAAGTATCAGAGTTATTAACTAAGATGTCTTTAGGAGAGGCTAAATTACAGTTTGTAGTACAAGATAAGGAGTATATATTTCAAGAGCTAAATAAGATGGTAAATAGAATGATAACAGGGTTATTAATAGCATCACTTATAATAGGTTCATCTCTAGTGATAACTAAAAATGTAGGACCTAAATATAATGGAGTATCATTAATAGGTGTAGTTGGCTACAGTATTTCAACTATTTTTGCATTAATATTATTGATAAATATGATAAAATATTGGCGTTTTAATATGAAGAAATAATATTTGTTTATAGTTTTTAATATGTGATAAGTAAATTTTAGTAGAGTAATTTAACTTAGGAATACTAAAATTAGCATAGTTAATTTAAATATTCGTAAAAGATAAAATTCAGACTATCCTTAATGTTTTTAAAAGTTTGACTTTAAGGTGATTTTATTTAGTGCATATATTAAAACTTTTTTTAGTATAGAGACAAAAATAAAAAATAACATTTGAAAAAATTTTAATATGATGTATAATGAATTATAAATAAAAGTGAATATGCGAAAGAGGTAGAGGCGCAAAATTTAAAAGTATTATTACTGAGGTAAACACTGTGAGGTAATAAGAAAGGAAATTTTGCCGAAGCTTATAACTGATGTTTTAAGGTTATAAAGCTGGGCTTATGCAGAATATGTATAAGACTGTCACAAATTAATTTGTGGTGAGCTATCATTCATGAAGTTTTTAAAGTCTATTTTGACTATTTTTAAACCTTGAGTGTTAAGCACTTAAGGTTTTTTTTATTATTATAGTCAGCCTCTGCAGATGTTCACACAAAACAAATGGGGGGAAATAAAATGAAAAAAATTAATAGGTATCATGTATTTTTATTAACGTTTATGATGTTTTTTATGACATCAACAGTTGCTTTTGCTGAGGAGATAGATCCATCAGTAATGAATTCAGGCAAATTTGGATGGTTTACTATATTGCCACCACTAGTAGCTATAGTACTAGCATTTATAACTAAGGATGTTGTAATATCGTTGTTTATAGGTATTTTATCTGGATCATTTTTATTAAATTTATCTAGTGGAAATCCATTCTATGCACTTATTCAAGCGTTTTTAGATTTTGTGCAAAGAGCATTAAATTCATTAGCAGATCCTTGGAATGCAGGAATAGTACTTCAAGTTATGGCTATTGGTGGAGTAATTAGTTTGGTTAGTAGAATGGGTGGAGCAAGAGCAATAGCTGAAGCATTAGCTAAAAAAGCTAAAAGTCCTATTAGTGCACAAATAATTACTTGGTTACTTGGAATTTTTGTATTCTTTGATGATTATGCAAATTCATTGATAGTTGGACCAATAATGAAGCCTGTTGCAGATAAAATGAAAATCTCTAGAGAAAGATTAGCATTTATAATTGATGCCACAGCAGCTCCAGTAGCAGGGATTGCAATAATATCAACATGGATTGGTTTAGAATTAGGACTTATAAGAGATGGTTTCGCAAGCATAGGGCAAGAAGTAGATGCATTTGGAATATTTTTAAGTACAATTCCATATAGATTTTATAATATATTAATTTTAGTATTTGTTGTTGTAAGCTCACTTATGTTAAGAGACTTTGGTCCAATGAGAAAAGCTGAGATTAGAGCAAGAAAAGGTGTTTCTTCAAATAAAGAAATAGCACTAGATAAAGAAATGGAAGATGAAATTAAAGTAAAAGAGGGTGTGAAATTAAGCATTTGGAATGCGATTATTCCAATAGGTGCATTAATTATTTCAGCACTTGCAAGTTTTTATTATAGCGGATATACAACTATAATGGGTGGAGAAAATCAAGCTTTAATAAGTATTATGTCTAATTCACCAGCATCATTTGAAGCTATAAGAGAAGCTTTTTCAGCATCAGATGCCGCAGTAGCATTATTCCAATCAGCATTATTTGCATCTATAGTAGCTATAGTGATGTCAGTATGTAAAAAAATATTCACATTATCAGAAGCTATAGAGAATTGGATACATGGAATGAAAGGTCTTATAATAACAGGAGTTATTTTAATACTTGCATGGTCTTTAGGTTCAGTAATTAAAGATCTTGGTACAGCTGTATTTTTAGTAAGTAAGTTATCAAGTACAGTTCCAAGCTTTTTATTACCAAGTATAATATTTATTTTGGGAGCGGTAATATCATTTGCAACAGGAACAGCTTATGGAACAATGGGAATTTTAATGCCACTTGCAATCCCACTTTCATATTCAATTTCACCAGAAATGGGCTATGTAGTTATGAGTGCTAGTGCAGTTCTTACGGGTGCAATATTTGGAGATCACTGTTCACCAATATCAGATACAACAATAATGTCTTCAATGGGAGCAGGATGTGATCATATAGATCATGTTAGAACTCAATTACCTTATTCTTTATCAGTAGCAGGTATAACTATAGTATTTGGTTATATCCCAGTAGGACTTGGATTACCAGTATGGGTAGTACTACCTATAGCAATAATAGCAATAGTAGGATTAGTATATTTTGTGGGTAAACCAGTAGAAAATTGTGAAGAATAATATTTATAAAATTTGTAATGAAAACAATATTATTTCCAATAAATAATTTATTTAAATTGTGATATAATTAATAAGATACCAATAATAATTGGTATCTTATTTTTGTTCTTTAATAAATTTTATTAGTAAAAAAATATGTGAATAATTTTTTTACTATTGTATTTTAAAGACAATATTAGTACTACTAAATAATAAAAATAATCATATGTTAAACTGTTGTTTCTACACTTAGTTTTGAATTAATGCAGAGTTAAAAAATAAACAGACCTATAGTGATTTTGATTGTTTTTTTGGAATTTAAGTTTTAGTCATTAACAAAAGGATAACGATTTCTTATTTATATATATAAATAAAGAAATTCATATAAATAATATGGGTAAAAATTATTTAAAAGAAAGGTAATGAATTATATGAGAACTTTTGAAAAGATAGAAAAATTAAGAGAGATAATGAAAAAAGAAAATATAGATTATTATGTGGTTCCTAGTGGTGATTTTCATCAAAGTGAATATGTAGCTGAACATTTTAAATCAAGAGCATATATTACAGGATTTACAGGATCGGCAGGAACAGCCTTAATAGGAAGAGAAAAAGGGATTCTTTGGACTGATGGTAGATATTTTATTCAGGCAGAGCAACAATTAAAAGATTCAGGAATTGAATTATACAAAATGAGAATACCAGGATGGCCAACTTTACATGAATGGCTAATGGAAAATATGAAATCAGGAGAAACTGTAAGTTTTGATGGAAGATTATTTTCTGCAAATGAATACAAAGAATTTAAGAAAATAAAAGATAAAAAAGACATAAATATAGTGATGGACAAAGACTTAATAGAAGAAATTTGGAATGATAAGCCAGAGTTACCTAAAGAAAAAGCTTTTTTACATGATATAAAATACTGTGGAAAATCAGCAAAAGAAAAGATTGAAGAAGTCAGAGTAGAAATGAAAAAGATGGGTGCACAATCTTATATAATATCTTCATTGGATGATATTGCATGGCTTTATAATATAAGAGGAAATGATGTTAAAGATACTCCGGTTGTATTAGCTTATGCAATAGTAAATGAAGAAAAAGCTACATTATATATAGATAAAAATAAGCTATCAAATGAAGACCAAATAAAATTAAATAATGAAGGTATTAAAATAGATGAATATAACAACATATTTGAAGATGTTAAAGATATAAAAAATAGTGTTATATTAGATCCTAATAAAGTAAGTGGATATATTTATACATTAATAAATGAAAATGTAGAAGTAATAGAAGAATTAAACATAACAACAAAATTGAAGGCTATAAAAAATAGTATTGAAATAGAAAATCTTAAAAGATGCCAAATAAAAGATGGCGTAGCTATGGTTAGATTTTTAAAATGGCTTAAAGAAAATGTAGGAAAAGAAAATATAACAGAAGTTACTGTAGCGGATAAGTTATTAGAATTTAGAAGTAAAGGAGATCTTTTTGTAGAAGAGAGTTTTGGAACAATTGCTGGATATAAAGATCATGCTGCTATGATGCATTATTCAGCTACCGATGAAAGTGCTTATGAATTAAAACAAGAAGGGATACTTTTAGTTGATTCTGGTGGACAATATTTAGATGGAACTACAGATATAACTAGAAGTTTTATTTTAGGAAAATTAACAGATGAAGAAAAAAAAGATTTTACTTTAGTTTTAAAATCTCATATAAATCTTATGAAGGCAAAATTCTTAAAGGGAACAACAGGTTCAAACTTGGATGTATTAGCAAGAACTATTTTATGGGATGAAGGTATGGATTATAAATGTGGAACAGGACATGGCGTAGGATTTTTCTTAAGTGTTCATGAAGGACCACAATCAATAAGGCCAGTTCCTAATACTGTAGTTTTAGAACCGGGAATGATATTAACAAATGAACCAGGAGTATATAAAGAAGGAAAACATGGAATACGTACTGAAAATGTAATGTTAGTAACTAATGACATAGAGACTGCTGAAGGTGGAGAATTCTATAAATTCGAAGTAATGTCATATTGTCCAATGGATATAGAAGGAATAGATGAATCATTATTAACAGAAGCAGAAAGAAAATGGTTAAATACTTATCATGCTGAAACTTATGCTAAGTTAAGTCCTTATTTAAATGATGAAGAGAAGAACTTTCTTAAGAATGCAACTAGAGAAATATAAATCTAAATAGTTAAAAAAGAAACTATTAAGTGAATTTTAACTTAGTAGTTTCTTTATATAATCAAATATTATTATAAATTTTTCTCTTTTGGTGGATGAACAAATTTATTTATAACAACAGCAATTATTATTCCAATAGTAGTATCAATGCATCTCATAATTGCGTATATATAAGAGCCTGGTCCGGAATGATGATTTACCATAATACTTATGAATACGATACAACAAATAATTACTGATGCTGATTTGTTTAATAAAGTACACAAGTATATTGAGAAAATTATTCCAATTCCAGTAACAATAGGAGTTATCTTATATAAAAATGGGAAGGTTATGCTTAAAAATATAACTAAGAGTCCAATTAATCCACCTAAGCAAGTACCTATTAGCCTATTTTTACCCATTGTAAAAGAGTTTGAAACAGTATCTTTCATGCAAACTACAGAAGCAATACATGCATAGAATGAGTCTTGACGATGAAAAACTTGAAATATAAACATACACAAAGAAACAGCTAATGCAGTCTTTAAGTTTCTTAACCCTATCTTGGGAAGTTTTAAATTTTTCAAATAGTAATCCCTCCTATTTTATTATTATTATAGCATAGTAGTATTTTTATTTTCAAAAGAATATATTTTAAGTATTACTTATAGATGAGAGGTGTATACATGAGAATTGTTAGAGAGATAAAAATTAATAATGGTAATAAGTATTTGAATTTTGAAGCAATAGTATCGATTATAAGAAATTTTTTTGCTTTAGAAGACATATATAATGTTAAAATACTTCTCGATATTAAGGAAAAGGGCGAAATTCCAGCTACAATAATATTAGGTTATATACTTTTAAATATATCAGAAGTAAGGACGTTAACTTTAATAATAGATGGAAATAATGATTTAGAATTAGTAGCTAAAAATGTAGAAGCATTATTAGCAAGTTATATTAATGAAGATAATATTTTAAATAATATTAATATATACAATACTTATGGTATGGTAATTAACAATAAACTAAATGATAACAAAGTAATTGTTCAAAATAAACCAGATAAGGCATTTAATAAATTTATAGGAAGAAGCAATAAAATTTTAGATATACTAAATTTAGCTACTAAATCAGCTAAAAGCTCTGCAACAGTACTTATTAGGGGAGAAAGTGGTACAGGTAAGGAATTAATAGCAGAAGGTATTCATAATGCAAGTGAACGTAAAAAAGGTCCATTTATACGTGTTAACTGTGCAGCTATACCAGAAAATCTAATAGAAAGTGAATTATTTGGTCATGAAAAAGGATCATTTACAGGTGCTATAAAAAGAAAATTAGGAAAGTTTGAATTATCCAATGATGGAACTATATTTCTTGATGAAATAGGTGAAATGGATAAGAATACTCAAGCTAAAATTTTAAGAGTATTGCAATATAAAGAATTTCAAAGGGTTGGCGGAGAAGAAACTATAAAGGTAGATGTTAGGGTTATTGCAGCAACACATAGAAATTTAGAAGAAATGGTTAAGTCAGGAGAGTTTAGAGAAGATTTATACTATAGATTAAATGTTATTCCAATATTAATACCTTCTTTAAAGGATAGATCGGAAGATATACCTTTACTAGTTAATCATTTTATTAATAAATTTCAAAAATCTGGGAAATATAAACAGTTTTCAAAAGATGTAATGAACATATTTATGAGTTATTCATGGAAGGGAAATGTCAGAGAATTAGAAAATGTAATAGAAAGAATATTAGCATTAAATGAAGGTGACGTTATTAATATTAAAGAGATACCTTCATATATAAAAGAAGAAACGCAAAAAGAAAATAAAAGCAATATTAAGATTTTTACTGAAAATAATTTTATAGGTGCTTCTAAAAATGAAGTTTTGAATATGATTCAAGATTTAGATGAGGTATTACCAATGAAAACATATGAGAAAATGATAATAGAAAAAGCATTAAGAAAGTATGGTAGTTTTAATGCAGCTGGTAAAATATTGGGATTAAATCATAAGACAATAGCAGCAAAAGCTAAGGAGTTTGGAATAGAAAAGACAGTTAATTGGAGAAGAAAATAATATGGCATAATAATTGCTTCTAAATTAAAAGTAAGTTGAAATAATAAACAATTGTAATTTGAAGAATAGAAAGTATATTTTCTACATTTAATTATTTGCAATCAACTTTATAAGGGGGAATTATTTATGGGAATTAAAGAGCTTAATTTTGAGATTAAAAGAGATGATGGTGTAAATGTATTTGTACGAAAGTTTTTAAAGGAAGATGTTTCTTTAAAAGGTGTAGTTATAGTTTGCCATGGACTTGGAGAACATGCAGGTAGATACAAAAACTTTAATGAGGTTTTAGCTGAAAATGGGTTTATAGTATATGCACATGATCAAAGGGCACATGGGAAAACAGCTGAAAGAGATGATGTTGTTCATTTAGAGCGTGGTGGGTTTAGCAAAACTGTAGATGATATGGAAGCACTTTATAAAATAGTAAAAGCAGAAAATGAAAACTTACCTATATTTATATTTGCGCACAGTATGGGAACTGTAATAACAAGAAAATTCATTCAAAAATATAGCAATAATGAATTAAAAGGTGTTATTTTATGTGGACCAGTATATTTTGTTGATAGAATAAAAGAATTATGTGATGAATCAAAAAAATCTATGATTAAAAATGGATCTGATTATGTTGATGTGAATCTAATGGGTTTAGCATTTGGAAGCTTTAATGAGAGATTCGAGCCTAAGAGAACAGATTTTGATTGGCTTACAAGAGATAACAAAGAAGTAGACAAGTATATTAATGACTCACTTTGCGGAAAGCCTCAAACAGCAGGATATTATTATGAATTTGCTTCAGGATTCAATGTATATGATGAGGAGGAAATTAATAAGATAAGAAAAGACTTATCTGTATTCTTTATAACTGGAGGAGATGATCCAACAAGCGGTTATGGTGAAGGCATTAAAGTAGCTAGTGAAAAATATAAAAAGGCAGGAATTAATGGCATTAATTTAAAGATATATCCTAAAGCAAGGCATGAATTATTGAATGAATTTAATAAAGAAGAAGTTATTAATGATGTGATTAATTGGATAAATAATAGAATCTAAAACAGAATGATAGTATATAAAATAATGGTTATAGGCTTTAAATGCTTATGACCATTATTTTATATGCTAATAAATTCAATCGACATTGTAAAGATAATGTAACAATTTTACAGGAAACAGTATATAAAAGCATTAATAGACTATAATATTAGCAGTGTGATAATTGAAAAAAACTTTTTTATAATATGGAATATATGTAATTAATATAATTAAAATACAAATTTTAGAATTAAATTTAAGCGCAAAAAACATAGATTATTGGTAAAAAAGCGCAATATAAACGTTTTCAATTGGGAATATTGACCAAGGTAATAGAAAAACACCAATAATCATAATGATAAAAAGTTGTGTAAAGGTACTGTTTGTCCCAAATGTAACAATTTGAATATTTTGGCACGGTTATTGCTATTAATAATAAGTGTAAATAAATAATTTATAAAATGGGAGGTATTATTTATGTCAATTTTTATGGCTGAATTAATTGGGTCAATGTTACTTATCCTTCTAGGAGATGGCGTTGTTGCAAACGTTGTTTTAAAGGATTCAAAGGGTACAGCATCAGGTTGGATAGTTATTACAACTGGTTGGGCACTAGCTGTTGCAATTCCAGCACTAATGTTTGGAGGATATAGTGGAGCTCACTTTAATCCTGCATTAACAGTAGCACTTGCAGCAATCGGAACTATTTCATGGTCAGTGGTTCCTCAATATTTTGCAGGTGAATTCTTAGGAGCTTTCCTAGGCGCTGTCTTAGTATTTATCATGTATTATGATCAATTCAAAGCAACTGATGATAAGAATGGTAAATTAGGAGTATTCTGTACAGCTCCAGCAATAAGAAATACTGGAATAAACTTCATGGGTGAGGTTATTGGAACATTCATGTTAGTATTCGGTATATTAGGATTAGGCGCTGTTCAAATGGCACCAGGTCTTAACACATTAGCTGTTGGTGGATTAATCTTTGTAATAGGTTTAAGTTTAGGTGGTCCTACAGGTTATGCAATTAACCCTTGTAGAGATTTATCACCAAGAATAGCACATGCTATTTTACCTATACCAGATAAAAGAGATTCTGATTGGGGATACGCTTGGATTCCAGTAGTAGCTCCAGTAGTAGGTGCATTAATCGGTGCTTTCTTATGGCAAGCAATCGTTTAATAGAGATTTAACAATTAAATAGTTATTATTATAAAATTAAAATAAAATCAAGGGTCTTGCTGGACAATTTCTAGCAAGGCCTAAAATCATATATTTTAGGAGGCGTTTAATAATGAAGAAGTTAATAAATAATCCAGATAATGTTTTATCAGATATGCTAGAAGGTATTGTGGCAGCACATCCAGAGCATTTGAAAAAATTGGATAATGCTAATGTACTAGTAAGAAGTGAAAAAGCAGAAAATAAAGTCGCAATAGTTAGTGGTGGTGGTAGTGGACATGAGCCAGCACATGGAGGATATGTTGGCTTCGGAATGTTAGATGGTGCAGTTTGTGGAGAAGTATTTACATCACCTACTCCTGATCAAGTATATGAAGCAATTAAAGCAACTGATAATGGAAGTGGTGTTCTTCTTGTTATAAAGAATTATACTGGCGATGTCATGAACTTTGAAATGGCAAAGGAAATGGCTGAAATGGAAGGTATAAAAGTAGAACAAGTTGTAGTTAATGATGATGTAGCAGTTGAAAATAGTTTGTATACAGCTGGAAGAAGAGGAATTGCAGGAACAGTATTTGTTCATAAGATAGCTGGAGCTAAGGCTGAAAATGGTGGAACTTTAGAAGAAGTAAAAGATGTTGCTGAAAAGGTAATTGAAAATGTTAGAAGTATGGGAATGTCTTTATCATCTTGTATAGTGCCAGCAGCAGGAAAAGCTAATTTTACTTTAGGAGAAGATGAAGTAGAAATTGGAATGGGGATTCATGGAGAGCCAGGAACTCATAGAGAAAAAATATCAACAGCAGATGAGGTTGCAGAACATTTATTAAGTAAAATTTTAGATGATATAGAAATTGTAAATGGCGATGAAGTTGCTGTTATGATAAATGGATTAGGTTCAACACCATATATGGAATTATATATTGTAAATAAAAAGATAAATCAATTATTGAAAGATAAAGGAATAAGTATTCATAAAACTTTTGTAGGAGAATTCATGACTTCATTAGAAATGGCTGGATGTTCTGTTTCAGTATTAAAGCTTGATAGTGAACTTAAAGAATTACTTGATGCAAAAGCTAATACTCCAGGATTTAAGGTTATTTAGTAGCATCATATTAGAGGAGGGGTAATTATGGTAACAGTAAAAGAAGTAAAAGATATTCTAGTAAAAGTAGAAAAAGTTATAGAAGAAAACAAATTATATTTAAGTGAATTAGATGCAGCAATAGGCGATGGTGATCATGGTCTAAATATGAACAAAGGTTTTAAAGCTGTTGTTGAAAAAATAAAAGATTTACCTGAAGATGATTTGGGAAATATATTTAAAAACTCTGGTATGGCTTTAGTTTCTAATGTAGGAGGAGCTTCAGGTCCACTATATGGAACTGCTTTTATGAAAGCTGCAATGGTAGTTAATAAAAAAAGTGAAATGGATATAAATGATTTTGTTAAAGTTTTAGAAGAAGCTTTAGGTGGAATAAAGATGAGAGGTAAGGGTCAAGAAGGTGAAAAAACAATGATTGATACTTTATCACCAGCAATTGAAGCGGGAAATAAGTCTATTGGAGAAAATAAGTCTGTTAAAGAAGTATTACTTGAAATTAAAGAGGCAGCTAAAAATGGTATGGAACATACTAAAGAGATAGTTGCAACTAAAGGCAGAGCAAGTTATGTTGGAGAAAGAAGTATAGGACATATCGATGCTGGAGCTACTTCAATGTATTTAATCTTAGATACTATAGTAGAAGAATTAACTAAAGAGGAGAATTAATTATGGTTGGTATAGTAATTGTGTCACACAGTAATTTTATAGCAAAAGGTGTTAAAGAAGTTGCTTTGCAAATGGCTCCAGAAGTTTTAATTGTAGATGCAGGTGGAACCAGTGATGGAAGAATAGGCACAGATATTTCTAAAATAACTAGTGCAATAGAATCTGTTTATAGTGATAGTGGTGTACTTGTATTATTTGATTTAGGTAGCGCATTTATGAATACAGAAATGGCTATAGAATTTTTAGATGATAATATTAGAGAAAAAGTAGAAATTATAGATGCTCCTTTAGTAGAAGGTGCGATTACTGCAGCGGTTGAGGCTAGTATGGATAAATCGTTAGCAGAAATTAAAGAAGTACTTAAACCTATGTCTTTGAATAAAATTTCTTAACATAAAGATAGTTGCTTTATATTATTTTTAATTAATATAAAGTAGCTGTTTTTGATTTTTTAAACTAAGAATTAAATTTTATATTTTATTGTGTTAAATTGTTTGACATGAAAAATTATTTATTCTATTATAATAAGTGTATAAATGCTATGAAAAGAAGAGTAGTGAAGATGAATTCTTAAAGAGAGCTAATGTGTGGTGAAAGTTAGTAGAAAAAATTTTCATGAAGATGGCCTTGGAGCATATTTCCCGAGCAATATTTGTTAAGGAATTACGGTAGCATCCGTTATAATGCAAGGTGATAATAGTCACCTAATAAGTTATTTATTGTGAAATAAATAAAAAGTAGAGTGGTAACACGTATATACGTCTCTATATAGGTTTAATATACCTATATAGAGACTTTTTTGATTTATAAAAATTGTATAATGTAAATTACCAATTATATTTTACATTAAAGCTTGGTTCAAGTATTTTGTTATTGTTTAAGCTATAAATTCTAAAATTAGAATTTGTTTAATGAATATTAAAGCGTAAAGAAATAATACCTAGAGTATTGTTTAAAATAAGGAGGATTATTTAAATGTGTAAAGATTGTAAAAAACCATATTATATAACTACACCAATTTATTACCCATCAACAAAGTTACATATAGGAAATACTTATACTACAGTAGCTGCTGATGCGTTAGCAAGATTTAAAAGATTAACAGGATATGATGTAATGTTCTTAACAGGTACTGATGAGCATGGTCAAAAAATCCAAAGAATAGCAGAAGAAAAAGGAATTACTCCAATAGAACATGTAGATGAGATTGTAGCAGGCATTAAGGATCTTTGGAGCATGATGAATGTAAGTTATGATAAATTTATCAGAACTACAGATGATTATCATGTAAAAGCAGTTCAAGATATATTTAAAAAATTACATGATCAAGGAGATATTTATAAGAGTTCTTATGAAGGTTGGTATTGTACTCCATGTGAATCATTCTGGACAGATACTCAATTAGTAAATGGAAATTGTCCTGATTGTGGTAGACCAGTTGAAAAGTCAAAAGAAGAAGCTTACTTCTTTAAGATGAGTAAATATGCTGATAGATTAATTAAGTATATAGAAGAAAATCCAAACTTCATCCAACCAGAATCAAGAAAAAATGAAATGTTAAACAACTTCTTAAGACCAGGTCTTCAAGATCTATGTGTTTCAAGAACTAGTTTCGATTGGGGTGTTCCAGTAACATTTGATGAGAATCATGTTGTTTATGTATGGATAGATGCATTATCAAACTATATTACTGCACTTGGATATGGTCAAGATAATAAAGATCTATATGATAAATTTTGGCCAGCAGATGTACATTTAATAGGAAAAGATATACTAAGATTCCATACAATATATTGGCCAATAATGTTAATGGCATTAGATTTACCACTTCCAAAACAAGTATTTGGTCATGGATGGTTACTTGTTGATGGTGGAAAGATGTCAAAATCTAAAGGTAATGTTGTAGATCCAGTTGTATTAGTTAACGAATTTGGAGTAGATCCAGTAAGATATTACTTATTAAGAGAAATTCCGTTTGGTGCAGATGGTCTATTTAACAATGAAATATTTATAAAAAAGATAAATTCAGATCTTTGTAACGATTTAGGTAATCTTTTATCAAGAAGTGTCGCAATGATTGAAAAATACTTCGATGGAGAAATTCAACCACAAGCTGAAAGTGGAGAATTTGACGAAGAATTAATAAACTTAGCATTAGCTGCTCCAAATAAAGTTCAAGAAGCTATTGATGAATTAAATATTCCTTTAGCACTAGAACATGTATTTGAATTAATAGGTAGAGCTAATAAGTATATAGATGAAACAACTCCTTGGATTTTAGCTAAAGATGAAAATAAAAAAGCTAGATTAGGAACAGTACTTTACAATTTAATTGAAAGTTTAAGATTTGCTTCAGTAATGATTTCATCATTCTTACCAGATACAGCTAAGAAGATTAATGAACAAATTAATACTGATGAAATATCGTGGGAATCTTTAAAATCATTTAATGGAATAAAAGCTGGAACTAAGGTGGTTAAAGGCGAAAATTTATTCCCAAGAATAGATGTAGAAAAGAAACTTGAAGAGTTAGAAGCATTAAAGGCAGCACAAGCACCAGCTAAAAGAGAAATAACTCCTATTAAAGAAGAAATCACAATTGATGATTTTGAAAAAGTAGATTTAAGAGTTGTTAAAGTATTAGCATGTGAACCAATAAAAGGTGCTAAAAAACTATTAAAATTAAAGGTTGATTTAGGTGGCGAAGAAAGACAAGTGGTGTCAGGAATTGCTAAATATTATAAACCAGAAGAATTAATAGGGAAAAATGTAGTTTTAGTTGCAAATTTAAAACCTGTAAAACTTAGAGGAGAATTGTCACAAGGTATGATTTTATGTGCAGCACCTGATGATGATAGCGAATTAAAGATTGTAGATCCAGGTGAAATCTTAAGCGGAAGTATTGTTAGATAAAGAGAAAATAAAAGCTCTATTTTAAATAAATGTTGATATTTTAGCATAAAGGTTAAGAGGAAAAATTTTATTAATCAGTTTTATGCTGAGATATTAACATTATATTAAAATAAAATAAAAGGAGCACCTCATTTAGGGGGTGAGGTGCTCCGTAACCACTAATATATAATGGTTAAAAGGGGTAAATAATAATGCTTTAACTACTTTACAATCTAAATATACTATTTGAATATGTCAAATCTGTGACAATTTTAAATTAATTTTAAATTTAACATTGATTTAATAAAGAGGATATATTCAATATTGAAAGGATATGCTGTTATGGAAAAAACATTTAAGATAATAGATAGTCATGCTCATTATGATGATGAATCTTTTGAAAATGATCGTAAAGAGGTATTAGAGGAAATTCAAAAAAATGGTGTTATCGGAGTTTTAAATTGTGCAGCATCTTATGATAGCTTAAAAACTACTTATGAATTAACTAAAGATTATGATTTTATATATGGAGCATTAGGAATACATCCTGAAAATGCTAATGAATTTACAGATAATACATTAGATGAAATTAAAGATTATATAAAATCTAATGAAAAAATAGTGGCAATAGGGGAAATAGGATTAGATTATTATTGGGATGAAAATCCATCAAAAGAAATTCAAAAAGAAGTATTTAGAAAACATATGGAGTTAGCTAAAGAACTTAAATTACCAGTAATAATTCATGATAGAGATGCTCATAAGGATACCTTAGAAATAATAAAAGAATTTCCAGATGTAACAGGTGTTGTACATTGTTTTTCTGGAAGTGTTGAATTTGCAAAAGAATGTATAAAATTAGGATACTATATAGGATTTACAGGTGTTGTAACTTTTAAAAATGCAAAAAAAGTTGTTGAAGTTGCAAAAGAAATACCATTAGATAGAATGTTAGTAGAAACTGATTGTCCGTATATGGCTCCAGAGCCTAATAGAGGAAAAAGAAATAAATCAGACTATATAGAATATATAATAAAAAAATTAGCTGACATTAAGGAATTTGATCCATATGAATTAAATTTAAAGTTTAATGAGAATTTTTATAACTTGATTAAAAAGTAAAAATAAGGTAAAATATTAATTGGAATATTTTTGAAAAAATATTCCGATTTTTCATAAGTTTCAAAATACAGAATAAACAGTTAATAATTTTTTAATTTAAGAACATTGATAAGAAACCTAAGATATATCGTTATTATAATTATTATATTTAATTATTTTAAAAAAACTATGCAAAACTGCATTATTACACGGTTTTATAAGTTGCAAGAGGTTATCAAATTTGACAAGCCTAGGTGTTTGAGATATAATTCAGTATACGCTCTTGCCAAAGGAGGGAAATCAATGGTAGAAAAATTAAAAGATTATTTCAAGAAAAGTTTTTCTAACGGTCCGAAGGCAAAAATCATAATAACAACAATTGCTGTGGCGATTGTTATTACAGCGACATTAATGAGTGTGAGAAAAACACTTACTATAAGTATAGACGGAAAAGAAGAAAATTTTGTCACGTATAAATGGACTGTGAAAGATGTGTTACAAGATAATGGAATAGAATTGGCAGAAAAAGATAAGGTAGAGCCATCATTGGATTCTAGAGTATCTGAAAAAGAGTTAATTACAATCAAAAAAGCTATTCCAGTAAATATTGCTTTTAGCGATAAAGTTGTAACATTAGAAACAGCAGAAAATACTATTGGCGATATGCTACAAACAGAATCAGACGTACTAAAAGAGCAAGGTGTAGAATTTAAAGAAGGAACAGATGAAGTATTACCTTCTTTAGATGCAGAAATAGAACAAAACTTAGACGTTAAGATTGTTAAGGTAGAGACTAAAGACATTGTAGAAAAGGAAGAAATAAACTTCGATACAGTGGTACAAAAAGATTCAAGTCTTGATAGTAGCGTTCAACAAGTTAAGAGTGAAGGAACTAATGGAGAAAAACAAATAACATATAAAGTTATTTATAAAGATGGTCAAGAGGTTGCTAAAGAAGTAAAGAGTACTAAAGTTGTTGCTGAACCTGTAAACAAGATTGTTGTAAAAGGGACAGGCAATGTATATGCAAGCAGAGGAGCAGGTAATATAACATATAAGAAAAAATTATCTTGCGTTGCAACTGCATATAGTGGACATAGTACTACAGCTACAGGCAGAAGACCTGTTAGAAATTCAAATGGATTAAGTACAATCGCTGTTGATCCATCAGTTATTCCACTAGGAAGTAAAGTTTATGTTGAAGGATATGGATACGCCATTGCAGCTGATACTGGTGGTGCAATAAAAGGAAATATAATTGATTTATACTTAGATTCATCAAATGAATGTATAAAATGGGGAAGAAGACCCGTCAATTTATTCATAGTAGCTTATCCAGGCGAATGGTAGTTGATTTTTAGGAGATAACATCTTGGTTATCTCTTTTTTTTATTTTTAAAAATATATTATTAAAAACTGTAGGTAATTTAGATTATAATTTTATTTAAATAATTACAAGTTTGATATACTATTATTATATGTATATTAATCATGCAGTAATGAAAGGAAGTATAAGATTGATTAAAGAAGTAATTGTTGTTGAAGGAAGAGACGATGTTGATGCTGTTAAAAAAGCATTAGATGCTGAAATAATAGCAGTAGGTGGATTTGGAATAAATGCTAAGGTTATAGAAAGAATAAAAGAAGCTCAAAAGAGAAAAGGTGTAATAGTTTTTACTGATCCAGATTTTGCTGGTGAAAAGATAAGAAGAATAATATCTAAACGAGTAGAAGGTATAAAACATGCATATATTTCTAAAGAAGATGGTCTTAAGGATGGAGATATAGGAGTAGAAAATGCATGTCCTGAAGTAATATTAAAGGCACTTGAAAATGCGAAAATAACACTTGAAGAAAAAAGAAACTTTTTTACTATGCAAGATATGTTTTATTTTAAATTAACAAATGACTCAACTTCTAAAGTGAGAAGAAGTATGCTTGGTAAAATTTTAGGAATAGGATATTGCAATACAACGCAAATGATTTCAAGATTAAATAATTATGGAATAACAAAAGATGAATTTACAGACGCTATAGAAAAAATAGAAAAACAATTGGAAGCAGGGATATAATATATGGATTTAATGGATATAAAAACTAAAGAATTAGTTAAAAAATATAATTTTAGGTTTTCAAAAAGTTTAGGTCAAAACTTTTTATTAGATGAATCTGTTCTTAATGATATAGTATGTGGAGCAGAAGTTAATGAAAATGATTTTATTATAGAAATAGGACCAGGAGTAGGAACTCTGACAGCTAAGTTACTACAAAAAGCTAAAAGAGTAACTTGTATTGAATTAGATAATGATTTAATTCCTATTTTACAACAAGAATTAGGTGAATATGATAAATTTGAATTAATACATAATGATGCCTTAAAAGTAGACTTTAATGAAATAATGAAGAATGAAGAACATGTTAAATTGGTTGCAAATCTTCCTTATTATGTTACAACACCTATAATAGTAAAGTTACTTAAAGAGAATCATAAGTTTGAATCATTAACTATAATGATTCAAAAAGAAGTAGCGGAAAGAATAAATGCAGAACCTAATTGCAAAGAATATGGAGCATTATCTGTTCTAGTTCAGTACTATTGTAACACTAAAATTGTAAGAAAAGTATCACCAGAAAGCTTTATGCCAAGACCTAAAGTTGATTCTATAGTTATAAGATTAGACAGATTAAGCAATCCAAGAGTTAAAGTACAAGATGAAAAACTTTTATTTGATATAGTAAGAGCAGGGTTTAATATGAGAAGAAAGACTTTATGGAATGCTACTAAGGTAGTAGGTCTTTCAAAAGAGGATTTACAAAAAGCTTTTGATTCTTGTAACATAGATCCAAAAAGAAGAGCAGAAACATTAAGTATTGAAGAATTTGCAGTATTGGCAGATAGCATACATGATATTAGAAAAAATAATTAAATTATATATTTATATTAAAAATAATATTTATATTATAAATAGAAAGTTAGCTAGTAGAGCATTCTTCAAAACATTTTCTTTTCAGTTTAAATTAAATTTATTTAATTAAAACAAAATTCAACATTATAGTATTTAATCATAATCTATTAATAAAAGCATATACTTTATTGAATAAATATATGTGGAGGGATTATGGTAGTGGCACATAATAAATTATATAGAAATTTTATAATTTTACAGCAAGATGAAAAAATTAACTTAGAATCTACCGAAAAAGCTTTATCTGGCTATGCTAAAGTTGAAGCAAAGGGAGATAAGTGTAAAATATCTTTTTATGCTCAAAATCTTAAACAAGAAGAAGATTACTCTGTAGTACTTATCTGTTGTAAAAAGGACATGAAACAATTAATTGATTTGGGGTCTCTAAAAATAAATGATGTTGGAAAAGGAGATACAAGTAAAGAATACTATATAAATAACATAGCTGGTTTAGGCATATCTTATGAAAAAATAAATGGCGCTGCTATTTGTAAAGCAAATTCAGGTGAAGTTATATTTATGATGTATGGCTTCATTAATGGAGAAGAACCAAAGGAAAATTGGAAAAAACTCAAAGTTTCAAAAGAAGATAACACTTTAGAAAAGACTAGTATTAATGATAACGAAAGTAAATCATCTACAAAAACAGAATTAACTGAAAAGAAGATGAAAGAAAAAAGTGATGATAATACTAAAAAGGAAAATATTAAGAAAGAAAATGTAAGTAAATCTGATAATCTAAATATAGATATGGATTTAGATTGTGATGAAGACAAAAATCGTAATAAAAACAAGAAATGTGAAGATAAGTGTGAAGACAAATGTAAAGATAAGTGTGATGATACTTGTGATGATAAGTGCGAAAAGAAATGTGAAAAGAAATGTAAAGACAAGTGTGATGCTGGAGTAGAGAAGGAAAAAGAAAAAGAAGAACATAAAAAAGATTGTAAGAAAGAAAAGAAGAATGAAGAGGAAAAAACTAAGAAAGATAAATACGAAATTAGTGAAACAGAAAAATGTAAAAAAATTATTGATGAGTTAAATGATGAATCTTATTGCACGAAAACAGTTAATCATAAAAGAATAGAAGAAAATACTAGAATTGATGGAGCTGATTTTGAGCAATATGAAAAAGACATTGAGAAAATAAAAATGGAATCATCAAATAGCTTTAATATAAAAGGTAAAATTGGTGAATACTTTGAAAAAATTGCACAAGGGTTTGAAGAATATAATGAAGGTGTAGATGGAGTTAACAATTGTAAATGGTATAATGTACCTGTGAATAAGATTGACGATTTATTCAACATATCAGATTACAATAAGTATACATTAGTATATTACCCAATGTTAAATTATTATCCTTATATAAGTAAAACTAAGCATTTTCTATTAGGATATAAATGTAATTCTGATGGAGAATTAACTCATATAGTTTATGCTATACCAGGTAGTAAAGATCTTTCAGAACAACCATATGAGGGCAAAACAGGATATGTAACATGGACACATGACGATACTAGAGGTTCTGGATATTGGCTTATGTTCTATGATTTCCAAAACTCAACAGTTGTAGTTCCTATGAAGTAGAAGAGGGAATATGAATAAAAAGCAAATATTAATATTGTCTATTTTACTTTCATTAATGGTAGTGCTAGGCATAACACAATCATTTTTTAAAGAAACATTTACAGAAGTTGCTCTTGTAGAGAATGGGATAAACGAATTTAAGGATTATAATTTTGATGAGGGAAGATATATATTTTCATTACCAAGTGAATGGAGCGTATCGGAAAAGGAAAGCCAAGGACAGTATATTAGTTATAAGGCAGATTTTAAAGATAAAGACAATAAAATCACTGGATACTTAGAGGTTATAAATACTCAAATTGATCTTGGCAATTTTGCGGAAAGTGATTTAAAAAATTTACCTTTATCATATAAAAATGAGCAAATAATGCCTTTTAAATTAGAAGACACATGTGGAGTTTTATCTCAATATAAAACTAAAGTAAGAAAAGGTTATACATTTGAAAATAGCTGTTATTATTTAAGTAGTGATGATGGTAAAATTATAAAAGTTTTATTTAATGTAAAAGAGGACGATTATAAGGAAAATGTAAAAACTGTTTTCAATACTATAATATCTAAGATAAACATACAAAGTTAATAAGATTTGATATTAATATGTATAAGTATTATAATTTAAGTATCATGGAGGGATTAACAATTCATCTATGATACTTAAATATTATAAGGAGATATGCATGAAAATAATTTTATTTAAGGCATTTGGTTTAGAAGTAAAAAGTTATGGTTTAATGATTGCTATTGGAATACTTGTGGCAGCTTCTTTACTTTTGAAAAGAGGTAAAGAAAGAGGATATGACGAAGATTCCTTATTAAATTTAATTATTTTAACTGTAATAGGTGGGGTAGTCGGAGGAAAGCTACTTTTTATTATAACTGAATTTAAAAGTATATTAGAAGATCCGAGTATATTATTGAATTTTGGTTATGGATTTGTTGTGTATGGAGCACTAATAGTAGGTGCCTTTACAATATATTTATATTGTAAAAATAAAGACTGGAAAGTATTTGAAATTTTAGACTTGGTTACACCAGGATTAGCTATTGCACAAGGATTTGGACGTATAGGGTGTTTTTTAGCAGGTTGTTGTTATGGCAGGGAAACTAATCTTTCTATAGGTGTAGAGTTTCCCATAAATTCACTTGCACCAGCTGGAATTCATTTACATCCAACTCAAATTTATTCATCAATTTTTGATTTTTTATTAGGATTTTTCCTTTTATATTATTCTAGAAAAGAAAAAAAATCAGGTAAGGTAGTTTCTATGTATCTGATAATATATAGTATAGGAAGATTTATTGTAGAATTTTTTAGAAATGATCCAAGGGGGAATGTTGGATTACTATCAACATCTCAATTTATAGCTGTATTTACATTGATTCTTGGATTAGTTATATTTAATTTTCACAAATTTTTTAAGGGAGCGAAGAAATAAGTGTTTAAGAAAAAAATTTTTATATTGCTTCTAACTCTATTTACTAGTGCATTTGTTTTAATTGGATGCAGTGCTTACGATAAAGTGGCAGTTACAATAGGAATTAAAAATGAAAATTTTGAATATATAAAGCAAAATAAAGTAGATAAAATTGTAATTCAAAGTGCAAGAGATACAGGCTTTATGTTTATAATTACTGAACCTAATGCTATAAATGATATGTATAAGTTATTATCAAATGGTAATGAAGTATCTGAACATAGTTCATTAGATCCAGATTATTATTTTGAAATACATATGGGTGATGATATTAAAAAATATAACTATATAGTTGGCGCTGATGAAAGAGGAAAAGGAAATTTCTTTAATGATGAAGAATGCTTTTCAATATCTAATCGACTAGATGATACTATAATACAAAATCTATCTTTTATAAGAAAGCCTAGAAACTTTCAATATGTGTATTATCAAACTATTTTATCTGTATTAGAAGCTGAAAAAACAAATTTTGATGAATCTAATAAGGTAGGAATAGATATTAGTGGTGATATTGATTGTTTAAAATATATACTTTCAACGGATTTACAACAGTTTGAAAAAAATATTGCTAAAGTCATTCCAAACGCTGAAATTGTTAAAAATAATTCTAGGGAATTTGATACAATAATTAAAGTTAAAAACAGAGGGTATAATAGCACAATTTTTAAAACTATGATCACTGTTGATAATAAGAAAGATAAAGTCTTTAATACTTATTATATATTAGCAGAATATAATTTTAGAAATTGGGATATCGATATGGGAGAAGCAAATAAAATGCCAAATGAATGGTAAGAGGAGGAAAAAATAATGGGAAGTTGTGATAATTGTCCAAGTAAAGATTCATGTGGATCACAAGGTCAAGGATGCGAAAATTCTATACCTAAAATGATACCTACATATGGAAAGATAAAGAATGTAATAGGAGTTATTAGTGGAAAAGGTGGCGTAGGGAAATCTACTGTTACAGGAATAATGGCAACTACTTTAGCTAAAAAAGGATATAAAGTAGGAGTTTTAGATGCAGATATAACAGGACCATCTATGCCTAGATTCTTTGGTATTAATGAAAAAAGAGGAAAGATAATTCCATTAGAAAATGATATGGTGAAATTTGAACCTGTAACAACTGATTCAGGAATAAAGGTTATATCTATGAATCTTTTAACAGCAGTTGAAGAAGATCCAGTTATATGGAGAGGTCCTGTAATTACAGGTGTACTAAAGCAAATGTTTATGGAAACTAATTGGGGAGAATTGGACTATTTGCTTATAGATATGCCACCAGGAACTGGTGATATAGCCCTTACAGTAATGCAAGAATTCCCTCTTACTGAAGTTATAATAGTATCAACTCCACAAGATATGGTATCAATGATTGTTAAAAAGTTAGTTATAATGGCTCAAAAGATAGGCATAAAAATTAGAGGTGTAGTTGAAAATATGGCATATATTAAATGTCCAGACTGCGATAAAAAAATAAGGGTATTTAGTACAAAATCTTCTGATGAACATGCAGAATATTTAGGATTACCATTAATAGGTGAATTACCTATTAATGTAGAATTAACAGAGGCTCTAGAAAAAGGTAAAGCAGAAGCTTACGTTATTGATAATGATTTATATTCATTAATATTTGAAGCTTTATATTAATATACATAACTCATCCTTCTTAGGGAAATACTATTAATGTAATTTCATAATGGAAGGGTGAGTTTTTTGAAAGCAAACGTAGATAAAGATACTTGTATAGGATGTGGCTTATGCCCATCAATATGTCCTGAATGTTTTGATATGCAGGATGATGGTAAAGCTGGAGTTATAGTTCCAGAAGTACCAAGTGCATGCCAAGATTCAGCAAAAGAAGCAGAAACAAGTTGCCCAGTTAATGCAATTTCAGTAGAATAAAAAAATGTGGTGTTAGAAATTTAATTTTTAACACCACATTTTTATATCTATTTATATTTATTATTAATTAAAAATATATAGTAGATTTTAATTAAAAAGGATTCAAATATATAGATCTACTATTATAATAATAAAAAATATACAGTTTTAATATTTAATTTATGTTGTAACTTTATTATTTGATACGACCGAAATTAATCTTGTCATAGGAAGAGCAGCAACTATAACTAAACAAATAAGTCCTTCTAATCCTATTATAGGTGCATTTACTGATAGAGAATATAAAGCTGGAGACATTCCTTCTGGTGCAAAAGATCCAAAGAAAGCAACTCCAGATATAAAATGGCATATAAATCTACCTAAAACTGCAAGCATTACACCTAAGTATTTTTTATTTGGAAAGAATCCCGCTATACCTAGACATAAAAATGGTAATGGATAATCAAATAACACTTGAACTGGATGTAAAATATAAGGATCCATAAGTAATGTTATCATTCCATAAAGGAATCCAGTTAGGAATCCAACTTGTGGTCCATACATAAATGCAATTAGCAAAATAGGAACCATACTACCAAAGGTTATACTTCCGCCTTGTGGAAAATGATAAATTCTAAGAATTTTTAGAATTGTTGCCAATGCTAAGGCTATACCAATTCTAGCAATTAATTGAGGTGTGAATTTAATTTTTTTTGCTTTTACTAATACAACTAGTATAGCAATACATCCTAATAAAGTAATAAGTGATAATGGATTAGAAATGATAGTTTGTACATTTTCGGGCAAGTGACTGTACAATTTTGAAATTTGTTCTGCCCAATCGTTAAAAATACTCATAAAAAAAACCTCCTTAAATTGTGCTTAGGAGATTGTTAACCGAGTAAATATAAATTTTTATTATTAAAATAGAACAAAAAAACATACTAAAAATAAGTTTAATGTTTATTTATATAATAAATAAATATATTAAGCGGTTATACTTCCCTACGCCAGAATTAACTGGATCAGGTTCCGAGGGTTTATGATATAAAATCAAATCTCAGCACAAAGGCTCCCCTAGCACTATAATATATATTCATTTTACCCGTATAACTATAAGTAGTCAACCACGTTATATGGGTTATATTTATTGTCTTTATTATAATGAGAGATGTAACTTGATGAAACATCGTTTAAATTTACTTTAGAGCCGTTTGATAAAAAATTAGGAATATTATTACAAGGAACTGTAGAATTAATATTATTATTATCTATTATAATGTCTTCTTTATATGTTGAATCAATAATAAAACCTTTCATAAACTAACACCATCCTTTAATAGTATTTTTAGTATTATTTAAATAAATATACATTACTACTATTATGGAATTTTTTGATGTTAACATTTGTATAATCTTTTATTTAAAGTTTCTTTTAAAATAAAAAATGTCTTGCTTTAAAATATTATTTATTTTAAAGCAAGACACAAAATTAATAAAGGTCATTATAAATTATTTTAAAAACTTCTAAGGATTCTTCAATTTTTGGTTTTAAAAGTTTTTTCTTATGTTCATATTCTATTTTTCCTTGTGGTGTTAAATGATATATTTTTTGAAATTTTTTATTAGGATCATCCCATATTCCAACAATAAGAGCTTCTTTTTCTAATTTTTTTAGTATAGGATATATTCCTCCAGTACTGGGAATCCACCTGTTATTGGTTCTTATACCTATTTGATTTGAAATTTCATTCCCATTTGTTGGATTTAGTGAGAGTATATACAAAACATATATAGGCAAAAGACCTTTTGTAAATACTTGCCCTACAGCTTCTTTCTCTTTTTTTACTTTTTTTAACTGAGAAACTTTACTCTTATATTCTTCATATAATCTTTTTTCTTCATTTTTTATATCATTTATATCAGAAAAATTAAAGTCAGACATACTAATCTACCTTTTCAACAATGAATCCAAAAAGGCCAGGTCCGGTATGAACTCCAAGTGCAGGCCCGATACTATATCCTAAGTTACACTCTACTACATTATCAAAGCTTTTAATATTTTCACATAATGATTTTGCATCATCAAGAGCATTACCATCCATAACCCAAAATTTACATTTATTATTCTCGGTATAAGATTTAGCAATTTTCAATAATTTTGATGCAGATTGCTTTTTACCACGAGCTTTACAGTAAGTATGGAAGCAACCATTATCATCTATTGTTATAACAGGCTTCAAATTAAGAACATCACCGATAGTTCCAGCAATTCTACCTATTCTTCCACCTTTTTTTAAATATTCTAAAGTATCTATAGTAAAGAATATATCTGTTTTAGATCTTAATTCAGGAAGTATCTTTACTATTTCATTAAATGATTTTCCTTCTTCAATAAGTTTTGCAGCCTCTAATACTATTACACCTTCTGCCATGCTTAAGCTTTTTGAATCATATACAAAGGTCTCTATTCCTTCAAAGCTTTCACATGCTAATCTCATTGAATTATATGTTCCTGAAAATTCACTAGATAAGGTTACTATAATGGCATGTGTAAAACCTTCTTCTATTAGTTGTGTAAGGGTATTATTAAGTCTTTCAATACTTGGTAATGATGTTTTAGGAATTTCTCTAGGAAGTAATTCATAAAGAACATCAGAAGTTATTTCTAATTTATCATCGTATTCTTTATCAGAAAAGATAATTTTAAAAGGTAATAATTTTATATTGTATTTTTTTAGATCTTCAGTACATATATCAGATGCACTGTCAGTTAATAATGCAATTTTATCCACTAAAAATTCCTCCTAGTAATATATTCTATTTATTAATTATATCACTATAGATAACTATATCAATAGTGATATAGTTATCTATAGTGATAAGTTCTTAGATAATATTAATTATAATAAGTCAAATTGAAAACAACCTTAAAATTTAACCAAATATAGAGATAAAAAGATATATTCACTAATAATTAAAAAATATCACCAATAAAACTAAACATTAACGGTATTGCTAACACATATTTAATCAAGTATAATAGTACAGTATTATTAAAGTACTATATATTGTGTTGTGGAGGTAAGCAAAATGCTATATGTTGTAAAAAGAGATGGAAGAACTGTTGAGTTCAATGGAGAAAAGATTTCTCAGGCTATTAAGGGTGCTGCGCTAGAAATCGGGGTGACTTTAAGAGAAAGCCAAGTTTTGGAAACTGTACAAAAGGTGATTATGTATATTGAAGATACTAAAAAAGATAAAATTACAGTAGAAGCAATTCAAAATTTGGTTGAGAAAGCTTTAGGGGAAGAAGATAAAAATATAGCTTTTGCATATTCATCATATAGAAGAGAAAGAACAAGAGTAAGAGATATAAAATCGGATTTAATGAAAGCAATAGAAAAAATAGGTGTTGAAACTGATAGAGATAATGCTAATGTAGGAAACAATTTTAGTTCTAAGCTATTAAGAATAGCCTCTGAATCTAATAAATGGCATAATTTATCTACTATGCCGAAGCATTTATCAAAAGCTCACGAAACAGGTGATCTTTATTATCATGATTTAGATAGTTATAACTTAACTACTAATTGTCTTCATATACCTACTAAAGAAATTCTAATGAATGGCTTTAATACAGGATATGGAACAATAAATGCACCTAAGAGAATAGAAACAGCTGCAGAATTATCATGCATATTATTGCAATCTACTCAAAATGATATGTTTGGAGGTCAATCTCATCCAGATTTTGATAATGATTTAGCAGTATTTATTCCTCCAACAAGAGACGAAATAAAAAAAGAATTAGAGGAATTAGATATTCCAAAAGAAAAAATGAACATACTTATAGAAAAAACTTTAAGAAAAAGAGTTCATCAAGCAATGCAAGGTGTTATTTATAATTTAAATACTATGCATAGCAGAGCTGGATCACAAGTACCTTTTAGTTCTGTAAATATAGGTATACCAACTAATGATGATGCTGCATTAGTTTGTGAAGTATTTCTTTTAGAATATGAAAAAGGATTAGGTAAAGGAGAACAACCTATTTTCCCTAACATAATCTTTAGAGTAAAAGAAGGCGTTAATAGAGAAGAAAATGATCAATATTATTATTTATATAAATTAGCGTGTAGAGTAGCAGCTAAAAGAATGAATCCTACATTTATGAATATTGATGCAGATTTCAATAAAGAATATTATGATAAAGGATATGTTCCAGCAACTATGGGATGCAGAACTTATCTTATGAAAAACGTAAATGGGGAACCAGGATGTAAAGGTAGAGGAAATATAGCTCCTACTACAATTAATTTGCCTAGAATCGGATTACAAGCTAAAGGTGATGTAGATAAATTCTTCAAAATTTTAGATGCTAGATTATCTTTATCTAAAGAGTCTTTATTGCATAGATACAATGTATTAAAGAATCTAAGAGTTAAGGATTTACCGTTTATAGCAGGTCAAAACTTGATGGTAGGTTCAGAAAATTTAAATCCAGAAGATTCTATTGAACCTATATTAAAGCAAGGTACTTGGGGAATTGGATTCATAGGACTTGCGGAGACATTAACAGCGCTAATAGGTAGTCATCATGGAGAAACTGATGAAGCAAGAGAATTAGGGTTAAAGATAATTGGTCATATAAGAGATTATTGTGATAGATTAACAGAAGAGTATAAATTAAATTGGAGTTGCTATGCAACACCCGCTGAAGGTTTATCAGGTAAGTTTATAAAGCAAGATCAAAAAACATTTGGAATGGTAAAAGGTATTACGGATAAAGAATATTATACAAATAGTTATCATGTACCAGTAGGTCATGCTATATCAATTAAAGATAAAATTGACATAGAAGCCCCTTATCATAAAATTTGTAATGGTGGTCACATAACTTATATAGAAGTTGACGATTTCCCAACTGAAGATGTTATTATGGATATAATAAATTATTCATATAAAAATACTAATATAAGTTATATGGGTGTAAACTTCCATATAAGATATTGCAAAGATTGTGGAACTTATTTACACAGTAACGAAAGTAAATGTTCAACTTGTGGAAGCACTGATATACAAGGAATAAGTAGAGTAACTGGATATTTAAGTTTAGATGAGAGATTTGGTCCAGGTAAGTATCAAGAAAGAGCAGATAGAATATCTCATTTAGAAAGCCATAAGAAACATTATTAAAAAATTAAAAACTAATTAAATTAAAAAGCATTAAATTTGAGTGAGGATACTAAACAGTATCCTCATTTTTTAGTACTTTTTTATCTTAATATGCACCTTTTAGAAAAATGCGAATATATTCATAAGTGCAGTATAAGTTTCAATTGAATAAAGTATAACACATATATTTTTTAGAGTTAAACATCAAAAAATATACTATTATGTAATTTTATTAAATGAATAATTTAAAAAAAATCCTGCAATAAATCGAGGTTTTTTATATTAAAAACCTTTTATAACAATCTTAATTGAAGGAACATATGATATTTATTGCAAAAATAAGAAAGTTATCATTCCATTATATGTATATATAGTGTATAATGATAAATAAATAAAAATTAAGTGGCAAAGGCAATAAGTAATAAACAAATATTAAGGGGGAGTTAAAATGTCAGTTAAAAATATAAATACAGATAAAGAAATTAATATAGTTGATACTACTCTTAGAGATGGGGAGCAAACAGCTGGAGTGGTTTTTGCTAATGCTGAAAAGATAGCAATTGCAGAAATGCTAAGCGAACTTGGAGTAGATCAATTAGAAGTTGGTATACCTACTATGGGTGGAGATGAAAAGACTGCAATAAAAGAAATTGTTAAAAGAAATTTAAAGCCAAGTATAATGGCATGGAATAGAGCTGTTATTGGGGATATAGAACAATCAATAGACTGTGGAGTTGATGCTGTAGCAGTATCTATATCAGTATCTGATATACACATTCAACACAAGCTTAAAACATCAAGAGAATGGGTGTTAGAAAATATGGTTAAGTCAGTTGAGTTTGCTAAAAAGAATGGACTTTATGTATCAGTTAATGGAGAAGATGCGTCAAGAGCTGATCAAGATTTTTTAATAGAGTTTATTCAAGCAGCACAACAAGCTGGAGCAGATAGATTTAGATATTGTGATACTGTAGGAATTATGGAGCCTTTTAAAATTCAAAAAAGAATTAAGGAACTTCATGAGACTACTAAGTTCAATATAGAAATGCATACACATAATGATTTCGGTATGGCTACTGCAAATGCTATAGCGGGAATTGAAGGTGGAGCTACACATGTGGGAGTAACTGTTAATGGTCTTGGAGAAAGAGCAGGAAATGCTGCATTAGAAGAGGTGATTATGGCATTGATGATTGTATATGGATACAAGGGAGATATTGATACAACAATGCTTAAAGATCTTTCTCAATATGTATCTAGAGCATCAGGTAGAGAGCTACCAAAGTGGAAAGCTATAGTTGGAAGTAATATGTTTGCACATGAATCTGGAATTCATGCGGATGGAGCGCTTAAGGACCCAACTAACTATGAAGCATTTGATCCAGCAATTGTAGGGTTAGAAAGACAAATAGTTATAGGAAAACACTCAGGACGTGCTGCAGTTGAAAATAAGTTTAGAGAATATGCGATAGAACTTACTAAAGATGAAGCGACAGGAATATTAGAATTAGTTAGATCAACATCAGTTAGATTGAAAAGATGTCTTTTCGATAAAGAAGTTGTTCAATTATATAAAGAATATAAAAGAATTAATAACTTATAAAATATATTTTGTTTTAGTATGGCAGTGATTTTTTAGTATAAAGCTCATGGTTAGAGAAATTTACTTTAAGAATTGTAAAAAAGCAAATTTCAATGCCATTTCATCTTTATACTAAAATATCAATATTTATCTAAAAATCGTAGAATGAAATCATAAGCAATAATAGGGGGAATAAACATGGGAGATAATTTAGTTTATAAAATTTTAAAAAATCATATTGTTGAAGGGAATTTAAAAACAGGAGAACCAATCTCTATTAAAATTGATAAAACTCTAACTCAAGATTCAACTGGAACAATGGCATATCTTCAATTAGAAGCAATGGGAATAGATAGAGTTAAAACTAAGAAATCAGTGGCTTTCATTGATCATAATATGCTTCAACAAGGATTTGAAAATGCAGATGATCATAAATTTATTCAAACAGTGGCATCAAAATATGGAGTGTATTTTTCAAAGCCTGGAAATGGAATATGTCATCAAATATTTTTAGAAAGGTTTGCAACACCTGGAGATACATTAATAGGTTCAGATAGCCATACACCAACAGCTGGTGGTGTTGGAATGCTTGCAATGGGAGCTGGTGGATTAGATGTTGCTCTTGCAATGGGTGGTGGCGCATATAATATAAATACACCTAAGGTTGTAAAAGTTGAACTTAAAGGAAAGCTAAATAAAATGGTAGCTGCAAAAGATGTGATTTTAGAAGTACTTAGAATATGTACTGTAAAAGGTGGCGTTGGAAAAGTATTTGAATATTGTGGAGACGGAATTAAAAATTTATCAGTGCCAGAAAGAGGTACAATAACTAATATGGGTGCTGAACTTGGTGCTACAACATCAATATTTCCTAGTGATGAAAGAACTTTAGAATTCTTTAAAGCACAAAATAGAGAACATGATTGGATAGAATTAAAGGCAGATGAAGATGCTATATATGATGAAGAAATAGTTATAAATTTAAATGATTTAAAACCATTAACCGCAAAGCCTCATAGTCCAGATAATGTTGTAACTGTTGAAGATGCAGGAAAGATTAAAGTTGATCAAGTGTTTATAGGAAGTTGTACTAATTCTTCTTATGAAGATTTAATGAAAGTTTCAAAAATATTAAAAGGAAATAAAGTACATGAAAATGTAAGTTTAGTTATTGGACCAGGATCTAGACAAGTCATGGAGATGATTGCTAGAAATGGAGCTTTAGCAGATATTATTAGTTCAGGAGCAAGAATACTTGAAAATTCTTGTGGCCCATGTATTGGAATGGGGCAAGCACCAGGAACAAATGGAATATCACTAAGAACTGTAAATAGAAATTTCTATGGTAGAAGTGGAACATTATCAGGACAAATATATATTGTAAGTCCAGAAACAGCAGCAGTTTCTGCTATTAAAGGTTGTTTGACTGATCCAAGGGAAATGGATGTAGATATAAAAATTGATATGCCTGAAAAGTTTATCATAGATGATTCTATGATTTTAGAACCTGCTAAAACTAACGCAGAAGTTAAAGTAGTTAGAGGTCCGAATATAAAACCATTTCCAATAAACAAAGCACTTGGAGATAAAATAGATGGTAAAGTGTTAATAAAAGTAGAAGACAATATTACAACAGATCATATAATGCCTTCTAATTCAAAATTATTACCATTTAGATCTAATATTCCTTATCTTTCAGAATTCTGTTTTAATACAGTAGATACAGAATTCCCTAAGAGAGCTAAAGAGTTTAATGGTGGATTTATAGTAGCTGGAGAAAACTACGGACAAGGTTCAAGTAGAGAACATGCTGCATTAGCACCTTTATATTTAGGCGTAAAAGCAGTTATTGCTAAATCATTTGCGAGAATACATAAAGCAAATTTAATAAATAATGGAATAGTACCAATTGAATTTAAAGATTCCTCAGATTATGAAAAAATAAATTTAGTTGATGAGTTATTAATAGAAGATATAAGTGATAATTTAAATACTGGAGTATTAAAACTTAAAAACTTAACTAAAAATAATGAATTTGAAGTTTTAGTTAAATTAACATCAAAAGAAATAGATGTTATAAAAGCGGGTGGAAGATTAAATTATGTAAAGATTAATTCATAGACAAATTAATATATATACATTTTGTTGAAATAGTATCTATGTCAAAAAGACTTTCTTAAATTTTTCATTTATTTAAGAAAGTCTTTTTTATTTTAATACAAGTTTATATAAAAATATGATAAAATATTAATAGACAATAAATTACAATAATTAAAATTATTTGAATTTTTATTTGTGACACCTTTGAAGTGATGATATTAAGTGTTAGGGGGTAAATATATGAATAATAAGTTTAAAAGTAATATTTTTGCCTATATTATACCAATTACTGTTATTGTTATGTTAATAGCGATTGGATTTTCTGTATGTATAATAGAAGTTAAAGAAGTAATAAGTAAAGGCAATAAATCTGTTATTGTAAAAGCATCAGAAAATAATTCTATGTTTATAAACTATAAGTTAAATGATAATATTCAGTATATGAAACATATATCGGGTATTTTCAATGGTTTAAACGATTTCTCAAAAGAGGATGTTATGGAATTTTTGAATTTAGAAGAAAAAGAAGATTTTTTAACAACTGGAATTATAACTTCTGATGGAATTTTAAATTGCACTGATGGTTCAATAAATGATATTAATAACAAGGATTATTTTAAAAAATGGAAAAAAACTAATGAAGATATAATAACTATAGATACTGATTTAAAAAGTGGGGAAAAAGTATTCATATATGTAACATCATTATTTCATGATGATAAAATTCAAGGTGCTTTATATGGAACTTTATCGTTTAAGGATATAGAAAAGTTGTTTATATCAAATTCTAAATTTTATCAACAGGTTGAGACTTACATACTAGACAGAGAAGGAAATATATTAATAGGGTCTGGCGATTTATTCAATATATTAAAAGACAATAATATATTTTCATATAATGATTTGGATGATATAGAAATGTTAAAAGATGATTTAACTAATAATAGAGATGGGGCTGTGTTTATTACATTAGATAAGAATAAGTATATCTTGTCATATTCTAAAATAAGTGATTTAAAGGATTACTATGTTTTATCTTTAATAGATGCATCCAACATAAATGAAAAACAATATCATATTACATTTCTAATGAATATTTTAGCGAGTTTTGTTATATTAATATTTTTAATACTTTTGATTTATTTAAATTCATATAGAAATAGAAAAGAAAAGTTGATTAAAGACATAGCATTTGTTGATGATATTACTGGTGGAAAAACTTTAACTAAATTTAAGATGGATATAAGGGAAGTATTGGTAGAAAATATGAATTCATCATATGCATTGGTAGAATTTGATATAGTTAGATTTAAAATTATAAATGATATATGGGGATATAAAACAGGAGACTTTTTATTAAAACATATATCTGATATTTTGAAAAATAAATTATTGTATAAAGAAATGTTTTGCAGAGTAAGAGATGATTTATTTATATTGTTATTAAAATATAAAGATGAAAATGATCTTATAGATAGAATCAATGTGTTAGATAATAGTATGAGATTCTTTGATAATGGAACTAAAGAAGTGCCTAATTTCTCTCTTTCATATGGAGTATATGTTATAGATGGAACAGAAGAGGATATAAATAAGATGATTGATAATGTAGCTTTTGCTAGAGAAACTTCGAAGAGTGATTGCAATGAAGTTATAGGATTTTATGATATCGGACTTCAAAGTAAATTAATAAAGCAAAAGCAAATAGAAGATGTTATGTATAGTGCATTAGCTAATAGGCAATTTGAATTATACCTTCAACCTAAGTATGATATAAAATTAGAAAGTTGTGTTGGTGCAGAAGCACTTGTAAGATGGAATAATCCTGAAAAAGGATTAATAAGTCCTATAGATTTCATACCTTTGTTTGAAAAAAATGGATTTATAGTTAATTTAGATATGTTTATTTTTGAAGAGGTATGTTCAAAAATAAATGAATGGAAGAAAAATAATATTAAATTAATTCCTATTTCAGTTAATATATCAAGAATTAATTTAAAAAATGTAGACTATTTTATAAAGAATATAAGTGAGATATTTAATAAATATGATATAAATCCAAATTTAATAGAAATCGAGATTACGGAAAGTGCAATATTTAATCATTATGATAATATGTTGGAAGCATTGCTTAGATTAAAAGCAATGGGATTTAGTATATCATTAGATGATTTTGGTACAGGTCTTTCTTCACTTAATATATTAAAAGATTTACCTATTGATACAATAAAGCTTGATAGAGAATTCTTAAATAGTAAGGATAGTTCTAAAAAAGGTGAGATAGTAATAGCAAATATTGTGAGAATGGTTAAAGAATTAGATTTAAATGTAATCTGTGAAGGCGTAGAAACTTATGAACAAGCAGAATTTTTAAGTGAAGTAGGATGTAATAATGCCCAAGGATACTTGTATGCAAGACCCATGCCAGTAAAAGTTTTTGAAGAAAAGGAATTAACATTAGTGGTAATTCAAGATGTTATTTTAAAAAAGCCTTGATATATGTATAAGAATAATTTAATATAATAAAATTTTATTTTGATTATTTAACTACAAGTAATATAATTAAGCGTTTTAGAAAAGCTACTGTATATTAAAAAATATATAGTAGCTTTTCTATTTTTGTGATTTATAATTAATATTATATTTCTTATATATAAAAGATAGAAATATAATAAATCTTAAATACAAACATAAGAATTTTTAAAGGAAGTGTATTATTTTGGATAAAAAAATAAGATTATCAGGTATTGCTTATGAAAGTTTAGTAAATGGTCCAGGAATAAGAAGAGTTTTTTTCTCACAAGGATGTAATCATAATTGTAAGGGGTGTTTTAATCCAGATACTCATGATTTTAATGGTGGAGAAGAAAGGAATATAGATGAATTAATAGAGGATGTTTTATGTAATCCAATGATTAAAGGAATTACTTTTAGTGGTGGAGATCCATTTGAAAGAGCTGATGAATTTTCTTATATGGCAAAAATTTTCAAAGAAAATAATAAAAATATTTGGTGCTATACAGGATACACATTTGAATATATAAATGATAATTTAGAAAGAAATAAAGGTTGGAAAGACTTAATAAATAACTTAGATGTATTAGTGGATGGAAAGTTTGAGGAAGATAAGAAGGAAGATGGATTGAAATTTAAAGGATCGTCTAACCAAAGAATAATCGATGTAAAGGAAAGTTTAAAATCAAATAAAGTAGTTATTTTTGATATTTAGCTTATAATAAAATATCAAAAATTAGTTATAATAAAACTTTAGAATAATATTTTAAATAAAAGGATGTGATGAGTGATTGATTTTAAATAGGGAATTTTATAAAAGAGATGCTTTGGAAGTAGCTAAGGGTTTATTGGGGAAAATTTTAGTAAGAGAAATAGATGGTGTTATTTTAAGAGGAAAAATAGTAGAAACTGAAGCGTATATTGGATCAATCGATAAAGCATCACATGCTTATAATGGAAGAAGAACAGAAAGAACAGAACCACTATTTAAAGAAGGTGGAATAGCTTATGTATATTTTATATATGGACTGTATCACTGCTTTAATGTTATAAGTGGAGAGAATGATGATGGTCAGGGTGTTTTAATTAGAGCATTGGAGCCATTAGATAATTTTGATTATATTTCTTTAAAGAGATTTAATAAAAAATTTGAAGAATTATCTACGGTTAAGAAGAGAGATTTAACTAATGGACCATCAAAATTATGCATGGCTTTTGAAATAGATAAAAAAGATAATTATAAAGTGCTTTATGAAAAGGGTGATTTATATATAGAAGATAGCTGCGATAATTATGATATTACTCAGACAACTAGGATTGGAATAGATTATGCAGAAGAAGCAATAGATTTTCCATGGAGATTTTATATAAAAGATAATAAATATATATCTAAAAAATAATGACATGTTTTGGAACGTGTTCTAAAAGTCCAATTACAATGCCATTTTACCTATTGCATATATAAACATATAGTAAAGCAATTATTTAAAATATAATTAAAAATAAAAATCATAAAATAAGAAAACTCTTCATTATTATATAATGGAGAGCTTTCTTCGTAAATAAATAATTAATGTAGTATAACAACAAACATTATACTAGTTTAAGGGGACTAATGATTATTATGATATTGTGGATACATTTATATTATGGACAAGCGAAAAAATTTTATACATTGATAGATAAAAAAATTAAAATATTTTTTAAAATGCTTTAAAACTCTAAAAAATATTAGATGGAGTGGGGTTTTAACAGTATCAATTCTTAATATATGTAAGTATTTTTAGTATTTTACTTTATTGATATGTATATAAAAATATGGTATTGTATATTTGAGTAATCGATTAACTTAAGGAAAAAAGAGGGATTAAGATGGCATCAACCATAAAAGATGTAGCAAAATTATCTAAAGTATCTGTAGCTACAGTATCAAGGGTTTTAAATGATTTAGGGGGATACTCTGAGGAAACAAAAATTAGAGTACTTAAAGTAGTTGATGAAATTGGCTATAAAAGAAATGCGATAGCAAGGTCTTTATCAACGAATACAACAAGAACTATAGGAGTAATTTTACCAGATGTTTCTACAAGTTTTGATGGTGAAATCATTCGTGGAATTGAGGATGTAGCACATGATAACAACTATAGCGTTATACTTTGTAATGCTGGTTCAAAAGGAGTTAGAACTTTAGAGTATTTAAGAATTTTAGAAGAAAGACAATTAGATGCTGTCATAATTGTAAGTATAAAAATAGAAGATGAATATTATAAAGCTTTAAAAAAAATAAATATTCCATACATACTTATATCTACAACATCGCCTAAATATGATATGCCTCATATAAAAGTAGATGATTTATCAGCAGCGTATACTGCAACTAAATATTTATTAGATAGAGGCCATAGGAAAATTGCTATGATAAGTGGAAATCAAGATGATACAATAGCAGGATTACCTAGAGTACAAGGATATATAAAGGCACTTTCTGATTATGGAATAAGTGTAGATGAAAATTTAATTACATATGGAGATTTTTCTTATAAAAGTGGAATTGAATGTATGAATACTTTGTTAGAAAGAAAAAAAGACTTTACAGCTATATTTATAGCTAGTGATGATATGGCAGTTGGGGTTTTAAATGTTGCTTATAGAAAAAAAATTAGAGTACCTGATGATTTATCAATTGTTGGATATGATAATACTAAGGTAGCTATAATGTCAATACCACCATTAACAACATTATCACAACCATTATATGAAATGGGATGTAGAGCATTCAGTGAAATTTTAAATATGCTTAATGGAAATGATTCTAAAGAACAAATTATTATGAAGCATAATATTGCTGAAAGAGAAACTGTAAAATGGTTAAAATAAACCATTTTATTTTTGAAGGTTACGTAATCGGTTAACCTAATACATAAATTATTTATTTTAAATAAAAGGAGGAATTTTTATGAAAACAAATTGGTGGAAAGAAAGTGTAGTATATCAAATTTATCCAAGAAGTTTTAAGGATAGCAATGGGGATGGAATTGGGGATATAAGAGGAATTATAGAAAAGTTAGATTACTTAAAAGAATTAGGTATAGATGTAATTTGGCTTTCGCCTGTATATAAATCACCTAATGATGACAATGGATATGATATAAGTAATTATAAAGATATAATGACTGAATTTGGTACTATGAATGACTTTGATGAGTTACTTAATTCGGCTCATGAAAAAGGAATTAAAATAATGATGGATTTAGTTGTAAATCACACATCAGATGAACATCAATGGTTTATAGAGAGTAGAAAATCAGAAAAAAATAAATATAGAGATTATTATGTGTGGAAAAAAGGCAAGGATGGTCAACCACCAAATAATTGGACATCTTGCTTTAGTGGTCCCGCATGGCAGTATGATGAAGAAACAAATATGTATTACTTACATTTATTTTCTAAAAAACAACCAGATTTAAATTGGGAAAGTGCTGAATTAAGAAATGATGTTTACTTAATGATGCAATGGTGGTTAGATAAAGGAATAGACGGATTTAGAATGGATGTTATTAATTTTATTTCTAAAAATCAAGAATTTCCTGATGGTGTAAATGGAGATTTCAGTAAGTATTCAATGAATGGTCCAAGAATACATGAGTTTTTAGAGGAAATGAATGAAAAGGTTTTAAGAAATAAAAATTTAATAACAGTTGGAGAAATGCCAGGTGTAAGTGTTGAAGAAGCTAAGTTGTATACTGGAGAGGATAGAAATGAACTTAATATGGTGTTTCAATTTGAACACACAGATTTAGGTAATGGAAAGTATGGAAAATGGCATAAGAATTCATTTAAATTAACAGATTTAAAGAAAATAATGACCAAATGGCAAAAGGGATTAGAAAATGAGGGGTGGAACAGTTTATATTGGAACAATCATGATCAACCAAGAGTGGTTTCAAGATTCGGAAATGATAAGAAATATTGGAAAGAATCAGCGAAGATGTTAGCTACATGTCTTCATATGATGAAAGGAACTCCATATATTTATCAAGGTGAAGAAATAGGAATGACTAATGTTGCATTTGAGGATTTAAATGATTATAAAGATATAGAAATTATAAATGCATACAATGATTTAGTTATTAAAAATGGAAGATCACATGATGAAATGATGGAAGGAATTTATGATAGAGGTAGAGATAATGCACGTACACCTATGCAATGGAATAGTAGTGTAAATGCAGGGTTTACAACAGGTACTCCTTGGATTAAGGTTAATCCTAACTACAATGAAATAAATGCTGAAAGTCAGATAGGTGATAAAGATTCTATTTTTAATTATTATAAAGAGCTTATAAAAATAAGAAAAGATAATGAAATTATTGTTTATGGAAATTATGATTTAATTTTAGATGATAGTGAAGAGATATATGCATATGTAAGAACATTAAATGAGGAACAGTTATTAGTAATATGTAATTTTTCTAGTAATACTTCAGAATTTAAATTACCTAATAATATAAAATCAAAATATAAAAAACTTCTTATAGCAAATTATGATGAGTGTAAAGAAGAAACATTAGAAAATATAAGCTTAAGACCTTATGAATGTAGAGCATATCTTATTTAATAATTATATATCTTATTTTGGGAACGATTCCTGAAACAAGACAGATGGACTATAAAGATTATAAATAATAGGAGGTGAATACTATTTTTCTATGAGTATTAAGTACTATGGAAAGATAGTTGGCATAATGAAGATTACAAAAATTCTTATTAGTTGCTTAACAATTTGTATTTTTTCTACATCACTTTTAACTGGTTGTAAGAGTAACAATGTTGAAAATAAAGATGGAAAACAACAAGTAGAAGTTTTTTTGAGCAAAGCAGAAGCAATAAATACATTCAAAAATTTTGAAGAAAAATTTGAAAAAGAAAATCCAGACATAGATGTAGTTATTAGTTCACCAGCTCAACCTATGACAGTATTAAAGACAAGATTAGTAAAGAATGATGTTCCAGATATATTGACAATAGCAGGAGAAATGACTTATGGAGATTTTGTAGATGCGGGAATTTTAGAAGACCTATCTAATGAAGAAGAAATTATAGATAGAATACAACCTGCATATATTAATGTTTTGAAAAGTTTAGAATTTGAACCTAATAACACTTTATGCGGAATACCTTATGCATGTAATGCCGGAGGAGTAGTTTATAACAAAGAAATTTTTAAAAAATTAGATTTAACTATTCCTACTACATGGGATGAATTTATAAAAGTTACTGAAAAGATAAAGAAAGCAGGAATTACACCATTCTATTTTACTTTAAAAGATGCATGGACTGCAATGCCAGCTTGGAATGCCATAACAGCTAATACTGAATCAGAAGATTTTTTTATTAAGCGTAGAAAGAACGAAGTTACATTTAGAGATGAGTATAAGCCTGTAGCTGAAAAGCTGTCAAAATTATTAGAATATGGTCATAATGATAACTTTGGAATTGGATATAATGATGGAAATGTATCTTTTGCTCAAGGAAATGCAGCAATGATGATACAAGGCAATTGGGTTATTCCAGAGATATTAAAGATTAATCCAGATATTAATTTGGGAATGTTTGTATTACCAACAAATAATGATTCAAGCAAGAATAGTGTTGTTTCAGGTATTGATTTATTATTTGCAGTACCTAAAGATTCAAATAATAAAGACGCAGCAGTGAAGTTTTTAAATTTTATGATTAAAAATGAAAATGTTGAACAATATGCAAAAGAGCAATTTGCAATTCCTGCAATTAAAGATATGTATCAAAAGGATAAAACTGTAGAGGATTTGAATCCATATTTTAAAAATGGAATGGTTTTAGATTTCCCAGATCACCATTATCCAGCATCAATGCAAGTGGGAGATTTAGCTCAAGCTTATTTATTTGATAAGGATATAGACAAGCTTTTAGATAGTCTAGATGACAGATGGAATAGATCACAACAATAAAATAAGTTATAGGGGTGAATGAGCATGAAAGAAAAGAGAAGAGTGTTCTTATTAATGTCAATACCAGCAGTAATTCTATTTTTTATTTTTCACACATTACCATTATTAAAAGGTATATCTTATAGTTTTACAAACTGGAGAGGATTTGGAGATTTTAAATTTGTAGGCATAAAAAATTATATAAGTATATTCTCAGATGAAAGAATAATTAATTCATATATGTTTACATTTAAGTTTGCATTACTTGCAACAATAATAGTAAATGTAATAAGTTTAATTTTAGCAGTAGGATTAAATTCTAAAATAAAATTCAAAAGTACTTTAAGAGGGATTTATTTTATTCCTAATATTTTAGGGGGATTAATAGTTGGATATATATTCAATTATATATTTACATTTATTTTAACAAGCGCAGGACAAGCAATGGGAAGTGAAATTTTAAGTAAAAGTATACTTGGAAATCCTAATTTGGCATGGCTTGGAGTTGTTATAGTAGCATCTTGGCAGGCAATTGCATTTAACACAATAATATATATTTCTGGACTTCAAACTATTTCAGAAGATGTATATGAAGCAAGTGCTATTGATGGGGCAAACAAATGGATACAATTTAAAAAGATAACGTTTCCTTTACTAGCTCCATTTTTTACTATAAATATGGTATTAGCAATGAAGAACTTCTTAAACGTATTTGATCAAATCATATCACTTACAGGTGGAGGACCTTCAGGATCAACAGAATCTATAGCTGTATTAATATATAAAGCTGGTTTTGATGGAAGCCAATTTGGATATCAATCAGCAAATTCAGTTATCTATTTTATAGTAGTAGTTGCAATATCATTATTACAACTAAGAATCCTTGAAAGAAGGGAGATGCAATTATAATGTTTGCAGTAGCTAATAAATCAAGAAAAAATATAAAATATAAAACAAATAAAGAAGAGAAAACAAATTGGCTTGTAACAATACTTATGATTTTAGGGACTATAACAATAATTTTTCCATTATTAATTACAGTACTTATAGCTTTAAAATCGCCACAAGATATGATGAATGGAATCTTTTCATTACCAAAGGTATTTCATTTTGAAAATTTCACTAAGGCTATAGAAATGACTAATTTCTTTAATGCGTTAAAGAATAGTTTAACTATAACAATATCAGCAGTTGTGTTAACACTTATAACTAATTCTATGGTTGGTTATGCAATAGCTAGAAACATGCATAAAAAAACATATAAAGCAATGTATTATTATTTTTTAAGTGCTATGTTCGTACCATTTCCAATTATAATGCTTCCACTTGTAAAGCAAGTTAGTGTTTGGAATATGGATAATGTAATGGGATTAATACTTTTATATACAGTGTATGGATTATCATCCAATGTATTTTTGTATGTAGGGTTTCTAAAATCTATACCAGTAGAATTAGAAGAAGCAGCATTGATTGATGGAGCGAGTACTTGGCAAGTATTTTATAAAATAATATTTCCAATGTTAAAGCCAATACATTCAACAGTAGCAATATTAACAGCATTATGGTGTTGGAATGATGTTATGTTACCACTTGTAATACTGAGTAATCCTGATTTTGCAACTATTCCATTAGTTCAATTTATATTCCAATCACAATTTGGAACAGATTATAACTTAGCATTTGCATCTTACTTATTAGCGTTAATACCGATATTAGTATTCTATTTATTTGCTCAAAAGGGTATTATTGATGGAGTTACTAAAGGTGCTATAAAATAATTGATAAATAGCAAAAAATGAATCTATATATTTTATAGATTCATTTTTTTAGTTGCTTTATTGAATAAAAATGAGAGTTGAAAAAATCTTCAAAAAGGTGGTTAATATTATATTAAATAATGAATAGGTATAGTAATTTATTGTTTTTCACCAGTCTTATTTTTTTTATCTATACCACATGGAGCCCATGGATAATCTGGATGTGTTGGATCACATGGATTTGATGGATCTACTTTAATTTTTTCTTCTTTAAAAGTTACTTCAGGATCTTTACAATTGCAATGCTTTTCTTTATTACTCATATTAGTTATCTCCTATCTTCTTATATTATTAATATAATTTGTATTTACAAAGTTATTTATGTATTAGAGGCGAATAATAATTTTAATAGATACTTTTTTGTAACATATTTAAAAGTTATATGATATAACATATAATTTGGAAATATTAAAAGGGAGATTATAACTTGAATAATACATATAACAATTTAAATAGAAAAAGTATAAGAAATAGAAAACAATTATTAAGAAAAAAGAAGAAACGTAGACGTATTACTATAATTACAATTATAGTAATTATAATTGTAATATTTGGAATTTTGAAATTAAATAATAAGAATAATCTAAAATTGAGTTCAGAAAGCGAAATAAGTTTTGACAATGATTCAGATAATAATAAAGAAGTATTAATATCTGTAATTGGAGATTTAACACTGGGAACAGATGAGAAATTTGGACATTCGAATAGTTTTCCAGAGGCATTTGATAACAACAATAAAGATTATTTGTATTTTATGAAAAATGTGGTTAAATTATTTGAAAATGATGATTATACTATAGGAAATTTAGAAACTACTTTTACTGATTCAAAAATCAAAGAACCTAAAGGTGGAGGAGTATCTTTTAATTTTAAAGGTCAAAAGGATTATGCTAATATTCTTAAGTATTCTTCAATAGAAGGTGTAACTATCTCTAATAATCATATTTATGATTATGGTGTCGATGGAATGAAAGATACTGTTAGTGCACTTGAAGATGCAGGAATTGATATTTGTGGAGAAGAATATAAAATAGTCAAGGATATAAAAGGGATAAAGTTTGGTTTTTTAGGTTATATGGGATGGAATATATCAGATAAATTAAAAGATAAAATAGTTAATGATATAAGAGATTTAAGAAATAAAGGAGTTGAAGTCATTATACCTTATTTCCATTGGGGATCTGAAAGTGAACATGAGGCAAGTAAAAATCAAGTAGAATTAGCTAGGTTTTCAATAGACAATGGAGCTGATGCAGTAATTGGTTCTCATCCTCATGTAATTCAAACCATTGAAAATTATAAAGGTAAAATAATTGTTTATTCTATGGGGAATTTTTGTTTTGGGGGAAATTTTAATCCAGAAGATAAGAGAACGTTTATTTTACAAATAAAAGTTAATTTAAAAGATAAAAAATTAAATAACATGGAATATAAAATTATTCCCACTATGATATCTTCTAGAGAGGATAAAAATGATTATGTTCCAACTATTGCAAAAAGTAGTAAGGAAGAAATACTAGAACTTTTAAATGAACTTTCTCCAACATTAAATAATAAAATAATAGATGGATTTTTTACTATAGATAATTAATAAAAAAGCATTTGAGAATTTAATCTCAAATGCTTTTCTTACTAAAATTCTAGAATTCAGATGTTCCAGGAGTTCTAGGGAATGGTATTACGTCTCTGATATTTGTCATACCAGTGATGTACATAATTAATCTTTCAAATCCTAAACCAAATCCAGCATGTTTAGTTTCTCCATATTTTCTTAATTCTAAGTACCACCAGTAATCCTCTTTCTTAAGACCTAGTTCAGCCATTCTAGCTTCTAAAACATCAAGTCTTTCTTCTCTTTGGCTACCACCAATGATTTCTCCGATACCTGGTACTAAAAGGTCAGTTGCAGCAACAGTTTTATTATCTTCATTCATTCTCATATAGAATGCTTTAATTTCTTTAGGATAATCTGTTACAAATAGTGGTTTTTTAAAGTGTTCTTCAGTAAGATATCTTTCATGTTCAGTTTGTAAATCGATACCCCAAGATACGTCATAATCAAATTCTTTATCACATTTTTCTAAGATTTCAACAGCTTCTGTGTATGTAACTTTAGCAAAGTCTGATGAAACAACATGATTTAATCTTTCTAGTAATCCTTTATCAACAAATGAATTGAAGAATTGTAATTCTTCTGGACATTCATCCATAACATATTTTATAACGTATTTAAGCATTGCTTCTGCAAGTTCCATATCATCTTGTAAATCAGCAAAGGCTATTTCAGGTTCTATCATCCAGAATTCAGCTGCATGTCTTGTAGTGTTAGAATTTTCAGCTCTGAATGTAGGTCCAAATGTATATATATTTCTGAATGCTAATGCGAAACATTCAGCATTTAATTGACCAGAAACAGTAAGATTAGTTTCTTTACCAAAGAAGTCTTTAGTATAATCAATATTTCCTTCTTTAGTTAATTCAGGAGCCTTAGGGTCAAGAGTAGTTACTCTAAACATTTCTCCAGCACCTTCACAGTCACTACCTGTAATTATTGGAGTATGAGTATATACAAAACCTTGTTCTTGGAAGAATTTATGTATTGCAAAGGCGGCAACTGAACGTACTCTAAATGTTGCTGAGAATGCATTACTTCTTGGTCTTAAATGTGCAATTGATCTTAAGTATTCAAAAGTATGTCTTTTCTTTTGAAGTGGGTAATCAGAATTTGACATTCCTTCAATAACTATTTCTTTAGCTTGAATTTCAAATGGTTGTTTAGCATCTGGTGTAGCAACTAATGTACCAACAACTGAGATTGAAGAGCTTATTGGTAATTTTGAAATTTCTTTAAAGTTACCTAATTTGTCATCAAAAACTACTTGGATATTTTTAAAGAAAGAACCATCGTTTATTTCAATGAAACCAAAAGCATTGGATGCTCTTAAAGTTCTTATCCAACCTGATATCATTACTTCCTTTGAAAGAAATTGATCAGTTTCTCTATAAATTTTTTTAATTAAAACTGTATTTTTCATTTACATGACCTCCATAATTTAATTCATTATATATTTAATTTATCTATATGCTTACCATATAATAATGAGTTAGTATTTATTTTATAAAATATAAAAAAGTATAAAAAAAACTCCCGCCCCATATGGGACGAAAGTGTTAATTCGTGGTACCACCCAATTTGTCATACAATATAAAATTATATAACTTCTCTTAGATTGTTAACGAGGTTGCCCCCGTCTAAGCCTACTAATTATTAAAAACTTTCGGTTAGAAACTCAGAGATGTTCTTCGGAATAGACTTCGTATAAGGCTCACACTGTCCCTTACTCGCTAAGACTACATTCTAAACGTACTCTTCTCATCAAAGTAATTACCATATTACATTGTGTATAATTTTACAGTATTTCTTTTACAAATGCAACAGAGTTATTCTAAACCTTTTTCAAAACTTTTAATTAATTTTGAAGGAAAGTTTAATAAAGTCATATCTTTTACGATTCTTGGATACTCGTATTCCAATTCTTTTATCTGAGCTTTTACTCCACTAAGTTCATTTATATCCAATAGACAATAAGTAAGATTAGGTCTGCCTATTTTAGGCTTTCCAATACTACCGCAATTTATATACATTTTTTCATCAAAATTTTTAATAGAAGGAATATGGGTATGAGCACAAACCAAAATATCTTCTTCCATGTTTTCTATTATATTTTTAGTATCTTCAGCGTTTTCAAATAAATATTGATTAAGTATGCTTGGACTACCATGAACAAATATAATTTTTTTGCCTTGAATGTTGAGACTAATAGATGATGGTAAATTACTTAAAAAATATCTATTTTGTGCTCTAAGTTCATTGTATGTCCAAGGAAGAGAAAAACTATTTATTTCAGTTTCTCTTATAAAAGTATAATCGTTATCTATTACAGATTTATCATAGTTTCCTTGAATGCAAAGAATATTTCTTCTTTTGATCATTGCTATAACTTCATTTGGATGTGGACCGTATCCAACTAAATCCCCCAAACAAATGATTGAATCAACCTTTTCATTATCTATATCTTGTAATGCTCTAATAAGTGAATAAATATTTCCGTGTATATCTGAAATTATTGCTATTTTCATAACTAACTCCCCTTATGTCTAAATATAAAATTGTTAAATATATTATATCATTATAATATTATTTTTTGATGTAAAGTTATATAATAAATTTTATAGAATATTTTAATTTATGGTGTACAAATAATATATTAAGAAGTCTATGTTATATATATTGAATCATATATAATTTTAATTAATCTCATATATAAGCAGTACTAAAACATAAATTAAAAATAGAAACAAAATTTATTAAAATAATTACTAAATTAAGGGGTTGATTTTATGAAAACTAATAGAGTTTTTAACGTAATAAAAGAAATGAAATCGCAAGGACTTTCACAAATAATAGTTACCTCACCAGCATCAATTTATTATCTTGTAGGTAAAAGAATTTCACCAGGAGAAAGAATGGTTGCACTTTACATAAATTCTTCTGGAAATCACAAATTTATAGTTAATAAGCTTTTTCCAATAGAAGAAGATTTAGGTGTAGATATTATTTGGTATACAGATAGTGACGATGCAGTTGAAGTATTAAGCAAAGTTTTAGAAAAGGATAAAGTTTTAGGTATAGATAAAGATTGGAGTGCTAAATTTTTAATAAGATTAATGGAGCTTAACGTAGCAAAAGGTTTTGTAAATTCATCTCCAATAATTGATAGTTTAAGAATGATTAAAGATTCAGAAGAAATTGAACTTATGAAAAAATCATCACAAATAAATGATAGAGTTATGTTAAAACTTCAATCACAACTTAAAGAAGGCATTACAGAAAAATATTATCAAAGATTACTTGCTGAAATATATGAAGAAGAAGGTGCTAGTGGATTTTCATTTACACCAATAGTAGCATTTGATACTAATGGTGCAGATCCTCATAGTGAGTGTGGAAGTACAAAACTAAAAAAAGGTGACACTATAGTTTTAGATATAGGAGGAATATATAATTATTATTGCTCTGATATGACAAGAACAGTATTCTTTGGAGAAGAACCTAATGATCATAAAAAAGAAATATATGAAATAGTTAAAGAAGCAAATTTAAATGCTATTAAGAGAGTAAAAGATGGTGTGAAATTCTCAGAAATAGATCATGCTGCAAGAAGCTATATAGAGGATAAAGGATATGGTGAATTTTTTACTCATAGAACAGGTCACAGTATAGGTTTAGAAACTCATGATAAAGGTGATGTAAGCTCAATAAATCATGAAGAGGTTAAAGCTGGAATGATATTCTCTATTGAACCTGGAATATATTTAAAAAATGACATAGGCGTTAGAATAGAGGATTTAGTATTAGTTACTAAAGATGGTGCAGAAATACTAAATTCAGTAACAAAAGAACTTACAGTAATTTAATTAATGCGTTAAATTAAAGAGATATACACATATTTAAAGTATTAAAAAATGATTGAAGCATTTACTATACTTCAATCATTTTTTTCTATTTATTTATAATACTATTATTTTCCTTGATTAAGGTATTTTTCACCAACTATGACAACATCTCCAGCACCTACTGTAAGAAGTAAGTCATTAGGTTTAGCAGAATTTTTTAAATATTCTAATGCTTCATCATGAGAATGAACATTTGTGCATTTAACGCCTTTGGCTCTTAATGCTACGCCTAAATCGTTTGAAGAAACTAATCCAGTATCTTTTTCACGAGCAGCATAAATATCCATTAAAACAACTTCATCAGCATCAAAAAATGCATCTGTGAATTCATCGAATAGAGTTTTAGTTCTTGTATAAGTATGTGGTTGGAATACACAGAAAGTTTTATTATGAGGAATTTTTTTTGATGTATTTAAAGTTGCCTTTATTTCTACTGGATGATGAGCATAATCATCTATAACAGTAACACCATTTACTTCTCCCTTATATTCAAATCTCTTATGTGCACCCTTGCATTCTGATAATCCACATATTATATCATCATAATTAACATCAAATATAAGTGATACACAAATTGAAGAAAGTGCATTTAATATATTGTGCTCTCCAGGATTACTTAAAGTTAAATCAAATAATTTATCATTATGTTTATAAACATCAAAAGAAGCACAGCCCTTTTCATTGAAAGTTATATTTCTAGCAGTTACATCAGCATTTTCAAATCCATAACTTAAAGTATTACATTTGGCTTTAGATAAAATTTCTTTTACTCTAGAGTCCCCAATATAACCTATTAAATAACCATCATTAGGAATTAAATCTGCAAATTGTCCAAACGTTTCAGTAATTTCATCTATATCTTTATAGTAGTCTAAATGATCAGCATCTATATTTAAAATTACTCCAACATAAGGGAAGAAACTTAAAAATGAACGTTTATATTCACAAGCTTCTGTTATAAAGTAATCACTGCTACCTATTCGGAAATTACCACCAATAATATCTAATTCGCCACCAACAAGTATAGTTGGATCTAAATTAGCTTTTAAAGTTATATTAGAGAGCATAGACGTACAAGTTGTTTTTCCATGTGCACCAGAGATAGCAACATTATATTTATGTCCCTTCATGATGTTTCCTAAAAATTCTGCTCTATTCATTAAGTCTATATTATTTTCTTTAGCATAAATAAGTTCAGGATTGTTTTCAGGTATAGCAGCTGTATAAACTACTAAATCAACATCTTTTATGTTTTTTTCACTGTGACCTATGTAAATATCAGCGCCAGAAAGTCTTAGTTTTTTTAGTATTTCTGATTCTTTAAAATCTGAACCTGAAACCTTATAACCACTATTTAATAAAACTGCAGCAAGACCACTCATACTGATTCCACCGATACCAATAAAGTGAACTTTCTTATCTCTATCTTTTATAAAATCGAAAGACAAAATATCAACTCCTCTATATTTAATTATATCCTAAACAATACTAGTAAATTACTTTATAAAGATATTTGGATACTTATTTATAATTATATACATTTTTCCATAAATGAAATACAAAAAAAACAATTACTCAAATATTCTATGCTATTTTTTCAAATATGTGAAGAATTTTTGTGATTAAGAACTTTTATGTTTAAAAAACATTGATATTGAGCAAAATTTAGAATAAAATATGAATGTTAAGTATAATTAATTTAAAAATAATTCGTGAATAATTAATGTAGGTGGTTTTTATGGAAAAATTAAGCAGAAACAACCGAGTGGTTGCTATAACAAAAATTTTAATAGAAAATTCAAATAAAATAATAGGTTTAAACAGGTTTTCGGAGTTATTAAATGCAGCAAAATCAACTATAAGTGAAGATATAGTTATAGTGAGAGAACTTCTAGAAAAACTTAAGATGGGAAGAATAGAAACAATTGCTGGAGTTGCAGGTGGTATTAAATATATTCCAATGATAGGAGATGATGTAGCTAGAGAGTTTGCATTGAAGCTATGTGATCAATTAAAAGATGATGGAAGAGTGATACCAGGTAACATAATATATATGACTGATGTTATGTATAATCCAGAAATTATAAGTACTGCAGGTGTGATGTTATCATCGTGTTTTCAAGATAAAAATGTAGATTATGTTATAACTGTTGAAACAAAAGGAATTCCCTTAGCTTATGAAGTAGCTAGGAATCTAGGGGTACAATTAGTAATAGCTAGAAGAGATAGTCAATTTACAGAAGGCACTACTGTTAGTATAAACTATGTATCAGGAAGTAGCGGAAGATTACAGCAAATGTCTCTTTCTAAAAAATCTATGAAGCCTAAAAGTAGATGTATATTTATCGATGATTTTATGAAAGCCGGAGGAACAGCTCTTGGAATTAAAGATTTATTAACAGAATTTGAAAGTGAATTAGTAGGAATAGGTGTATTAGTAGATAATAAAGAGATTAATAAAAAGTTAGTTGATGAGTATGTTTCAATAGTAGAATTAAAAGATGTTGATAAAGAATCAATATTAGACATTCAACCTTCAAAAAGATTTTTATAATAATTCGTATAAATAAAACAATTTTTCTAATATTTAGATAATTTTAGAAGGGATTTAAAGATTTTCGGAGAACTTACTTAAGTATAAGTATTTTTAAATGCAACTTGGAGGTGTACGAAAATGCAAATCACAGATGTGAGAATTAGAAAGATTTCTTCAGAAGGAAAAATGAAGGCAATAGTATCTGTAACTTTTGATAACGAATTCGTAGTACATGATATTAAAGTTATTGAGGGGCAAAATGGGTTATTTATAGCTATGCCTAGTAGAAAAACTCCAACTGGAGAATTTAAAGACATCGCTCATCCAATAGTTATGGATTCAAGGGAAAAGATACAAAACGAAATTCTAAGCGCTTATGCAAAAGCTATTGAAGAACAAGACGTGGAAGAATAATAGTTTAATAATTGGGAAAAAATGAGAGGAAGATAAATGCTTCCTTTTATTTTTTGTACAAATTTAAGATGTATTATATAAAACTTGAAATAAAAATTCGTTTCAAATATAATTAATTAGTATGAATTTAAAGCATATTATTAGCATATTTTGTTAAGAATATGTTTGTAAATGAGGTGGGATAACAATGTATAAATGTGCCTTAGTTTTAGCTGCGGGACAAGGAAAAAGAATAAAATCAGATTTGCCTAAAGTTTTACATAAAGTATGTGGAAAAGAAATGGTTAATCATGTTATAGATACTATAAGAAAAGCTGGAATACAGGATGCTAATATAATCATAGGAAAAGGAGCAGAACTTGTTAAAGAAAGAACAGAAGAAAAGAATGTGACTTATTCACTTCAATCTGAACAATTAGGAACAGGTCATGCTGTACAATGTGCATCTGAATTTTTAAAAGGTAAAAAAGGCACAGTTGCAGTTTTTGCTGGAGATACTCCTTTAATTAAGGAATCTACTATTAAAAATTTATTTAATACTCATATTGAAAACAAAAATGCCGCTACAATATTAACTGCTATTGTTGATGATCCAACAGGATATGGCAGAATAATAAGAAGTGGTAATGAAGTATTAAAAATTGTAGAGCATAAAGACTGTAATGAAGAAGAACTAAAAGTTAATGAAATGAATTCTGCTATATATTGCTTTGATATAGAATTATTATATGAATCATTAAGTAAATTAAGTAATAATAACGAGCAAGGCGAATATTATCTTACAGATGTTATAGAAATATTAAAATCTGAAGGACATAATATAGGTGCTGTTATAACTGATTTTGAGGAAACTATAGGGGTTAACTCTAGAGCACAATTAGCTCAAGCTGAAGAAATACTTAAAGATAGAATAAACTTAAAACATATGGAAAATGGAGTTACATTAATAGATCCTAAAACAACATATATAGGTATTGATGTAGAAATAGGAAAAGATACAATAATATATCCTAATAATATTTTTGAAGGTAATACTATTATAGGAGAAAGATGTACAATATATCAAAATTCAAGAATAAAAGATAGCATTATAAAAAATGAAGTAGATATTCAATCTTCTGTAATTTTAGATAGTAGTATTGGCAATAATACTACTGTTGGTCCATTTGCATATATAAGACCTGAAAGTAAAATTGGGGAAAAAGCAAGAATAGGTGATTTTGTAGAAATAAAAAAATCTATTATTGGAGATGGAACAAAAGTATCTCATTTAACTTATATAGGTGATGCCGAAGTAGGAAAAGAATGTAACTTTGGTTGTGGTACAGTAGTTGTAAATTACGATGGAAAGAAAAAATATAAAACTATTATTGGTGACCATAGTTTTATAGGATGTAATACAAATCTAGTTTCACCAGTACAAGTAGGAGATAATACCTACATAGCAGCTGGTTCAACTATTACATCAGAAGTACAAGAAGGTGATCTTGCAGTAGCAAGAGCTAAGCAAAGAAATATTAAGGGTTGGGTAGATAAAAAAGGATTAAAAAAATAATTTTAATTATAAATTAGCCAAAATTTAAGGAGGTCTTCTTATATTATGATAAGCCACGAAAGAAATATAAAAGTTTTTACTGGAAATTCAAACTGTAAGTTAGCACAAGATATAGCAGATATATTAGGTGTACCAGTAGGAAAATCAAAGGTATCAACTTTTAGTGATGGAGAAATATCTGTCGATATTAATGAAACTGTAAGAGGTACTGATGTATTTATTGTACAATCAACATGTTCTCCTGTTAATGATAATTTAATGGAATTATTAATAATGATAGATGCGTTTAAAAGAGCATCAGCAGGAAGAATAACAGCAGTTATTCCTTACTATGGATATGCAAGACAAGATAGAAAAGCGAAAGCTAGAGATCCAATTACAGCAAAACTAGTTGCTGATTTAGTAACAGCAGCAGGAGCACATAGAGTTTTGACTATGGATTTACATGCATCGCAAATTCAAGGGTATTTCAATATACCAGTTGATCATTTATTAGGAGCACCTATATTAGCTAAGCACTTTATATCAAAAGGTTTAGCAGAACAAGATGATGTGGTTGTAGTATCACCAGACCTAGGAAGTGTAACAAGAGCAAGAAAATTCGCAGATAATCTTCATGCTCCAATAGCAATTATAGATAAAAGAAGACCTAAAGCCAATGTTTCGGAAATTATGAATATTATTGGTGATGTTGAAGGAAAGAGATGTATACTAATTGATGATATGATAGATACAGCAGGAACAATATCAAATGCAGCTAATGCTCTTAAAGAATTAGGTGCTAAAAATGTTTATGCATGCTGTACACATGGAGTCTTATCAGGACCAGCGTGTGAAAGATTAGATAAATCTGCAATTGAAGAACTAGTATTATTAAATACTATTCCAGTAGATGTAGAAATGGAAAATATGAAGATTACTGCGCTTTCTGTTGCTCCACTGTTTGCGGAAGCTATTAAAAGAATATACGATGATGAACCAATAAGTAAATTATTTGAAGTGTAATCTTGTATACATATAATAAAACCTCCTATGAGCATATCATGGGAGGTTTATTAACATGTGTTTATTAAGACTTTATATGTTTGTAAGTAATCTAAAAAAAGGAGTAATTTTTTTATGAATAAATCTTTTGGAAAGGTTTTAATTGTAAATGATGATAAGGATAGTAATGAATTAATTAATAATTATTTGAAATTATCAGGTTATAAGATAAAAATAGTTTTAGATGGAAATGATGCTAAAAGTATGTTTTTAAAATATGCACCTAATGTAATTTTGGTAGATTTACTTACAAAAAATCTTAATGGTATGGATTTTTTAAAATGGATAAGAAAACAAAGTAATATACCTATGATAGTAGTTACAAGTAATAATTGTCTTTTTGATAAGGTTTTAGCATTTGATATAGGTGCAGATGATTATATTTTAAAGCCATTTAAAGTAGAAGAATTACTTGCAAGGATAAAGGCTATCATAAGAAGATGCAGCATAGAAAGTGACAAATCAGATACAATATCTATATCTGATTTGTCGGTAAATTTAAGTACTTATGAAGTTTTTTTAAAAGGAAATATAATTAATTTACCACCAAAAGAATTTGAATTACTAGTTTTTCTTTTAAAGAATACTAATAAGGTTTTTACAAGAAAAGAGTTATTAGATGAAATATGGGGAAATCATAATAAGAGTGATTGTAGAACTGTAGATGTTCATATTAAAAGGCTAAGAGAAAAATTTGAACCAAATGAAAATTATAAAATAGTAACACTTTGGAGAAAAGGCTATAAATTTCAAACTAAATAATTAAATATATCAAATATATTATTATTTAGTATAATAGAAGGTAAATTAGTATAATTAAAAGATATGCAAAGGAGAAAAATATGTTTTTAATAGTTGGACTTGGAAACCCAGGAAGTAAATATGATAATACAAGACATAATATTGGATTTGAAGTTATTGATAACATTTCAAATGAGTATAATATTGATATAAATAGGCAAAAATTTAAAGGTGTATATGGTGAAGGATTTATAGCTAATAATAAGGTTATTTTATTAAAGCCAACTACATATATGAATTTAAGTGGAGATAGTGTAAGAGAAGTAGCTAATTTTTATAAAATAAGTAATGAAAATATTATAGTAATATATGATGATATAAGTTTAGATATAGGAAGACTAAGAATAAGAGAAAAAGGTAGTGCTGGCGGGCATAACGGAATAAAGAGCATAATAGCAAATTTATCAACTGATGTTTTCCCAAGAATTAAAGTGGGTGTTGGACAACCTAATGATAATTTAGTTGATTATGTTTTAGGGAAATTCTCAAAAGAAGAAAAAGAAGTATTAAAAGAAAGCATTGAAGCAGCAACAAATTCAGTTGAAGAAATAATAAAACAAGATATTAATTCAGCTATGAACAAATTTAATGGATTCAAGGCTAATAAAAGTATTTAAGGATGGTGTATAAGATGAGATTAAAAGGGTTATTAGAGCCCTTAGAAACTGGTATTGAGTTACAAAAAGTATTGAAATCTATTAATGAAAAAACTTATCCAGTAGGTATATATGGGTTATCAGATTCAGGAAAATCGTATATGATAGATGGAATATTTGAAAATATTGAAAAATCTATTGTTATCGTTACTCAAAGTGATATGGAAGCTAAAAATCTTTACGAAGACTTAATTTTATATACTAATGAAGTATATTATTTTCCAGTAAAAGAAACGGTTTTTTATAATATAGATGCTATATCAGGTGATTTAAGATGGGCAAGATTAAATGTAATAAATGAGATATTAAATAATAAAAATAAAAAAATAGTAATAACATCTATAGATTCTTTTATGGCAACTTATGCTCCTCATAAATTATTTGCTAAATATAGCATGACTATAAAGCAAGGAACTGAAGTTAATTTTAATGAAATATCATTAAAATTAATTGAAAGTGGATATGAAAGAGTAGAAATAGTTGAATCAAAGGGTCAATTTTCTGTAAGAGGAGGAATATTAGATATATTCCCAACCTGTTCAACTTATCCTTATAGAGTTGAACTTTTTGGAGATGAAGTAGAATCTATCAGAACTTTTAACTCTGAATCTCAAAGAAGTATAGATAAAGTTAAATCTTTTAAAGTGTTTCCTGCAAAAGAGATAATAGTATCTCAAGAATCAATGACTAAAGCAAAAGAATTAATTTTAAATGAATTTAAAGAAATTTCTTTAAATAATAAGGAAAAAGAAAGAATAGAAAAATTAGAGAAGGTAGTTAAATCTAATATAGAATCACTTGAAGAAAATTTAACATTTGAAACTATAGATAGTTATTTACCTTATTTTTATGATGAAATAGAAAGCTTTTTTGATTATTTTAAAGATTATTTATTTATAATGAATGATGTTAAACGATGTAAAGGTAAATTAGAATCATCTTATTTAGAATTTGCAGAAAACTTTACTTCATTTCTTGAAAGAGGAGATATACTTCCAGGTCAAGAAAAATTATTAATTAATGAACATGATACATTAGATAAATTTGAGGAATCAAACATACTTTTCTTTGAAACTTTAAATAATACAGAAAAATTTCTAAGACCTTTTACAAGTATAGAGTTAAAGCAAACAACGTTAAGCAATTATCAAGGTCAATTAGATATACTGATAGAAGATATTTTAGATAAGAAATCAAAGGGATATAAAACAGTAATATTATCTGGTACTAAAGTCAGAGGAGAAAGACTTGTAGATACATTAAGAGATAGAGGTGTTGAAAGCTCTTATAGAGATAAGATAGAACAAATACAATTTGGTGAAGTTGTAATAACTTGTGGTAATCAATTAAAGGGATTTGAATATCCAGAATATAAAGTTTGTGTTATATCAGATAAAGAAGTATTTGGTGAAGCAAAGAGAAAATTAAAGCCGAAAAATAAAAAGAAAAAGGGTATATCTAAAATAAAAAGCTTTAATGAATTGAAACCAGGTGACTATGTAGTTCATGTAAACCATGGAATAGGAGTTTATAAGGGAATTAAACAGATAGATGTATCTGGTCACAAGAGAGATTATCTAGATATAGTATATGACAAAGGTGATAAACTATATGTTCCAGTAGAACAACTTGATTTAATTCAAAAGTATATTGGTAGTGAAGGTAAATCTCCTAAGGTTACAAAACTTGGCGGAGCTGAATGGCAGAAAGCTAAGGCAAAAGTTAGAAAATCGATTAATGATATTGCAGAAGATTTAGTTAAGTTATATGCTACTAGATCTACAATCAAAGGTCATAAATTTAGTAAAGATACTCAATGGCAAAGACAGTTTGAAGATGAATTTCCATTTGAAGAAACACCAGATCAATTAACTTCATTAGAAGAGATAAAGAAAGATATGGAATCTGATAAAGTTATGGATAGATTACTTTGTGGTGATGTTGGATACGGAAAAACAGAGGTAGCATTAAGAGCTGCATTTAAAGCTGTTATGGATGGAAAACAGGTTGCTTTATTAGTACCAACAACTATTTTAGCGGAACAACATTATAAAAATATGAAAAAGAGATTTTCTGATTTTCCAATTAAGATAGATATGGTTAGTAGATTTAGGACAGCTAAGGAACAAAAGGCTACAATACAAAGGTTAAAAGAGGGGAATGTTGATATTTTAGTTGGTACTCATAAATTAGTATCTAAAGATATACAATTTAAGGATTTGGGATTGCTTATAGTGGATGAAGAGCAACGATTTGGAGTATCTCAGAAGGAAAAGATTAAAAATATAAAGAAAAATGTAGATGTTTTAACATTGAGTGCTACACCTATTCCTAGAACACTTCATATGTCATTAACTGGGGCTAGAGATATATCTGTAATAGAGACTGCTCCAGAAGAAAGATATCCTGTTCAAACATATGTTGTAGAACAAAATGATCAACTTATAAGAGATGCAATATTAAGAGAAATTGGTAGAGGCGGTCAAGTATATTTTGTTTATAATAGAGTAGAAGATATAAATGAAATGGCTAGATATGTTCAAGAATTAGTACCAGAGAGTAAAGTTTCAGTTACACATGGACAAATGACAGAAAGACAATTAGAAAAAGAAATGCTTTCATTTATGGATCAAGAGTCTAATGTTTTGGTTTGCACTACAATAATAGAAACGGGAATAGATATTCCTAATGTAAATACTATTATAGTTTATAACTCTGATAAGATGGGGTTATCTCAACTGTATCAATTAAGAGGAAGAGTTGGTAGATCAAATAGAATTGCATATGCATATTTATTATATGCTAAGGATAAAGTATTAACTGAAGTCGCGGAAAAAAGACTTAAAGCATTAAAAGATTTTACAGAGTTAGGTTCAGGATTTAAAATAGCTATGAGAGACTTAGAAATAAGAGGAGCTGGAAATATTATGGGCTCATCTCAACATGGTCATATGGCATCTGTAGGGTATGATTTATATTGTAGAATGCTTGAAGATACTATTAAGATAATTAAAGGCGAAATATCTAAAGAACCAATTGAAACTACTGTAGAAATTAAAATTGATGCATTTATATCTGAAGATTATATTGAAGATGAAATTCAAAAAATAGAAATATATAAGAAGATAGCTGCTATAGAAGATATAGAAGACTATAATGATATAAAAGAAGAATTAGAGGATAGATATTCTAAAATACCTGAGCCAGTTCATAATTTAATGGATATAGCTTATATAAAAAGTATAGCTAAAAAGTTATTTATAGAAGAGATAAAGGAAATGCCAAAAGAAATAAGATTTAAATTTGCAAGTGGTGAAGATGAATATAAAAAGTTATTTAAGATACTTATGGAGAATTATAAAGAAAATATAATTCTTAAATTTGGAACTGAACCATATTTTTCATTTAAAACACAAGATATGAAAAAAGAGGATAATTTAGTGTTACTAAAGGAAATATTGGGGAAATTAGAATCTTAAATTTAAAGAGGTACACAATCAAGTAACATTTTAATAAAAAAGTAATATAAACGGTTTGAATTGTGAAAATAATATTGTTATACTAAGATTAGAAATTTTTTAGGCTAAAATTTACAAAAAAGTGAGGGGAAAATTTTGAATAAAATAAAGAAAATTGTTGCGTCTGTAGTAGTAGCTACACTTGCATTTTCAATTGTTGGTTGTAAGATGATTGAAAAGACACCAGAAGCTATAAAGAATACAGTTCTTGCAACAGTAGGAAAAGAAAAAATAACCCAAGGCGATTTAGATAGAGACTTAAAATCAATCACGGAATCTCTAAAACAAAAATATGGAGAAAACTATGAAAGTAATGCAGATATAAAAGATCAATTAAAGGAATTAAAAACACAATACTTAAATGCTATAGTTAATGAAAAGGTGATATTAGCTAAATCGGCAGAATTGAATTTAAGACCTAGCGATGAGGAATTAAATAAAGATGTAGATGAAGCAGTAAGTTATTATAAAACTGCATATCAAACAGAAGAACAATACAATACATTTTTAGAGCAAAATGGATTTACAGAAGATGAATTTAAAGAATATCAAAAGAATCAAGCAATAGTAAGATATGTATATCAAGATATGGTTAAGGACGTAGAAGTTAATGATGAAGATATACAAAAATATTACGATGAAAATAAAGATACTCAATTCTCAACTCCAGGAGAAATTGATTTTGATAAATCTTTACAACAAGCTAATGAAATAAAAAGTCAATTAGATGGTGGAGCAGATTTTGCAGAAGTTGCTAAGGAAAAATCACAAGACCCAGGAACTAAAGGTAATGGTGGTTCTTTAGGTTTTATAGAGTATTCATCAACTAAATATGTTAAAGAATTTATGGATGGATTTAAAGATTTAAAAGAAGGCGAAATTTCACAACCAATAAAGAGTCAATTTGGTTATCACATAATTAAAGTAACTGGTGTAAAAGATGACGGTGCAGATGTAGCTCATATATTAGTTGCAGATAAGGGTGAAGGTACAGTAACACCTTTAGAAGATGTTAAAGAGGACATTAGAGGTCAATTATTACAAAAGAAACAAAGTGATGTATTTAACGAAAAGATAGAAGAATGGAAAAAAGAAGTTGGCGTAAAAATACACGAAAAAAATTTATAGTATGTATTGAATCATAAAAATGCTTCTAAATAAGTAATTTAATTGCTTATTTAGAGGCATTTTTTTTATTTATTAATACTAAAAATAATATCTTATATAAAAATTGACTATAAGTGTATAAAATTTCTAAGAAATCAAATAATAATATTGCAATTAGAATTATTGAAATTTTAAAGGAGGTTAAATAACCAATGAAGGCAACAGGCATTGTTAGAAGAATTGATGATTTAGGAAGAGTAGTAATTCCAAAAGAAATAAGAAGAACTTTAAGGATAAGAGAAGGGGATCCACTTGAAATATTTACAGATAGAGAAGGCGGAGTAATATTAAAGAAATATTCTCCAATAGGTGAATTAACTGATTTCTCAAGAGAGTATGCTGAAAGCTTACAACAAGCTATAGGCCATATAGTATTAATAGCTGACAAGGATGCATTTATTTCAGCTAGTGGAACACCTAAAAAAGATTACATAGAAAGAAAAATAAGCTCAGAATTAGAAGAAATTATGGATGGAAGAAAAACAGTAATGTTAGATAAAACTCAAAATGTTGTTATTCCATTACATAATGATGATGATGAAAGCAGATATGTAAATCAAGTTATTTCTCCAATATTATCAGAAGGAGATGCTATAGGTACGGTCATTATCTTATCTAAAGAAGAGGGAGAAACATTAGGTGAAGTAGAATTAAAATTAGCAGAAACAGCTGCAACATTTTTAGGAAAACAAATGGAACAATAGGAATTACATAAATAAATTTCCATTTGATAAAAATAAGAGTCATAATACCTTCAAATTTACAATAAAAATTATTAGTATAACTTGAAGTTTGGAGGTATTTTATGAAAAAGCAATCCTTAATAAAAGGAAGTTTAATTCTTGGAGTTGCAGGAATATTAACAAGATTTTTAGGGCTATTCTTTAGATGGCCATTAATAATGTTAATTGGAGATGAGGGAATAGGCTATTATCAAATGTCGTATCCTTTATATATGTTTTTTGTAGCAATAGCATCAGGAATCCCTATAGCAATATCAAAAATGATTTCTGAAAATAATGCAATGGACAATACAAATGGAATTTTTGAAATTATGAAAGAATCAGCTATATTAATGGCTATTTTAGGGACAGGCACAACTTTTGCACTGTTTTTCTTTGCGAAACCTATTATTAGCTTTTTGAAATGGGATCCTAAGGCTTATTATTCGCTTATAGGAATATCTTTTGCACCTGTTATAATATCCTTTATAACTATTTTTAGAGGGTTCTTTCAGGGATTACAGAATATGTCTCCATCAGCTACATCACAGTTGATAGAGCAAATTGGGAGAATCATATTTGGTGTGGGATTGGCAGTGGTATTATTGCCTAAGGGAATAGAATATTCAGCTGGAGGAGCAGCTTTTGGAGCGACAGCAGGTGCTGTAATGGCTGGGATATATTTATTTAGTAAGTATAAAAAAGTAAAAAAAGAATATGGAATAAAAAAAGTAAAAACTAATCCAGATGTTTTAAGTAACATCTTAAGAATAGCAATTCCAATATCATTAGGTGCAACAGTTGGAAGTATAATGGGACTTATAGATTCTATTGTAGTACCACAAAAGTTATTGGAAGCAGGATTTACGAATATGCAAAGTACTGTTCTATATGCTCAATTAACAGGGAAAGCATCTGTAATAGTTAATGTTCCATTAACTTTATCAATGGCATTATGCATATCTTTAATACCTATTATTGCAGAAAACTTTATTCTTAAAAATTATGTTGAAGTAAAAAGGAAAATAAATATGTCTATGAAAATGTCTGCTGTAATAGCAATACCATGTATGTTTGGAATATTCTTTTTAGCTGAACCTATAATGAGACTTATATTTCCTGGAAGATTTGCAGGTGCAGAAATATTAAAATATCTATCTTTATCAATTCCTTTTATAATTTTAACTCAGACTACAACATCTATTTTACAAGGTACAGATAATTATGTATTACCTGTCATTAATTTATTTATAGGCTGTTTTATAAAGGGAATTTTAACATGGATTTTAGTACCTATAAAAGCACTCAATATTTATGGCGCAGTTATTGCTAGCATAACTGCTTACTTAGTTTCTTCTATACTAAATTTAATAGCTATGAAGTGGAAACTTAAGGTTAAACTTCATGTATATGAAATATTGATAAAACCAGCATATGCATCAACTTTAATGATGATATTAGTATTGGTAAGTTATAATTATATTTATAAAAGTACAACAAGTAATGGTATATCTTGCTTAATATCTATATTTTTAGGTATTATAGTGTATATAATATTAATAATGTTACTTAAAGTATTTAAAATAGAAGAAATAAAAAGTAGATTTAGAAGAAACTAAAAAGGAGATTCCAAATGATTAAGATAGTAGGATTAGGACCAGGAGCGAAAGAAGCGCTAACAATAGGATGTATAGAAGAACTAAAAAATTGTAAAAATATTTTTTTGAGAACTGAAAAACATCCAACAGTAGAATATTTAACGGAAAATAATATTGAATTTAAAACTTATGATTATATCTATGACACTGAAGACAGTTTTGATGAAGTTTATTTCAATATAGCAAATGATATTATAAATAAATATAAGCACTCCGGAGAACTCGTATATGCTGTGCCAGGCCACCCATTAGTGGCTGAAAAGTCAGTATTTAATTTAATGAAACTATGTAAAAAAGAAAATATAGATTATAAGGTTATTCCAGCTGTTAGCTTTATAGATGCTATGATGGAAAGTTTAGCAATAGATCCAATAGAAGGATTAAAGGTAATAGATGCTTTTGATATAAATAATCAAATATTAGATAAAAGAATTGGAACTATAATTACTCAAGTATATAATCCTCTTATAGCTTCTGAAGTGAAATTGAGATTATTGCAACAATATGATGATGAAACGGAAATAATATATGTAAGAGCTGCAGGAATAATTGGAGAAGAAAGTATTAGAAAAATTCCACTATATGAATTAGATATGCAAGAAGATATAGATTACTTAACTTCAGTTTATATACCAAAAGATTTAAATAACAAAAAAGATTTTTATGATTTATTAGAAACTGTAGAAGTACTTAGAGGTGAAAATGGATGCCCTTGGGATAAGGAACAAACTCATAAATCAATAAAGAATTCATTGATAGAAGAAAGTTATGAAGTTGTAGATGCAATAAATAATGAAGATGATGATTCTTTAATTGAAGAACTAGGTGATGTTCTATTTCAAGTAGTATTTCATTCATCAATAGGTCAAGAAGATGGTTATTTTAATATAAATGATGTAGTTAAGGCTATTTGTGATAAGATGATCTATAGACATCCTCATGTATTTAAGAATTTAAAGGATGCTAATTCATCTAAAGATGTACTTGAAAAATGGGATGAACTTAAAAAATCAGAAAAGGGATATGAAACATTAACAGAAGAAATGAATGGAATAGCAAAATCACTTCCTTCTCTTTTAAGAGCTTATAAGGTTCAAAAGAAGGCAAAAAGAGTAGGATTTGATTGGGATGATGTGAATTTTGCATTTGAAAAGGTAAATGAAGAACTAAAAGAAGTAAAAGATGCATATATTAGTGCTGATAAGGAAAATATAGAAAATGAAATTGGTGATTTATTATTTTCATGTGTTAATGTAGCTAGGTTTTTAGAGGTAGATGGAGAAGAAGCACTAAACTTAACAATCAATAAGTTTATTTCAAGATTCTCATATATTGAAAAGAAAGCATTAGAAAAAAAATTAAGTTTAAATGAAATGTCTTTAGAAGATATGGATATATTATGGGAAGAAGCAAAAAAACTAAATAAAAGTGTAATAAAATAAAGGATTTATTTAGTTTTTGAAGAATAATTATTAAAGAACTATATTACAATATTTATTGTATAAAGAGTATATGTGTTAATAAGTTATTTTTGTGTAGACGACTAGGCACATAGGAGATATAATAAAGAGGTGTAATTTAGTACATATATGAAATAGTTAGACAATTAAATGTTATAACTTTATTTTGAGGAGGATGTAATTGTGAATAAAGCAGAATTAATAACTAGTATGGCTGAAAAAAGTAAATTAACTAAAAAAGATGCGGAATTAGCTTTAAAATCTTTTATTGAAAGCGTAGAAGAAGCATTAGAATCTGGTGAAAAAGTGCAACTAGTTGGCTTCGGTACTTTTGAAACAAGAGAAAGAGCAGCTAGAGAAGGAAGAAATCCTAGAACTAAAGAAGTGATCAATATACCAGCAACAACAGTACCTGTATTTAAACCAGGAAAAGAATTCAAAGATAAGGTTAATAATAAATAGAAAAAATATGAACCCGAGTTTTCTCGGGTTCTTTTAACAAAGGGAGCAATTATGAGATTAGATAAGTATCTAAAGGTTTCAAGAATAATAAAAAGAAGAACTGTAGCTAAAGAAGCTTGTGAAAGTGGAAGAGTATCTATAAATGGAAAAGTTGCAAAGCCATCTACAGATATAAAAGAAGATGACGTAATAGAAATAACTTTTGCAAATAGAACTTTAAAAGCTAAAATAATTAACATTAAAGAACATGTAAGAAAAGAAGATGCAAAAGAAATGTATGTTATTATTGAAGGACAAGAAGATAAAGAGTAGTCTAGATAAGTATTTATCAAAGGCTACTCTTTAAATATATAATCTTATAAAGGCAAATAAAAAAAATACTAATGAATAAATTAAAATATTTCTTCATATATTGTATAAGACAAAGTATATGGGGGAATTTATTATGGAGAATAAAGATGAAAACAAGTTGAATGATAGAAATTCTAATTTATCTTTAGAAAATAGAAAGAAGTTAATATTAAGTGGTGTTATAGAAGTTATAAGTTTTGATAGCCAAAAAATAGATTTAACAACTGTTTTAGGCAATCTAAGTATTAAAGGTTCGGATTTAAAGATGAATAAATTAGATGTTAAAAATGGTGATGTGATAATAAATGGTAGTATTGATTCTATGGTTTACAATGGAAAAGAAGTAAAGAAGAGCAAGGAAAGTATAATCTCTAGGCTTTTTAAATAATTGGCGAGGTATATTGAATGCCGTTAACTTTAACAATGCAGTTTAATCTTCTCATGTATAGTGTTATAGCAGGAATTATAACAGGATTTTTATTTGATATATATAGAGGCATAAGAGGATTAAACTCAATAAAAATAATTACAGTTATTGAAGACATTCTTTTTTGGATACTTACAGCTCTAATTATATTTACTTTTTTATTGTATACCAATTATGCATTTTTAACTCCGTATGTTTATATATTCATCATTATATCACTTTTAATATACTTGAAAGTTATAAGTAGTTATTTCTATTCATTAGAACAGTTAGTAATAAGAAAAGTAAATACTTTTTTAAGAATAATTTTTAAGAACCTTATATATCCAATAAAAATAGTATTTTACAAAGTAATTGATAAAAGTAAATAGCACAAAAAAATTACTTGAATAATACCTTTAGAGTGTTTACAATATAAATAAGAGAATTTGAAAATAGAGGTTCTGCAAATGAAAAAGTTAACATTTAGGAACATAATAATAATGGTATTACTTAGTATATTTGTTTTTAGTTATGTTAGACAACGAGTGGCAATTAACAGAATAGAAAAACAACTTAATGAAAAACAACTTCAACTTGATGAGATAACTAAAAGAAATAATAGACTTTCAGATGAAGTAGAAAAGATTGATTCTGGATCAGATGAATATCTTGAAAAATTAGCTAGGGAAAGACTTGGAATGATAAAACCAGGTGAAAAAGTAATTAACAGTTCTGAACAAACATCAAATTCTGAAAAATAGTTTTTAATAATATTATAATATATATTTTTATATTTTAAGGAGGAAACTTTTAAACATGACCTTAGAGGCAGGAAACATATTAGAAGGTATAGTAGTAAACATTACAAATTTTGGTGCTTTTATCGAAGTTGAAGGCAAAACTGGATTAGTTCATATTTCAGAAGTTGCGGATTCTTATGTAAAAGACATTAGAGAACATCTTAAAGAACAAGATAAAGTTAAAGTTAAAGTTATCTCAATAGATGACAATGGAAAGATTAGTCTTTCAATAAAACAAGCAAATATTCAAAAAAAATCAGTAAAACCAGTTGAAATTGACTGGAACTCAAATACTGAAAAGAAGAAAAATGGTTCAGGCAATTTTGAAGACATAATGTCTAGATTTTTAAAAGATAGTGAAGAAAGAATGCAAGATGTTAAAAAACATCAAGAATTCAAAGGCAAAGGTGCCAAGAAATGCCCAGCCAAATAATTAAGTAAATTAAAAGATGTATAATAATTTTACTTAAAGTTAATTATTAGATCTGAGTTTATTATGTTATATAAAGCCCTTATAAACAGGTTTTTATGCCTATTTATAAGGCGTTTTTTATGTTATTAGGACATATTTTTGAAAAAAATAAAAAAAAATATCAAATATGTGTTGACAGTGTAGAGTGTATACAGTATAATAAATTTTGTCGTTAGGAAATAACCTAACTGGTAAGCCGAAGTGGCGGAACTGGCAGACGCACAGGACTTAAAATCCTGCGGTGGTTAAACACCGTACCGGTTCGATTCCGGTCTTCGGCACCAAAACAAATTAATATAATATCGCGGGGTGGAGCAGCTGGTAGCTCGTCGGGCTCATAACCCGAAGGTCGTAGGTTCAAGTCCTGCCCCCGCAACCATAAGAATTAAGGCGGAATAGCTCAGCTGGCTAGAGCATTCGGTTCATACCCGAAGGGTCGTAGGTTCAAGTCCTATTTCCGCTACCAAATGTGCCGAAGTGGCGGAACTGGCAGACGCACAGGACTTAAAATCCTGCGGTGGTTAAACACCGTACCGGTTCGATTCCGGTCTTCGGCACCATAATTCAATTAAATATAATATCGCGGGGTGGAGCAGCTGGTAGCTCGTCGGGCTCATAACCCGAAGGTCGTAGGTTCAAGTCCTGCCCCCGCAACCATAAAAACTAAGGCGGAATAGCTCAGCTGGCTAGAGCATTCGGTTCATACCCGAAGGGTCGTAGGTTCAAGTCCTATTTCCGCTACCATATATGCCGAAGTGGCGGAACTGGCAGACGCACAGGACTTAAAATCCTGCGGTGGTTAAACACCGTACCGGTTCGATTCCGGTCTTCGGCACCAAAGACTTAAGTTATTACTTAAGTCTTTTTTTATATTTAAAAATAGTTAAAAGTTATTAGAAGAATTAGTATAAAAAATAAAAATAGATAAGACTTGTTACATTACACTAGATAAAGAAACTAAGTTAGCTTTATTAATAAATTTAAATCAAGACAATAACAGATCATATATTAAAAGTTATAAAATAGGCCGTATTAGATTAAAGCTTTTTTGCTTGATCTAGTATGGTCTATTTTTATAGAAAAACAATAAATATATTTTATAAAACATTAATATATTCATAAGAAAATATATTATGAAAAAATAAATCCTTATAAATGTTTAAAAAATATATTTAAACGACAAATTATTGTAAAAATAATACGTTTATTTTTTATTAAACCAAGTATTATAAAATAACTATTATGCTAGATAGATCAATTTATTAAAGCAATTTTATGTAAAAATTTTACAATTAATATTTAAAAGAAATATAGAATATATTGTCCAACGAAAAAATTTTTAATGTATATTTTATGACATTAATCTTAAATTCTAAGTGATATAATCAAATTACAATATTTGGAAAAAAAGGAGGACTATATATGCAATATGAATTAAATGTTAATGCATATAAAAATAAAAAAGTAAAAAAAAGTTTTTTATTAAAAATGGAATTATCAAGAATGATATTTATATTAATAGGTGGATTATTGTTATCAAGGGTCACTTTATTATTTAGTCAAACACAGAATAATGGGGTAGCACCATTAGGTATAGCCTATTTAATAGTGATAGGATTAAAGTGTAACAGGAGTAAAACAGCCATGGCATCAATAGGAGTGCTGTTAGGATACTTAACTATAAATTCTAAACTACCAGGTGGAATGGTTTACTTAATTACGGCAGCGGCATTAACATTGTATTATGAAGTATTAAATAAGTCTGAAAAAAGAAAAAAGGAGTTTGCAAGTTTTTTTATAGTTTTTCTAAGTTTCGTAGGATATAGTGTGTTTGCTAATAATTATGATTTAGGTGTTAACATAACTTTAGCATTGATTAATGCACTTGTAGTTCTACCTGTATACTACATTATTAAATATGCTTTTAATTGTCTTGATGAAATTAATAGCAATTATTTTTTTACATCTGAAGAGATAGTAAGTATGGCTATATTATTTTGTTTGTTTGTTGCTGGTATAGGAGATATAAGTATAAAGTATTGTTCATTAAGAAATGTACTAGCTTTGTTGCTGGTAGTAACAATTGCATACATTGGTGGTGCATCTTATGGTGCAACTATGGGTGTTGCTATGGGAATAATTTTGGGATGTTCATCTAACAACATGATGGCATCAGTAGGCTTTTATGGTGTAGGAGGATTGGTTATAGGTATATTTAAAGATACTGGTAAAATATTTTCTGTTCTCTCCGGAATACTAATTTATTTTGCTCTTGGACTTTACTCAGAAAGTATAAATTCTCAATTTATAATAGAAGTAGGGGTAAGTTTAGCAATATTTTTATTTATACCTAAAAACCTATATAAGAATATAGAACTTGAAATAAACACTGAAAAGAAACAAGAAAGTATAAATCAAATTCATTTAAATGAATTAAAGGATGAATTTACTTTAAAGTTAAAAGATTTGACTTGTGTGTTAAATCAGGTATCTAAAACATTAGAAGATATGGAAGATAATGATAGGCTCTTAATTAAGAATAAGAGTTGTGAATTTGTAGAGAGCTTAGCTGATAGGGTTTGTATAGATTGTGAAAAGAAAAATTCTTGTTGGAGGATGAATTTTAATAGTACTTATAATTCTTTTCAAACTCTTATAAAGAGTGCAGAAGAAGAAAGTCCTATATTACCTAAAACATTAGAAGCTTCATGCGTAAAACATTTTACATTATTAAAAAGTGCACAGGATATAGTAACTAATCATATTGTAAATTCAAATATTAAAGATAGATTTAGTGAAGGGAGACAAATTATATCAAGTCATATAAATAATATATCTTATAGTTTAAGTAATGTATTAGATGAATTTAAAAGGGAGGTAACAATTTGTAGTGATTTAGAAAGAATAATAAAGAGGGGGTTAAATAAAAGTTCAATTGAATACAATGATATTTTTTGTTATACCGATAAAAATGGAAGAGTAAAAATAAAATTAACAATTAAGGATGGTGAGAATTGCGAGTACTACGAAAATAAATTAATACCTTTATTAAATGATATAATGCATACTCCGTTGTGTATTATAGATAATGGATATTTTATAAATAGGGATACAAATATGTGTACTTTATTAATAGAAGAAATGCCTAAATACAATGTTATTTCTTATGGAGCTATGGCATCTAAAAAAGGAGAAACACGAACTGGAGATAGTTACAGTTTTGGAAAAGCTACAGATGGATCATATATGACAATATTAAGTGACGGTATGGGTTCAGGGCCAGATGCAGAAAAGGAAAGTAAGGCCACAGTTGATTTGGTAGAAAAATTTATGGAGGCTGGATTTGATGAAGAAGTAACTATCAATACAATGAATTCGATAATGGGAATGAAATTTTCTGAAAGTGAAAAATATGCAACGTTAGATTTAAGCAAGATAGATTTATATAGTGGAGAAGTTAATTTTGTTAAAATAGGAGCAGCATCAAGTTTTATAAAAAGAGGAGATGATATATTAGTAGTAGATTCTAAAAATTTACCATTTGGTCTTGTTGATGAAATGGAGCTTGATATCATAAAAGAAGAAGTAATGCCGGGAGATATTTTAATAAATGTTAGTGATGGGATTTTAGATATAGATAAATTAAATAGTGGAAACTTTATTTGGCTTAAGGAGTATTTAAAAGATTGTTGTACAGATCCTAGGGAATTATCAGAGAATATTTTACAAAAAGCTATGACATTAAGTGAAAATATGCTTAAAGATGATATGACTGTATTGGTTTCTAAAGTATATGCTGTTTAATTATAAAACTGCTGTATATTAAAAATGCAGCAGTTTTTATTGGGTAGATTATTTCTTTTGCCACTATAAATATTTACATTTAAAATGAATATAAGGTATTATAATAGAAGTTGTATAAAAAAATAGGAAGTGTTAATTTTGAAGAAAAAAGTATTATCTTATATTGTTGATAATAACCTTATAAAATCGGGAGATAAAATATTAGTAGCTCTATCTGGAGGACCCGACTCTTTATGCTTATTAAATATATTAAAAGAATTGAGAGAAGAACTTGATATAGAAATTGGAGCTGCCCATTTAAATCATTTATTAAGGGGTGAAGATGCTTTTAAAGATGAGGAATTTGTGATTTCTACATGTAAGGAAATGAATATTCCTTATTATGTGAAAAGAGTTGATATAAATAAGTATTCAAAAGAACATAAATTATCTTCTGAGCTAGCTGGAAGAAATGTGAGATATGGTTTTTTTGATGAAATATTGAAAAAGGACGGATTTAATAAAATAGCAACTGCTCATAATGCTAATGATCAAGCAGAAACTATAATTTTTAGGTTGATGAGAGGTACTGGACTTGAGGGATTAGGTGGAATAAAAGTTTGTAGAGAAGATAAAATTATTAGACCTATATTATGTCTTACTAGAAAAGAAGTTGAGAAATATATCAAAGAAAAAAACTTAAATCCTAGAATAGATAAGACTAATTTTGAAAAAATTTATAATAGAAATAAAATAAGATTAGATATAATTCCATACATTCAGAATAATTTTAATGAGGATATAGTTAAAACTTTAAATAGAATGTCATTATTAATACAAAAAGATAATGCTTTTATTGAGAGATTATGTATTAAAGCTTATAATGAATATTGTAAAAAGAATACTGATAGTAAATTTTATATTCTAAAGAAGGAATTATTTAAAGAAGATCAGGCTATAGTAACTCGAATTATAAGGACTGCTCTTATTGAATATTCTAAATCACATTATGATTTTGAAATGAAGCATATATATGATATTTTAGAATTATCTAAAAAAGAAACAGGCAAAGGTATAAATTTACCGAAGAATATATATGTAGAAAATATATATGGTGATATAAAAATAAGTAGTAAGATGAAAGAAGATATTAAAGTTGATAAAACAGAATTTCTTTTAAATAAGAAAAGTATAGGCGAAGATAGGATACAATTTAATAATTATGAATTTGAAATAAGTGTTTTAAAGAATAAATCTACTAACTTAATTGATTTAAAAGAAAATAAGTTAGTAAAATATTTTGATTTAGATAAGATAAATGAAAATATTTTATTTAGAACAAGAAAAAATGGAGATAAAATTACACCTTTAGGGATGAAAGGTCAAAAGAAATTAAAAGATATATTTATAAATATGAAAGTTCCTAAGGAAGAGAGAGATTTAATACCAGTGATTTGTTTTGATAATGATATAGCCTGGATTTTAGGATTACAAATATCAGATAATTTTAAGGTAACTAATAATAGTAAAAATATATTAAAAATAGTGGCTGAAAGAAAGGAATAGAAGTTATGAGAGAAGATATACAAGAGATATTATTTGATGAAGAAACTTTGAACAAAAAAATAAAGGAGATAGCAGAAAAGATAAGTGTAGATTATAAAGGAAGAGAATTAGTTGTAGTAGGAATACTTAAAGGATCTGTATTGTTTGCAGCGGAACTAATAAAAAATATATCTATACCATGTGAAATAGATTTTATGGCTGTATCAAGTTATGGAAATTCTACTGAAACATCTGGAGTAGTAAGAATATTAAAAGATTTAGATTACAGTATTGAAGGAAAGGATATTTTATTGGTAGAAGATATTGTTGATAGTGGAGTTACTCTTAGTTATTTATTAAAGTATTTAAAAGCAAGAAAAGCTAATACTATAGAAATAGTGTCTTTATTAAATAAATCTGCAAGAAGAAAAGCTGAAGTTTACGCAAAATACATAGGTTTTGAAGTACCTGATGCATTTATAGTTGGGTATGGAATTGATTATGCAGAAAAATATAGAAATTTACCATTTATAGGAGTATTAAAACCAGAAGTATATGAAAAATAGAATTTACAATTTATTGTAATTGAAATAGTGCTATGGTAAAATTAAAATCATGTATAAGAAAGGGGGGCCTTGAATGAAAAAATATTCAAGTGCAGCTTTGTGGACAGTAGTTTCGATTATGCTTATTTTAGCATCGGTTGCTATGTGGGAAACAGGAAAAGGCTCAGATAGTATAATATATAGTTCATTCCAACAAAAATGGAATCAAGACCAAATTGAAAGTATTACTATAAAACAAGACAAAATGACCGTTGAAGGAAAGACTAAGGATGATAAAAGTTTTGTTACAGTAGTTCCAGATGATTTAATAACTTCTTTAATTAAAGAAAGCCCTAAATCAGATGTAAGAATAAGCTTTGAACAACCATCTAATAGTGGAATGTGGCTTACAACATTAATACCAAGTGTTTTATTAGTTGTTATTTTCTTAGTATTTTTATTTGTATTTACTCAACAGTCCCAAGGCGGTGGCGGTGGAAGAGGTGTAATGAATTTTGGCAAAAGTAAAGCTAAAATGGCAATGCCTGATTCTCAGAAAGTCACTTTCAAAGATGTTGCTGGAGCTGATGAAGAAAAAGCAGAGTTGGAAGAAATCGTTGATTTCTTAAAGACACCATCAAAATATATTGAAATAGGTGCTAGAATACCAAAAGGTGTACTATTAGTTGGACCTCCAGGAACAGGAAAAACTTTACTAGCCAAAGCTATATCTGGTGAAGCTGGAGTACCTTTCTTTAGTATATCAGGATCTGATTTCGTTGAAATGTTTGTTGGTGTTGGTGCATCAAGGGTTAGAAGTTTATTTGAGGATGCTAAGAAAAATGCTCCTTGTTTAATATTTATAGATGAAATTGATGCAGTAGGAAGACAAAGAGGCGCTGGTTTAGGTGGTGGTCATGACGAAAGAGAGCAAACTTTAAATCAGCTTTTAGTTGAAATGGATGGGTTTGGAGCTAATGAGGGAATAATAATGATAGCTGCAACTAACAGACCAGACATCTTAGATCCAGCACTATTGAGACCAGGTAGATTTGATAGGCAAGTTCTTGTAGGAATACCTGATGTAAAAGGAAGGGAAGAAATTCTTAAAGTTCATACAAGAAAAAAACCACTTGAAGAAAGTGTTGAATTAAATGTATTAGCTAAAAGAACTCCTGGATTCTCAGGCGCAGATTTAGAAAATTTAGCGAATGAAGCAGCTCTTCTTGCAGTAAGAAGAGATAAAAAGAGAATATCAATGCAAGATATGGAAGAAGCTATAACGAGAGTTATAGCAGGTCCAGAAAAGAAGAGTAGAGTTATAACAGATCATGATAAAAAGTTAACTGCTTATCATGAAGCAGGGCATGCTGTTGTTATGAAGTTACTTCCTAATTCAGACAAAGTACATGAAATCAGCATAATTCCAAGAGGAAGAGCTGGAGGATATACAATGCAACTTCCTAATGAAGATAGAGCTTATACTTCAAAATCTAAGCTTAAAAATGATATGATAGGTTTACTTGGTGGAAGGGTTGCAGAGCACTTAATACTTGGAGATATAAGTACTGGTGCAAAGAATGATATAGATAGAGCAAGTGCTATTGCGAGAAGTATGGTTATGGAATATGGTATGAGTGATAAGATTGGTACTATATCTTATGGTTCTGATGATAGTGAAGTTTTCTTAGGTAGAAACTTAGGAAAAGGCAGAAACTTTAGCGAAGATATTAGTTCTAAAATAGATCATGAAATAAAAGATTTTATAGATGAAGCATACACTAAAGCAGAAAAATTACTAAATGGAAACTTAAATAAGTTACATGCAGTAGCTCAAGCCTTACTTGAAAAAGAGAAGATTGAAGGTAAAGAGTTTGAAGAAATTTTTGCAAATAATTAAAGTAAAGAGATTTTTAAAAGATATTCTTTTAAAAATCTCTTTTTTATTATAAAGACAAACTATATAAAATTATAATTTTATAAAATTTCAGTCATATACGAATGATGAAATTGATAAAGTGTTAAATATTCGAAATAATCTTTTGACTTTTACAAGAAAATGCTATAATACAATTAATAGTAAAGTAAAAAATAATATAATAAAGTATTGGAGGGTTTTTGATGAAGACTGATATAGAAATTGCACAAGAAGCAGAAATGTTACATATTAGAAATATTGCAGAGAAGTTAGGCTTAGATGAAGAGGATATTGAGTACTATGGTAAATATAAATGTAAGATTTCTTTAGATGTATATAATAAAGTTAAAAACAATAGAGATGGAAAGTTAGTATTAGTAACAGCTATAAATCCAACTCCAGCAGGAGAAGGGAAATCGACTGTTACAGTAGGTTTAGGAGATGCTCTTAATAAGATGGGTAAAAACACTGTTATAGCATTAAGAGAACCCTCATTAGGGCCAGTATTTGGTATAAAGGGAGGTGCTGCTGGTGGTGGATATGCACAAGTAGTTCCTATGGAAGATATTAACCTTCATTTTACAGGTGATATGCACGCTATTACATCTGCTAATAATTTATTATCAGCAGCGATAGATAATCATATACATCAAGGTAATAATTTGAGAATAGACTCAAGAAGAATAATATTCAAAAGAGTTATGGATATGAATGATAGAGCTTTAAGAAAAATCATTGTTGGTATGGGTGGAAAAATCAATGGTTTCGTAAGAGAAGATGGTTTTACAATAACTGTTGCTTCAGAAATAATGGCTATACTTTGTTTAGCTAGTGATTTAGAAGATTTAAAGCATAGAATGGGAGATATACTAATAGCGTATGATTTAGATGGAAATCCTGTATATGCAAAACAGTTAGAAATTCAGGGGGCTATGGCATTATTAATGAAAGATGCGATTAAACCTAATTTGGTTCAAACATTAGAAAACACTCCAGCATTAATACATGGAGGACCTTTTGCAAATATAGCACATGGATGTAATTCTATAATGGCTACTAAGTTATCACTTAAATTAGGGGATATTGTAGTTACTGAAGCAGGTTTTGGTGCTGATTTAGGCGCTGAAAAGTTTTTTGATATAAAATGTAGATATGGAAACTTAAAGCCTTGCTGTGTAGTTATAGTTGCTACAATTAGAGCGTTGAAGCATCACGGTGGAGTTGCTAAAGCTGATTTAAATATTCCAAATGTTGAAGCTTTAAGATTAGGAATAGCTAATTTAGAAAAACAAATAGAAAATATTAAAAAATTCAATGTAGAACCAGTAGTAGCTATAAATAAATTTGTTAGTGATAGTGATGAAGAAGTTGAATTTATAAAAGAATTTTGTGAAAAATTAGGTGTAAAAGTAGCTCTTTCTGATGTATGGGCAAAAGGTGGAGATGGCGGAATCGAATTAGGTGAAGCTGTATTAGATGTTATAGAAAAAGATAAATCTAGTTTTAAAACTCTTTATAAGGCTGATAACACTATAGAAGAAAAGATATTAACTATAGCAAAGGAAATCTATGGAGCTGATGGAGTTGTATATAGTAATGAAGCAAAAAAACAGATTGGTGAATTAGTTAAATTTAATTTAGATAAATTACCTATATGTATGGCGAAAACTCAATATTCATTATCAGATAATCCGAATTTATTAGCTAAACCAAGTGGGTTTAATATTAATGTTCAAGAAATTAGAGTGTCTAATGGAGCAGGATTTATAGTAGTTCAAACAGGCAATATAATGACTATGCCGGGATTACCAAAAGTTCCAGCTGCAAATAAGATGGATGTACTTAAAGATGGAGAAATAGTTGGACTATTTTAATTTATATGAAACCCTTGACAAATTAATGTGAATTGTTAAAATTAAATTGTTATTTTAAAGTAAATTACTAAATTAAGGCAGCTTTAGGGCTGCTTTTAATATTATTAAGGTGGTGCTATTAATGATTCTACTTGTAGATGCAGGGAATACTAACATAGTTTTAGGCGTATATAAAGATAAAAAATACATAGCAAGTTGGCGTATTTCAACTGAAGGAAATAAGACATCAGATGAGTATAGTATACAAATAATGCAATTATTAAATTTAAATAATCTTAACCCGGAAGATGTTAAGGGGATTATTGTTTCGTCAGTTGTTCCCAATATAATGCATTCTTTAGAAAATATGTTAAGAAGATGCTTTGGTCAAGAGCCTATAATAGTTGGTCCTGGAATAAAAACAGGTATAAATATTAAGTATGATAATCCTAAAGAAGTAGGTGCAGACAGAATAGTTAATGCAGTTGCTGCTTTTGAAATTTACAAAAGACCAGTAATTATAATAGATTTTGGTACAGCAACAACTTTTTGTTCTGTGACTGAAAATGGAGATTATTTAGGGGGTTGTATATGCCCCGGACTTAGAATTTCTGCAGATGCACTATTTGAAAAAGCAGCTAAACTACCAAGAGTAGAATTAGAAGTACCTAGAAAAGTAATTTGCAAAAATACAGTTTCGAGCATACAATCTGGTGTATTGTTTGGATACATAGGTCAAGTTGAATATATTGTAAAGAAAATGAAAGAAGAAATGAACGATGGAATCGAACCTTATGTTATAGCAACAGGAGGTTTGGCTAATTTAATAGCGAATGAAACAGATGCAATAGATAAAGTAGATTCAGATTTAACATTAGAGGGATTAAAAATATTATACAAAAAGAATAGGGAGTAAAACAAATGAAGATAGGCAATCTGAGTTTTGATAATAATGTTTTTTTAGCACCTATGGCAGGCGTTACAGATTTATCATTTAGAGGACTTTGTAAGGAAATGGGTTGTGGACTAGTTTGCACTGAAATGGTTAGTGCAAAGGCATTATATTATGGAAGTGAGAATACACAAACTCTACTTAGAGTATCAGATAAAGAGGCTCCAGTAGCGGTACAAATATTTGGACGAGAACCTGAAATAATGGCAGAAATATGTGAAAAATATTTAAATCCCAGAGAAGATGTGTGCATTATAGATATAAATATGGGGTGTCCAGCGCCTAAGATAGTAAAGAATAAAGAAGGATCAGCACTTATGCTAGAACCTGATTTAGCTCATGATATTGTAAAAGCAATAAAAAAAGTTTCTAAAAAACCTGTAACGGTAAAATTTAGAAAAGGATATGATGATGAACATATAAATGCTGTAGAATTTGGAAAAGCATTGGAAGAAGCTGGAGCAGATGCAATAGCTGTTCATGGAAGAACTAGAAAACAAATGTATGAAGGTCACTCAGATTGGGAGATAATAAAAAAGGTCAAAGAGGCAGTTTCTATTCCTGTTTTAGGAAATGGAGATGTATTCTCGCCAGAAGATGCAATAAAAATGAAAGAATTAACAAATTGCGATGGTATACTTATAGCAAGAGGTAGCATGGGAAATCCATGGATATTTAAACAAATTCAAGATGCATTAAATGGAAAAATAGTTGAAGAAATTTCTTATCAAGATAAAATTAATATGTGCATAAGACATTATGAACTAGCTATTAAAAATGATGGAGAATATAAAGCTATAAGAGAAATGAGAAAACATGCTTCTTGGTATATAAAAGGGATTCCAAGATCTACAGAAATTAAGAATCAAATAAATATTCTTAATGATAGTAATGAAGTTATAAGTATTTTAGAACAATATAAAAATACTTTATAAATGAGAATTATTGTAAAGTTATTAGAATAGTATAGTATTGATATTAATACTATGGAGAATTTTATTTGTGGATACTATTTTATATGTATATTTAGATAAAAAACGGATATATAATAAATATAATTTCTTTACTAAAATAATTGACATATTTAAAACTAAAAAATTAAAAGATATAAAAATAGATGAATTGGATATTCTTATAAAAAGAATAGAAATTCCATCTAATTTAAATGATATTGCTTACGAAAAAAACTTATCAAGGATATTAACTAAATATAATGGAAAATACAATGAATTAAGTTTGAATGGAAAAAGCTTGTATAATTTAAATTATACAAGTGAATTTCAAATGCAGTTTATTTCATATAGTATAGTGCAAAGCATAAGGTTCGTTTTAATGAATCTTAATAAATCTATTAAAAATTCAAATATATTAGTAGATATTGATGATGAAAAACTATTAGTAAGTATACTTAAAGAATTAGCTAAAGAAAGCAGAAATGTTATTTTGCTGAATAATAGTATTAATAAAATAGAAAAAATTAGAGAAACTATTATGAGTGAATACGGATTATCTATAGAAGTAATATTACAAGAATGTGATTTACCCAATATAGATTTTGTTGTTACATCTAAAAATAAAGAATATATTTGTAATAATGTGTGGTATATAAAAGATTTTCCTAATAATTCAAATAGAGGTATATTTATAAATAGTATACTATACAAGGTACCTTGGGATATATCATTAAAAGAAATGCCACCACAACTAATAGCTTCTATAATTAGAAAACAAAAAAAGAGAAGTATTCATGAAATATTAAAAAGTAATGATATTACACTTGAATCAATACTGTATAATGATGATGAAATCATATTAGGCAATCAGTAGGTTTGTTGACATATATGATACCCTGATTTATAATTAGTTAATGATTTTGAGTATAATGCCTGAAATAGGCACTTAAATATAAAAAAATTTAAGGTGATTGAAGGGGAGTAAAATATGAGTGAACCAAAACAATATGTAATGACTTACGAAGGTGTTAAGAAATTAGAAGGTGAATTAGAATATTTAAAGACTGTAAAGAGAAAAGAAATAACTGAAAAGATAAAAGTTGCTTTAGGCTATGGGGATTTAAGCGAAAATTCAGAATATGATGAAGCTAAAAACGATCAAGCATTTACAGAAGGAAAAATACTACAATTAGAAAACAAGCTTAAAAATGCAGTTGTAGTTGATGAATCAGAAATTCCAAAAGATATAGTTTCAGTTGGATCAAAAGTTAAAGTTAAAGACTATGATTTTGATGAAGAAGTTGAATATTCAATAGTAGGTTCGGCAGAAGCAGATCCTATGAGTTTTAAAATATCAAATGAATCACCAGTTGGAAAAGCTTTAGTAGGAAAGAAAATTGGTGATATAGTAGATGTTGTAGTTCCAGATGGAATAAGCAAGTTCGAAATTTTAGATATACAAAGAGGCTAAAAGGGGAACATAATAAATTAAGAAGCGATTAACGGAGGGATAATATGTCAACTGAGGAAATGAATATAAGTGAATTAGAATCTCAGTATAATGAACAAGAAGCATTAAGAAGAGCTAAATTAGCAGATTTACAAGAAGCTGGTAAGGATCCTTTTGATGTTTATAAAGTAGAAAGAACTCATACATCGGAAGAAGTTAAATCTAATTACGAAGAATTAGAAGGAAAAAATGTAACAGTTGCAGGAAGAATAATGTCAAAGAGAGGACAAGGAAAAGTTGTCTTTTCAGATATTCATGATAGAGATGGAAAAATCCAATTATTTATAAAGATTGATCTTGTAGGAGAAGAAAGTTTAAAATCATATAAAACTTATGATCTAGGAGATTGGGTTGTAGCAACAGGAGAAGTATTTACTACAAAAACAGGAGAAGTATCTATTAAAGTATCTAACTTTGAATTGATATGTAAGTCTTTAAAACCATTACCAGAAAAATGGCATGGATTAAAAGACCCAGATTTAAGATATAGACAAAGAGAAGTTGATATAATAACTAATCCAGAAGTAAAAGAAACTTTTATAAAAAGAAGTAAAATTATTTCAGGAATAAGAGAATTCTTAGATAATAGAGGATTCTTAGAAGTTGAAACTCCTATACTTTCACCAATTGCAGGAGGCGCAGCAGCTAAACCATTTATAACTCATCATAATACTTTAGATATGGATATGTATTTAAGAATAGCAACTGAATTATATCTTAAAAGATTAATTGTAGCTGGTTTTGAAAAAGTATATGAAATAGGAAGAAACTTCAGAAATGAAGGCATGTCAGTAAGACATAATCCGGAATTTACTGTTATTGAATTATATGAAGCTTATTCAGATTATAATGATATGATGGAAATTACAGAAAATATGGTTGCATACGTATGTGAAAAAGTCAATGGTACAACTAAAGTTATGTATGAAGGAACAGAAATAGACTTTACTCCACCATGGAGAAGAATAACTATGGTTGATGTTGTTAAAGAATATGCAGGCGTAGATTTTAATGAAGTAAAAACTAATGAAGAAGCACAAGCAATAGCTAAAGAAAAACATTTAGAATTTGCTAAACCTTTAAATACTATTACAAAGGGTGAAGTATTAAATTCATTATATGAAGAATTTGGTGAAGCAAATATGATTCAACCTACTTTTGTTACGGATTATCCAGTAGAAGTGTCACCTCTTACTAAAAAGAAGAGAGGAAATCCAGAACTAACTGAAAGATTTGAAGGTTTTGTATTTGGTAGAGAAATTTGTAATGCTTATTCAGAATTAAACGATCCTATAGTTCAAAGACAAAGATTTGAACAACAAGAAAAGGATAGAGAACTTGGTGATGATGAAGCTTACATGATGGATGAACAATTTATGAGCGCATTAGAAACTGGTATGCCACCAACAGGCGGTTTAGGAATAGGTATAGATAGACTTATAATGTTCTTAACAGATTCAACATCTATAAGAGATGTTCTATTATTCCCAACTATGAGACCACAAAAATAATATTAAGTAATTTGATTTTATCAAAAGCCCCCATATTATAATATTATGGGGCTTTTGTTTTATAAAAGATTATTAATTAAGGGATCGTTTTTAATCGATTTATATGAAAAAGCAAAATTCTCATGTTATTTTATCTATTGATATATTAACATCATATTGGAATTTAGATTAATTAATAAAAAATATAAAAAGGGGTTGCGATTTATAAAAAATCTGTTATAATAGATTAGGTAATGACGTTCCGCGATAGCTCAATGGTGGAGCACTCGGCTGTTAACCGATAGGTTGGAGGTTCGAGTCCTCTTCGCGGAGCCATTTTTTTATCTAAAAATAGTATGGATTTAATAAGATTATATTAAGATAATAAAACATATAGTTTTTAATAGGAGTTTTATAAAAGTAGATAAAGTCTATTTTTATAAAACTCTTTTTATATTATAAAAAGAAACTAATAATATTTATTTGGGGTTAGATAATAACTAATATGTGTCTAGATTCTAGGTTTAAATTTAAATAATACATTTGCACTTTGTTTTAAAGGTTAGGTGATTAGGCGTAAAAAATATCTGTTAAGATATAAATTATAAAAAAGTTTTAAAAAGGGGTTGCAATATTATAATAATCTGATATAATAATAAAAGTAATGACGTTCCGCGATAGCTCAATGGTGGAGCACTCGGCTGTTAACCGATAGGTTGGAGGTTCGAGTCCTCTTCGCGGAGCCATTTTTTTTATCTAAAAATAGTATGGATTTAGTAAGACTATTTTTAGATAATAAAGCATATAGTTTTTAATAGGAGTTTTATAAAAGTAGATAAAGTCTATTTTTATAAAACTCTTTTTATAATATAAAAAGAAACTAATAATATTTATTTGGGGTTAGATAATAACTAATATGTTTTTAGATTCTAGGTTTAAATTTAAATAATACATTGCACTTTTTTTAAGGTTAGATCATTAGGCGTAAAAAACATCTGTTAAGATATAAATTATAAAAAAAGTTTTAAAAAGGGGTTGCAATATTATAATAATCTGATATAATAATAAAAGTAATGACGTTCCGCGATAGCTCAATGGTGGAGCACTCGGCTGTTAACCGATAGGTTGGAGGTTCGAGTCCTCTTCGCGGAGCCATTTTTTTTATCTAAAAATAGTATGGATTTAACAAGAATTATGTAAAAGAAAAAATGTATAGTTTTTTAATAGGAGTTTTATAAAAGTAGATAAAGTCTATTTTTATAAAACTCTTTTTTATTAAATTTACAATAGCTTGCACTTAATTATTAAGTGCAAGCTAAAAAGAAAACAGATTATTTATTTTAATTTTATAAAGGCTAGAATCTCTTACGATTATTTTCACAAATTTCATCCATATCAATACTACAAGTTTTTTCTTTATAAACTTGTTTAGGATAATAACAGTCCTTTTTTATAAACTTCATTTTGGAGCACATTTCATTTGGATAATATTTATCTTCTTCATTGTAAATTTTCCCCTTACAATTTTGTTCAGGATAACAACAATCTTCTTTGTTTATAAAAATATTATCATTACAACAACAAGTTTTGCTAGGAGGATAGCAATCATTTTTAAAATTCCAATCATTAAAACAATCGTTATGTGTATTTTTACAATGAATAACATGATCAGATTTTTGTTTATATATAGTTAGACATATAGATATTATATTGAATAACCAAATGTTGGAAATTGTGCATTGTTTTATATCACAATAAACTATATTTGCATCTACATCAATGATTTTACTACAAGATGGAATAGCGATTGATTCAAAAAAAGGAATTACAAATTTTCTACACAAAATTTTTCCAGTACAATTATCAGCTGAATATTCTATATTAATTAACTTATATCCCTTTAATATAAGCTTTTCAATATTGCAAGTGTCTATAACCTTTTTTTCAATTATAAATATTTTTGAAGAAAAATCTATTATATTTTTACTTGCATCGCATAATGATAAAGGAATTTTATCTACAAAATTAAAATCTTTGCAGATAGATTCAATATCATAACAGTCAGCATTTTTCATACATTTCACCGCCTATTAATATTTATTCAATTTATAATATGACTTATGTGCATAAAAGGGACTTAAAACAATTTGTTGTCATACTGTGTCAAAAACACATAAACTACGTATTTTAATAGGGGAGGTGATAAATTTGTCTGTTTATCCAAGTTATAATAGAGAATTAAATGGGACAGAGAAATTGAATACAAGTATATCAGGAAATTTACAATATTATACGCCTTCAAATAATTACGTGATACCAGTAGCTGGCCAACAAGGAACAAAAGGAGATCCAGGATGTACAGGACCGCAAGGATATTCTGGTCCACAAGGACCTAAAGGAGATCAAGGTTGTATAGGACCGCAAGGATATCCAGGACCGCAAGGAACAAAAGGAGATCCTGGATGTATTGGACCACAAGGATATCCAGGACCACAAGGACCTAAAGGAGACCCGGGTCCTCCAGGTCCAAAAGGTGAAAAAGGAGATCCAGCTTTACCTGGTTGCATGTCAATGTATCCTTATGGAATGTGGGGTGGATTTATGCCTAATAATAATTGTTGCACATGTAATTCATGTGGTTGCAACACTAATTCGTGTGGTTGCAATACTAATTCTTGCTGTAATGTTGATGTTAAGTGGAGTGATGATGGAAAACATTTAATGATTAAAGGACCCTGTGATTGTGCGTATAAAACATCAGGTGATTTAACAGGGCCACAAGGAACGACTGGAGCTCAAGGAAATCCAGGTTCAGATGCAAAATGTTGTGTAAAATGCAATCACGTATGTGATCCGAGTTTTGAGTGTTGGCCATTACAAGGATGTTTATGGACTAATTATGGAGTAACTAGGACTGACCCTACAACGATAGGAACAACTATTACAGCAATACAGTTGCAAACTCCAACTATTCCAGAAGTTCCTAAAGCAGTAGACACTAAAGCGTATTTTAATATAGCCCATACAGGAAAATATTCTGTATATTTACAACCTCAATATGATACTGTAAATAAAATTTTTAAACCAGCATATTTAATGCAAGTAGTTAATATAGATCCAACTTGTAATTATGAATTAAGTTTTTGGGCTGCTTTATTTGATTATAATTATAGAGGAAATACTCCTCTTAATAGAGATAATTACAATATTGCTGTGGCAGCTTATGTTTATTGGGGTGATGTATCAACTTTAATTCAACCTATGCTTAATAGCAATTGGCCTTTGATAGCGAATAATACTAGTGGTGGTGCTATCTGTAATAATACTGCTGTTAAACCGGCATTTCAAATGGTAATTCAACGAGGAACTAATGAACAAATATCTATGGATACAGTTACTACAACTCCAGTTTTAACTGTTTATGATTTTGAATCATATAAGATTTCTCCTCAATGTTCAAGTAGTGATGGATGTAGCTGTTCAGGGGGAGTTGTAAATCCTGGTCAATCTCAAGCTACTATATTATTTGTTGCAGAGCCAGCAGTAAATAATACATTACCAGCAGGAATTTGGTTGATTGATGATGTTTTTTTTGAATAAAGTTATTCTATTGACGAAAAGGAGAGAAAAAAATGAAATGTAATCAAGGATGTAATAAGCAATCAGCATGCACTTGTAATTGTTCAGATGAAGTTTTACAACATTGCAATGATTGTATTAATGAAGAGAGTATAGAATTTTCAGGAATTTGCGAACCCGATGAATTTGAAATGAATACAGATTATTGGACAGATATTTGTACAGTAGGAACAGTGGTAGTACCAGAAGAAAAACCTTCAATTGAAGAAATTGATAAAATAAGTGCTACAGTAGAAATTTTAAAAAAGAAAACAATAATTACTCCAAAAGGTCCAAATGGATCAGTAATTAATAATGAAGGTAAAAATAGTACTGGTAAGAAATTGGTAGTGGAAGGATTAATTTGTTTATCTATATCTTATGTGTCTTTAACTAAAGAACAAAGAGTTCATAGTTTTCATGGACAAATTCCATTTTCAACCTTTATAGTACTTCCAGCATCTGCATGTGTAGATTATGACTATTTAATAAATTATTGTTTAGAAGAAATAAAAGTAAAAAAAGTATGTGATAGGACTGTTGATCTATCTATTGATCTATTAATAAAAGCAACACCTATAGTTACTACTTGTAATAAGAGTTTGCTTGATAGTTCAGGACTAGAATGTACTACAAATGTAGGTATTGAAAATTGCACTAAACAACAGTGCTTTACAGATAATCCTGATATAAAAGGCATTTGTGATTCAGAAAAAGTTATTCAATTATTAGAAGATGAAAGTAAAGAATGGACAGAATTATCAATACCAGAACTTTTAACAATACCACAAGAAAAACCAGATATTTATCAAATACTTTCAGTAAATTCACGTGTTGAAATTATGTGTCAAAAAGTAATAGCAACACCTGCTACAGCAGTAGCCAATTATGAAGGAAATACTCTTACTGGTTATAAGTTGTTAGTTCATGCATTATTGAGACAAAGAATAACTTATATTTCAACATCTGAATGTGGATCTGTCCACTCAGCTCATTATGATATGCCGATATCAGCATATATAGTTTTAGATGGTAAAGATACTAATTTTACAGATAAATATAAAATAAAAGCTTGTATAGAAGATATATACGCGTGTCCACTTAATGAAAGACAAATATTTAAAAATACAACTTTATTTATAAAAGTTGAGCCGATAGAATCATGTTCTATATAAATTGATCGGGAGGAGTAAATTATGTATTGTAAATGTACCAAAGGTAATAATTATAAAGTGATAGGACTTTGCGATCCTAAAGACTATAATCAAACAAATAAAGCAGCTTGGACTCAAATAACAATTCCGGAAATTTTACCTTTACCTGAGTGTTATCCTAATATTGAGGATATTGAGAGAGTTTATGTAAAGGTATTAATAGATTCAACCAGAGTTATAAAAACAGCGATTTCTGATGGAGCTAATGTTGAAGGTGGAATTTTAACAGGACGTAAATTAATGATTGATGGAAGCATATGTCAAACAGTTGTGTATACAGCTGATACTTGTGAGCAATCTCTTCATTCAATAAATTTTAAATTCCCATTTTGTACTTCAATTGTATTAGATCCTAAGACTGATGTTGAAGAAGATGAATTTTGTGTTGAAACTTGTATAGAAAATGTTTTTGCTAAAGCGTTGAATGCTAGAACAATATTTAAAAGTGTGACATTATTTTTATTAGCTAAAAAAGCAACTACAATTTGTCCTGTACAAAGTGTAATTAGTGGAACTATTACTAATAGTGCTACTATTGCAGCAGATGTTACTATTGAATTATATGATGAAAATGGTAATGTAATTGATTATCAAAAATATACAATACCAGCAAGTGGAACTCAATCATATAAATTTGAAGCTCTATGTGATGGTAAATATACAGTAGAATTTGAAACTTCAACTACTGGATTAAAAATGAATCCAGAAATTTCACCAGTGATAACTGTACCAACAGGATCTACTAATGTTAATTCAACAGTTGTAATTGTGTAATAGAAAGACCAGATAAAATTAGAAAGTTTATATTATAGGCTTTTATATAAAAAGAGTTATTCTAATTTTTTTAACTAAAATTAGAATAACTCTTGTTTTATGATTTTAATAATATAATTATTTTTACTTGACATCTAAAAGCCTTTTGATAAAATTAATATATAATTTAATATACACAATGAAAAAGATTAGTAGTTTCAATGTTTTTTTTAGAGAGATGATGTTTGGTGGAAATCATTATAATATTGAAATGAATGGAGCTTTTGAGTGTAATAAGAATAAAGTTGGGCTTAAGCCAAGAAGGGTGGAACCGCGGAATTAATATTTCGTCCCTTTGTGGTTATAGGGCTTTTTTTATTTTATGAAAATAAATTGGAGGTAAGAAAGAATGGCAGTAGAAAAGACAATGGATAAGATTGTAGCTCTTTGTAAAAATAGAGGTTTTGTATTCCCAGGATCAGATATATATGGTGGATTAGCGAACTCATGGGATTACGGTCCTTTAGGAGTAGAATTTAAGAATAACGTTAAAAAAGCTTGGTGGAAGAAGTTTGTACAAGAAAGCCCTTATAATGTAGGTCTTGATTCAGCTATATTAATGAACAGTGATGTTTGGGTAGCTTCAGGTCATGTTGGTGGATTCTCAGATCCATTAATGGATTGTAAAGAATGTAAAGCTAGATTTAGAGCTGATAAGATAGTTGAAGATCATATGACTGAAAATGGTGCAGAAGTAGCATCAGCTGATGGTTGGACTAATGAACAATTAAAAGAATACATTGAAAGTAATAATATAGTTTGCCCTAAATGCGGAAAGATGAACTATACTGATATAAGAAAGTTCAATCTTATGTTTAAAACATTCCAAGGTGTTACAGAAGATGCTAAATCAGAAATTTATTTAAGACCAGAAACAGCTCAAGGTATATTTGTAAACTTTAAGGCTGTTCAAAGAAGTTCTAGAAAAAAAGTACCATTTGGAATAGCTCAAATAGGTAAATCATTTAGAAATGAAATTACTCCAGGAAACTTCACTTTTAGAACAAGAGAATTTGAACAAATGGAATTAGAATTCTTCTGCAAGCCAGGAACAGATTTAGAATGGCATAAATACTGGAAGGATTATTGCTGGAACTTTTTACTTAATTTAAATGTTAAAACTGAAAATTTAAGAATGAGAGATCATGGCGAAGAAGAATTATCTTTCTATTCTAATGCAACATCTGATATAGAATATTTATTCCCATTTGGTTGGGGTGAACTTTGGGGTATAGCTGATAGAACAGATTATGACTTAAGAAAGCATCAAGAACATTCAGGTCAAGATTTAAATTATCTAGACCAAACTAATAATGAAAAATATATACCTTATGTTATAGAACCATCATTAGGTGCAGATAGAGTTACTTTAGCATTTTTAATTGAAGCTTATGATGAAGAAGAGTTAGATGGAGGAGATTCTAGAACTGTATTACATTTACATCCAGCACTAGCTCCATTTAAAGCAGCTATATTACCTCTTTCTAAAAAGCTTTCAGAAAATGCTTTAGAAGTATATTCAAACTTAAGCAAGAAATTTAATATTGATTTTGATGAAACAGGAAGTATAGGAAAGAGATATAGAAGACAAGATGAAATAGGAACTCCATATTGCATAACAGTAGATTTTGATACATTAGAAGATCAATGTGTTACTATTAGAAATAGAGATACTATGGAACAAGAGAGAATTAAAATATCTGAATTAGAAGCTTATATAGAAAAAAGTTTAGATTTTTAGTTTGAATTTCCTTATAAAATAATAAATGTTATAGGTCATTTTAAGCTAGGGTAGTTCTTAGTTTAAAATGACTTTTTATACATGTGATAAAATGTAGGGAAAATAATGTTATAATTTATAACATATGGGGAATTTTAATAATATATAAATAGTATAAGTTATAACCATATTTATTTGGAGGCAAAACATGAAAGAGGATTTTAAAAAATTTAAAGAATTTATATACAAAAAAAGAGTTGGGGTTGTAGGAATAGGAGTAAGCAATATTCCTCTTATCAATTTTTTGATTAAATTAGGTGCAGAAGTAACAGCATTTGATAAAAAAACAGAAGAAGAATTAGGTGAAGTATCTTCTGATTTCAAAAACAAAGGTGTAAATCTAGAACTTGGAGACAATTATTTAGATAAACTTACTGGATTTGATGTTGTTTTTAAAACACCATCTATGAGAATCGATAGTGAATGTTTAGTTAAGGTAAAAAAAGAAGGTGCATATGTAACTTCTGAAATGGAAGAGTTCGTAAGATATTGTAAAGCTAAGATATATGGGATAACAGGAAGCGATGGAAAAACCACTACAACTACTATAATATCTAAAATACTACAAGAAGAAGGATATAAAACTTGGGTTGGAGGTAATATAGGGACTCCTCTATTTGCTCAAATTGAAGAAATAAAGGCAGAAGATAGAGTTGTACTTGAATTATCAAGTTTTCAATTAATGACTATGAATCTACCGATGGATATAGCGGTATGTACTAATTTAGCTCCAAACCATTTAGATATGCATAAAGATATGCAAGAATATATTGATGCTAAGAAAAATATATTTTTATATCAAGGTTCTACAAATACATTAGTAGTAAATCGTGAAAATGAAATTACTTATGGATTTGAAGCTGAAGCAAAAGGTGAAGTAAGAGAATTTAGTTCTAAGAGAGAAGTAAAAGAAGGCGCTTACTATAAAGATGGAATTTTATATTTATCTGGTAAAGAAGTTTGTAAAAAAGATAATATAGTTATAAAAGGAATGCATAATGTAGAAAATTATTTAGCTGCATTTATAGCTACTAAAGATGATGTATCTATAGAAAACATGAAAAAAGTTGCAGAAAGCTTTAACGGAGTTGAGCATAGATGTGAACTTGTTAGAGAAATAAATGGAGTAAAGTATTATAATGATTCAATAGCTTCAAGTCCAACTAGAACATTGGCAGGTCTTAAAGCTTTTGATAAAAAAGTAATATTAATAGCAGGGGGATATGATAAGCATTTATTATTTGAACCGTTAGCAAATGAAGGATATCCATATATAAAAGAATTAATTTTATTAGGTCAAACTAAAGAAAAAATAAAAGACGTGTTTAAAGATCTAGAAGCTAGCAAAGGAATAAAAATAAACATTTCAGAAGTAAGCACTTTAGAAGAAGCAGTTAAAAAAGCACAGGATTTAGCAAAACAAGGGGATATAATTACATTATCGCCAGCTTGTGCATCTTTTGATATGTTCCCTAATTTTATGATTAGGGGAAATAAATTTAAAGAGATAGTTAATGAATTATAAATCAATAGTTTAAAAAATGTATATATATTAAAGCATAGAGTTTTAATATGTAAGTATGTATATTAAGATCAATTGTAATTAATAAGGCAAAAATTAAAAGAATAAAGAAAAGACTGATGTAGCTATAATGACATCAGTCTTTTTGTTTAATTTTTTGTAGAAAATTCATAATAATATATATTATTAATATTTATAGCTTTTTCATAGAAGATTCCTGCATTAGTTAAATGATAATTGTTTAATGATTCAGAAATATAGGATTTTGAATCAACTTTAGAATTAGGTAAGTCTACAGATAATGAATACAAGTAATTTGAGTCATCATTATTTATGAAGAATAATTGATTATTTATACACTTTAAACTCTCTCCACGTATAGTAGAAATTCTTTTAGCTTCTAAAGTTGTTATGTTTAATGAATATAATGTTTCGTTATCTGATGTATTAAAAAATAAGATTTCTCCATCGAATGGAATAAAACTATTAGCAGTATGGTCAGTTAATTTAGTTCTATTGGTACCATCATTTTTAACATAATAAAGTTTTGAATT
>NZ_CP010520.1:197500-420000 GCF_000827935.1 Clostridium botulinum
CTGCAAATCCGGCGAAGTTGTAGTGCGAGTGAAGATGCTCGCTACCCGCGATTGGACGGAAAGACCCCGTAGAGCTTTACTGTAGCTTAGCATTGAATTTCGGTATTGTCTGTACAGGATAGGTGGGAGACTGGGAAATCAGAGCGTCAGCTTTGATGGAGTCATCCTTGGGATACCACCCTGATAGTACTGGAATTCTAACTGGATGCCATGAATCTGGTGACAGGACATTGTTAGGTGGGCAGTTTGACTGGGGCGGTCGCCTCCTAAAAAGTAACGGAGGCGCCCAAAGGTTCCCTCAGAACGGTCGGAAATCGTTCGTAGAGTGCAAAGGCATAAGGGAGCCTGACTGCGAGACCTACAAGTCGAGCAGGGACGAAAGTCGGGCTTAGTGATCCGGTGGTACCTCGTGGGAGGGCCATCGCTCAACGGATAAAAGCTACCTCGGGGATAACAGGCTGATCTCCCCCAAGAGTTCACATCGACGGGGAGGTTTGGCACCTCGATGTCGGCTCGTCGCATCCTGGGGCTGAAGTAGGTCCCAAGGGTTGGGCTGTTCGCCCATTAAAGCGGCACGCGAGCTGGGTTCAGAACGTCGTGAGACAGTTCGGTCCCTATCCGTCGCGGGCGCAGGAAATTTGAGAAGAGCTGTCCTTAGTACGAGAGGACCGGGATGGACCGACCTATGGTGTACCAGTTGTTTCGCCAGAAGCATAGCTGGGTAGCTAAGTCGGGACGGGATAAACGCTGAAAGCATCTAAGCGTGAAGCCTCCTTCAAGATGAGATTTCCCATAGCGTAAGCTAGTAAGACCCCTTGAAGACTACAAGGTTGATAGGTCAGAGGTGTAAGTGTGGCAACATATTTAGCTGACTGATACTAATAGGTCGAGGGCTTGACCAATAAATAATTGTTATATACAATTTATGTGTAATTTTGAAAGAATAATCTTTCAAAATAATCTGGTGATGATGGCATGGAAGTAACACTCCTACCCATTCCGAACAGGAAAGTTAAGATCCATAGCGCCGAAGGTACTGCACGGGAGACTGTGTGGGAGATTAGGACGTTGCCAGGTATGAATGGCTCGATAGCTCAGTCGGTAGAGCAGAGGACTGAAAATCCTCGTGTCACTGGTTCGATTCCAGTTCGAGCCACCATGGCGCTATAGCCAAGTGGTAAGGCAGAGGTCTGCAAAACCTTTATCCCCAGTTCAAATCTGGGTGGCGCCTCCATTAAAACCTTGAATTATTTGATTCAAGGTTTTTTTTGTGTCTAAAAAATTAAAAATACAGGATTTATCCACAAAAAATAAAGTTATCAATAAAGTTATCAACAATTTATTGACAAAATGTATATAAAGTATATTTTTATGTGGATAATTTATAGATTATATAATCTATAAATATAAGATACGATTTAATTAATTACTAAAAAATCAAAAAAAAAGAACCTATATAATAGGCAAGAAAAAATGTCTATAAATATAGGCTGTATCTTAATTAAACATATCTTTTTTATATAAGATGAATGCTACTATAAAGCATATTCCAAGTGTTAACATCATAACTATTGAAAACGCATGGGGATTATCATCAGATAAAGGTAACATAACATTCATACCGAATATTCCACTTATAATAGTAGGGATTGCCATCAGTATAGTTACAGATGCTAATACTTTCATAACTATATTTAAGTTATTTGAAATAACTGAAGCAAAGAAATCCATTGTACTCGCCAAAATATTGCTATATATTTCTGTCATTTCTATAGCTTGCTTATTTTCGATAATGACATCTTCTAAGACATCTTTATCTTCTTCATATTTTTGCATCATTTCTAATTTTAACATTTTTTCCAAGGTTATCTCATTAGCTTTTAATGAAGTTGAGAAATATACAAGAGATTTTTCTAATGAATGAAGCTGAATAAGTTCTCTATTTTTCATAGACTTATGTAATCTTTTCTCTATCATTAAACTTTTTTTATCTATTTGTCTTAAGTAAAGTAAATAGTAAGTAGATATTCTATTTAGTATTTGCAATATAAACCTTGATTTTTTAAATGTAAAAAATGATTTTATTCTAGCATTAGCAAAGTCAGTTATGATTTTACTGTTTTTTAAACATATAGTAACTAATAATTTATCAGTATGTATTATAGCTAATGGATAAGTATCATAAGTTAAAGAATTTTCCTCCATTTCTGTAAATGGTATATCGACTATAACTAATATGGCATCATCTTCAATATCAATTCTAGAAGTTTCTTCATCATCCAATGCCGCCTTTAGAAAATCAATAGAAATTCCAGTTTTCTTTGATACCAGAATTAATTCTTCTTCAGATGGAGCTACGATGTTTATCCAACAACCATTTTCAATACTATCAATAGGCTTTAAACTTGAATCGAATTCACTCTGACTTTTATAAATTTGAATCAATAAAATCACCTCCTAATATCTTTATTATATCATTATACTATTATAATAAAGATATTACGAATATACTATAATAAATTAAGATGAGAATATAGCCATTAAAATTTGAAAATGGTATTAAAACATAGAAAACATGTAATTAAAAAGCTACAATTAATAGTATTCTAAGAATTATAGAGAATATAAAGAAATATAGCGTTATTTCAATATAGCTTTATATTTAAAAGCTTAGTATAATCATAATGTTATTTTAATTTAAACGTATGGGGGAAAATATTAATGCATAAAGAGGTAGTCATAAGAAAGAAGGCACCTGTTATAGCGATAGTATTACTTATAATTACAGCAATGTTGTATTTATATCAAGGAATAAGTATATTAGGTATAAAAAATATAAGGCTCGTTAAATTTTATAATATGAGCATTGTATTTCTAACTTTAAGTATAATATTTTTTGAGATAATGAAATGCAGAATATCATATAAGTATTCGATTATAGCGAACAAGCTTATTATCAATAAAATTTTTCATAATAATGAAAGAAATCTAGAAAGCATCAATCTAGCTGACATCGTGTATCTTGGAAAAAGTAATTACATAGCAAAAGAATATATTGTAAAGAATAAAGGGAATTATTCTTGTGGAATGATTAATAAGAAGAAATATTGTTGTATATACAAAAGAGAGAATGTTTATTACAAATTTAGTTTTAATCCTAGTGATAAACTTATAAGAAGATTAAATCTTAATATTTAATTTATAAGAAATAATTATGTTTAATATATAAATAAAGGTACTCAAATAGAGTACCTTTATTTATATATTTTTATTTTTAAAAAAATCATTTTTTACTTCAGTTAGAAGATTCTCATTTTGAATTAAATCCATTCCTGTAAATGCTAATGCTAATGATGCATTTTTACATTGCTTAAATGCAAATTCTGATTGAGTAGATTTAGCAAAGTCTTTTGTTCCATATTTAATACTAGGATCATCCGTTATACAGATATAAGGGTGTATACAAGGAACTTTATGACTAACATCACCTAAACTTAATCCTGCATATATATCACGTGGTTTGCCAATGTCTATTATTGAATTTTCTTTTAGATTGTGACTAAATAATCTATTGAGAGTTCTATTAGTTATTAATTCTTTATTTGATGGTTCATATAAAGAAGTAGTATATGCTAAATTTGTTAATTCAGAAACATATTTAGCAATGGTTCTAAGTTTATTATCAGCCCACTCAGAAGTTTTATAATTTTTACTTCTAATATAAAATTTAGCTTCTGCTTCTGCAGGCAATAGCAAGGGTGTATATCCACCTTGAGATAAAATTGGATTTATTTCTAAATCTTTAGGAAAACCTTTTTGAAGAGAATTTAATATATTGAAATTTAATAATATTGCATCTAGTGCTGTATAGATATTTTTATTTAAAAAAGTTAATCCATTTTTTCCTTGGTATTTTACGCTTAGAGGAATTATTGATGAAGATGTTCCACTCTCACTTGTTACTACATCGGGATGAGCAAGCATTACTACATCTATATCATCAAAAACACCTTGTCTAGTCATAACAGCTTTAGTTCCACCTAAATATTCACCTGGGCATCCAATTAATATAACAGAACCACCTATTTTATTTACAACACTACCTAATGCTAGTGCAGCACCTACTGATATTGTACTTAAAGCATTATGTCCTGTTATATGTCCATAGTCTTTAACAGCATCATATTCGCTTATAAAACATATCTTAGGATAACCATTACCCTTTTTACAAATAAAAGAATTAGGTATATCTAAAAAATTCTCACTAACTTCAAAGTTATGTTTATTTAGTAAATTACAAATATATTTTGAAGATTTAGTTTCAGAATAACTTTCCTCAGGATTATTATATAAATAAGAACTTAAATCATTAAGTTCTTTATCACAAGTTGAAAGAAATGAAATTATTTCTTGCTTCATAATACAACCCTCCAAATTATTATTTGATATTATTTTTTCCAATTATAAAAAAAATATTTGTTTATTGAAATTAAAAGAAAAATATATAAATTATTAAGATTAAAAAAGATGTATTTGGACATAATTAAGTTAAAAGAAATTATAGGGGGTAAAGATAATTTTGGAGAATAAAGTATGTTTTTTATGTGGTAAAAAAGAGGGTAGTGGTATAATATTAAAAGGAGAAAAGATATGTTCTAATTGTGAATTTGAACTTACAAATATTAGCGTTGTAAATCCTAAATATCATTACTTTAAAGAAAAAGTTAAAAATATTTTATTTAAAAAATAAAAATTAGATTTTTACTTTATTAAGATTTATTAAAAGCTATATTTAATTATATAGCTATTTTTCTTTTGGAAAGATTTTATAAATTTATATTAAAATTTAATTTGAAATTTATATAGAAATTAAGAAATTAATTATTATGGGGGAATTTAATTATGACAAAAGGTAAATTAATTATAATAGAGAGTGGATCAGATGCTTCAGGAAAAGCTACTCAAGCTAAAAAGTTATATGAAAGATTATTAGAAGAAGGATATAATATAAAAAAAATAACATATCCAAACTATGATAGTCCAGCCTGTATGCCAGTAAAAATGTACTTAAGTGGTGAATTTGGAAATAAGCCTGAAGATGTAAATGCATATGTAGCCTCAACATTTTTTGCTATCGATAGATTTGCTTCATATAATAAAGAATGGAAAGAATTTTATGATAATGGAGGAATAATTATATCAGATAGATATACAACCTCTAATATGGTACATCAAGCAGTAAAAATGGATGAAGAAGAAAAAGATAAATATTTAGATTGGCTTTACAATTTAGAATTTAATTTATATAAACTTCCAGTTCCAGATTGTGTAATGTTTTTAGATGTGTTACCTGAAATAAGTCAAAAATTAATGAAAGATAGAAATAATAAGTTTACAGGTGAAAAAGAAAAAGATATTCATGAAAATAATAAAGATTATTTAGCTAAATCTTATTATAATTCTTTAGAAATAGCAGAAAGATATAATTGGGATAAAATAAAATGTAATGATGGAGATAATTTAAAGACCATAGAAGAAATTCATGAAGAAATTTATAAAAAAGTTAAAAACTATATATAACATTAAAATTAGCGTTTTAAGAAATAAAAAATAGAAATATTTATTTATATAATATAAGTACATATTTATGGTAAAATAATATCAAGAATAATATGAATTAGAGGTGGATAGTAAATGAAATTAGTTATTGCTATAGTACAAGATGAAGATGCAATAGATGTGTTAGATTCATTAACAGATAAGAATTTTAGAGTAACTAAACTAGCTACTACAGGGGGATTTCTAAAAGCAGGTAATACAACTTTAATGGTTGGTGTTGAGGAAGAAAAGCTTGACCAAGCATTAGATTTAATTAAAGATGTATGTAAAAAAAGAAAAGAAACAGTAATAGCACCAACACCTTTAAGCAGTAATGAAGGTGGATATATTCAACAATGCCCTATGCAAATTACGGTAGGTGGAGCAACAATATTTGTTGTTGATGTTGATAAATTTATAAAAATATAAGGAGAATGGCATTGAGAGAAATTATTGGTCATGAAAGAATTATTAATGGGTTTGATCTAAGGAAAAGAAGTAATACTTTTTCTCATGCTAATTTAATTATTGGTGATGATGGGATTGGAAAAAGCTTAGTTGCAAATTATCTTGCAAATAGTATATTAGGATTAAAGGGTGATAAAGAGTTTGTAGACATTATAAATTATTACCCTTTATCTTCTTCATTTGGAGTAGATGATATCAGAAATATTATAGCTGAAGTATCTAAAAAACCTTTTGAAAGTGATAAAAAAGTTTTAATACTGCATAAGTGTGAAAAAATGACTATTCAAGCTCAAAATGCATTGTTAAAAACTATAGAAGAACCTCCAATAGGAGTACATTTAATACTACTTAGTGAATCACTAGAATTGATTTTAGATACTATAAAATCACGTTGTCAAACCTATAAATTAACACCATTATCTAAAGGAGATATTACTAAGTATATTGAAAGTAAATATTTTGATATAAGTATAGAAAATAAAAAAGCAGCTTTAGCATATAGCCAAGGTATTCCAGGAAAAGTTGAAAAATTTATAGAAGATGGTAAATTAAATGATTTAAGAAATATATTATTAGACTTATTATGTGATTTAGAAAATAATAATGATAACTTTGTTTTAAAATATAAAGAGATATTGCCTAGTTATAAAGATAAACAAAGTGAAGTCTTAAATATATTAATTTCTTATATAAGAGATATTATGTTTTTAAAGGAATTAGATTCTAATGATTTAGTTGTAAATTTTGATAAACTTAAAGAAATAAGAGACATATCAATGAGAATGTCTTATAAAAAGCTTAATTCTATGTTAGAATACATAAAAGAAGCAAGGCTTAGTTTAAATAATAACACTAATTATTCAATGACCATAACAGTATTGCTTATGGGATTTGCGGAGGTATAATTGATGATAAAAGTTATTGGAGTAAGGTTTAAAAAAGCAGGTAAAATCTATTATTTTGATCCAGTAAACTTTACTGTTAAAAAAGAAGATTATGTAATAGTTGAAACTGCTAGAGGAATAGAATTTGGTCAATGCGTAATAGGAATTAAAGAAATATGTGAAGATGAAATAGTATCACCTTTAAAAGAAGTTATAAGAATAGCTGATGAAAAAGATATTCAAAAACATAAGGATAATAAAGGCAGAGAAAATGAAGCTTTAGAAATATGTTTGAAAAAAATACAAGAACACGGATTGAAAATGAAGCTAATAGATGTAGAATATACTTTTGATAATCATAAAGTAATATTCTATTTTACAGCAGATGGAAGAGTAGATTTTAGAGAATTGGTTAAAGATTTAGCTACTATATTTAAGACTAGAATAGAATTAAGACAAATAGGTGTAAGAGATGAAGCTAAAATGATAGGTGGTTTAGGACCTTGTGGGAGACCTATGTGCTGTTCTACTTTTTTAGGGGACTTTGCATCTGTATCTATCAAAATGGCTAAAGAACAGAATCTTTCGTTAAATCCAACTAAGATATCAGGAATATGTGGAAGACTTATGTGTTGCTTAAATTATGAACAAAGTACTTATGAGGATATTAGAAAAAGACTTCCTAGAGTTGGATCAATAGTTGAAACTATTGATGGAAAAGGTGAAGTTGTAGGTAATTTAACAGTAAAAGAAAGTGTTAAAGTTAAATTAAAACGCGGAGACGAAGAAGTAATTGACATATATAAAATAGAGGATGTTAAATTGATATCTGGAAGTTATGAAGGTTCAATAGATAATTCAGATATTAAATTAGAAATTGAATCTGAAGAAGATAAAAAGTTAATAAAAGAGTTGATAAAAGAAGAAAATTAGAGAAATATGAAGAAAAATTTCCTAAATAGCCTATATATTAGAGGGGGAAATTGATACTTTTATCACAAAATACTTTTAAAACATTAAAATACATGATAGAATTGTAATTGGTTAATTATCATACAATTTTAGGAGGTGTTTTTAATGGCATTTGTAATTAATGATTCATGTGTTAGCTGTGGAGCTTGCGCTGGAGAATGTCCAGTTGATGCTATAAGCCAAGGAGATGCATACTACGTTATTGATGCAGATACTTGTATCGATTGCGGTAACTGTGCTAATGTTTGCCCAGTTGGTGCTCCAGTTCAAGAATAGTAAAAAAGATCGTCTATAGACGGTCTTTTTTTTATACATAAAAGCATAGATTCTTTAATATAAGACTTTAAAGAAAGTCACTTAAAAATAAAAAATATTTTTTAAGTGAAAATCTCTTATGTAAATAGATTTTAAGGTGGAGATAATAATAAAACAGAATTTTCTTTATAGAGTTTTAAATCATCGCTAGTTATGGTATTAGAGTTTATTTTTTTTACATTATCCATAGAAATTAAAAAATTTTTAGCATCATCTAAATAAAGCATAGATTTAAATGTTTTATAATGAATTGGTATTATATACTTAGGAGAAATTAATTTGCTTATTTTAGCCCCTTCAATACCATTTAATGTAAAATGGCCTCCTATGGGTACAAATAAAATATCTACATTTTCTAATTTAGTAGATATTAAATCTAAAGGAATATCCCCTAAATCCCCTAAATGACAAATTTTCAACTTATCTAATGTGAAAGTATATATTATATTAGGTCCTCTTTTTAAACCATTGCATTTATCATGAAAAGATGAAACTCCTTCTATATGAATAAAATCAAAATCAAAAACACCAGTAGTATTAATAATTTTTACATTATTATCATTTTCTTTTAGAAATGAATGATCAAAATGATTATGACTCATTACTATAATGTCAGAATGAAGAAAATCATTATTATATCCTATAGAATTATCAAATGGATCTATTAGTATTCTTTTACCATTATTACTTGTTATTAAAAAACAAGAATGTCCATACCAAGTTAACTTCATAATATAAATTCCTTTGAAAAAAATATATAAATTTGTATATTAAATATATTAAACAATTAGTAAAGTTTTATTCATATTTTAATAAAATAAATTATAGTGTTTTAAATTAGAATATAAATATAGTATAATAACTACAAAGTCAAAGTAAGTCAAAAACAAAAATATAAACTGATGTTTAGGTAGGTGAACTTATGGCAAAACTTTCAGATATAATTGAAGAATTTATAAAAGAAATGTTTAATGATAGTGTGGATAATGTGGTCTTAATACAACGAAATGAGTTAGCTGATCAATTTAGATGTGCACCATCACAAATAAACTATGTTTTAACAACTAGATTTACTTATAATAAAGGTTATTTAATTGAAAGTAAGCGTGGTGGCGGTGGCCATATTATTATAAAGCAATTAGACAATGGTAGTTCTAGCAGAAGAGAGGAGATAATAAATCAAAGTATAGGTAATACAATAACATATCATAATGCTGTAAATATAATAGATAATTTATTTGAATCTGATATTATTACAGAAAAAGAATGTGAACTGATGAAAATAGCTATAAACGATAGAACTTTAATTTCAGTTGAGAATAGAAATAAAATAAGAGCAGATATTTTTAAAGCGATGATTATGGTTATTTTATCTTAAGAGGTGGGGATTATATGTTATGTGAAAAATGTAAAAAGAATGAAGCTAAAATTAATTTGGTTAAAATAGTAAATGGAGAAAAAAATGAAATTTGGTTATGTGAATCTTGTGCTAAAGATATATCAGATATACCATTTATAAATTCTTTAAATGAAATTGGTGGATTACAATTTGAAAATATATTAACAGGCTTTTTAAATAATCTTGGTGATAAAAAAACAAAACCAAAAGAACTTATTTGTCCGAAGTGTAAAATGAATTACACTGAGTTTGAAAAAACAGGGAAATTGGGTTGTGGAGAATGCTATAATGTGTTTTTTGAATATATAAAACCTATAGTAAAGAGAATACATGGAAATGTAAAACATGTAGGAAAAATTCCTAAGTTTGATGGAGAATCTTTAATTAAAAGAAAAAAGATAATAAAATTAAAGCAAGATTTACAAAATGCTATTAAATTAGAAGAGTATGAAAAAGCAGCTATTCTAAGAGATGAAATTAAAGAATTAGAAGAATTTATATTTATTAATAGTAAAGATAACAAAGTGTTTTTGATTAAGGAGGAAAAAGGTAATGAAAAATTGGATTAATGAAGAATGTAACAAAGAAGATATAGTTATAAATAGCAATATTTCTTTATCTAGGAACTTAAAAGAAAAACCTTTTTCTAACAAATTAAATGAAATAGAAGCAAGAGAAAATGCTGGGTTTATTTATCAAATTGTGAAAAATGAACTTGGAGAAGAATCTTGTGTTTATCAGTTATGGAATGAAGACAAAGAACTAATAAATAGTTATTTAGATAAGCAATTAATAAGTAAAGAGTTAATAAAAAACAAAGATAAAACAGCTTTCGTTTTAAATAATGAACAAACCTTAAGTGTTATGATAAATGAGGATGATCACTTAAAGTTAAAATGTATAACAGCAGGATTCGATCTGGAGACGGCATTTGATAATATCACAAAAATTGATGATAAAATAGAAAAACGAGTTCATTATGCATTTGATGAAAACTTGGGCTATTTAACCACTTCCCCTACTAATTTAGGAACAGGAATGAGAGCCGCGGTTAACATTCATTTGCCAGCTTTAAATTTTAATGATGAAATAAATAATTTTAGTAAAGGGTTAACTCAAATAGGTATGGATATGAAAGCCATATATGAAGAAGGAAATAAGGCTTATGGAAATATGTATAAAATATCTAATCAGGTTACACTAGGTTTAACTGAAGAAGAGATAATTGATAATTTAAAAGGTGCAGTGCTAAATGTTATTTCAGAAGAAAAGAAATTTAGGGAAGTTTTATTAACAAAGTGTAAATATGATATACAAGATAAAGTATTTAGAGCATATGGAATTTTAACATCAGCTATTTTACTCAGTGAAAAAGAGTGTACTGAATTATTATCTAGTGTAAGATTTGGAGTTGAATTATCTTTATTAGATATTCCCAAAAATAAATTAAATAAATTATTAGTATATACTAGAGATTCATCACTTCAAAACTATTTAAAAAGAAAACTTTCAAATAAGGAACTTAATTATGAAAGAGCTAAATTTGTAAGATCAACATTAGCTTAAACTTAAATAAGAATATAAGGGAGGGATTTTTTGAGTATGGATTTTAATAAATTTACAGAAAGAACTCAATCAATAATACTAGAAGCACAAATTGAATCACAAGAATTTAAACATGGATATGTAGGTACAGAACATTTATTATTGGGTTTAGTAAAAGAAAAAGGAAATCAATCTAAAATATTAAATGAATTTGGAATTGATGATGAAATAGTAAGAGATATGATAAGTAGATATTTGGGCTATGGTGAATTACAAATGCCTGAAGATGATATATTGTTAACACCTAGAGCAAAAAGACTTCTTGATGAAAGCTTTATAGAGGCTAAAAAATTTAGTCATAAAAATGTTAGCCCAGAACATATATTAATGGCATTACTTAATCAAGAAGAAGGAATGGCATATACTATATTAAAAAATTTAAAATTAGATTTCAAAGAAATAAAAGATAAATTGTTTGTATTTTTAAATGGTCAGTATGTAGATGAAAATGAAGAAGTTAAGTCTCCAAAATCAGAAAAAAATAAAACGCCTATGTTAGATAAATACGGACGAGATTTAACTCAATTTGCAAGAGATGGTGGATTAGATCCTGTTATTGGAAGAGATTCAGAAAATCAAAGGGTTTTAGAAATATTATGTAGAAGAATAAAAAACAATCCTTGTTTAATAGGTGAACCAGGAGTTGGAAAAACAGCAGTAATTGAGGGATTAGCACAGAGAATTGTAGAAGGTAATATCCCTGAAATACTAAGAGATAAGAGAATAGTTTCTCTTGATCTAACGGCATTACTTGCAGGTGCTAAATATAGAGGGGAATTTGAAGATAGATTAAAGAAGGTAATGCTTGAAATAGAAAAAGATAAAAGCATTATAATATTCATAGATGAGATTCATACAATAATAGGTGCAGGTGCAGCAGAAGGTGCAATAGATGCTTCAAATATATTAAAGCCAGCACTTTCTAGAGGACAAATTCAATGTATAGGTGCAACAACTATAAATGAATATAGAAAACATATAGAAAAGGATTCTGCATTAGAAAGAAGATTTCAACCAGTAAATGTTGGTGAGCCATCAAAAGATGAAACACTAATAATACTAAAGGGATTAAGAGTAAAGTATGAAGAGCATCATAATGTTAATATTACAGAAAAAGCATTGGAAGCTGCTGTAGATTTATCTGATAGATATGTTACAGACAGATTTATGCCAGATAAAGCTATTGATTTAATTGATGAGGCATGTGCTAAAGTTAGAATAAAAAATTTAATTCCTCCTACTAATTTAAAATCAATGGAAGACAAAATTAAAGAGATAACTAAGGAAAAAGAAGAGTGTATTAGAGTTCAAGATTTCGAAAAAGCAGCAGATATGAGGGATATTGAAAATAATTTAAAAGAAGAATTAGAGGCATTAAGAAAAGAATGGAGTGACAAAAATTCTAATAAATTATTGAATGTAGATGAGGAAGATATAGCAGAAGTTGTATCAGCGTGGACTAAAATACCAGCTAAAAAGCTTACAGAAAAAGAGAGTGAAAAATTATTAAAGCTTGAAAATATACTTGAAAAAAGAGTTATAGGTCAAACAGAAGCTGTTGAATCTATAGCTAAAGCTGTAAGAAGAGCTAGAGTTGGGATAAAAGATCCTAATAGACCAATAGGAACATTTATATTTTTAGGACCTACAGGTGTTGGTAAAACAGAACTTTCAAAGGCGTTAGCTGAAGCTATGTTTGGAGATGAAAACAGTATAATAAGAATAGATATGTCAGAATATATGGAAAGCAATTCAGTTTCTAAATTAATAGGTTCTCCTCCAGGTTATGTAGGATATGATGATGGTGGTCAATTAACAGAGGCTGTTAGAAGAAAGCCTTATTCTGTAGTACTTTTAGATGAAATTGAAAAAGCTCATCAAGATGTATTTAATATATTGCTTCAAATTATGGAGGATGGAAGACTTACAGATTCTCATGGAAAAGTAGTTAATTTTAAAAACACAATAGTTATAATGACTTCTAATGTAGGAGCACATCAAATAAAGAAACAAAAAGCAATTGGATTTAATACAAGTGTTGATGAGAATTCGGAATATGAAAAGATGAAAGATAATGTTTTAGAAGAATTAAAGAGAAGCTTTAAACCGGAATTCTTGAATAGAATAGATGATACTATAGTATTCCATAAATTAAAAGAAGAGGATCTCTTAGATATAGTTGATTTAATGTTAAAATCTATTACCAAAAGACTTGAAAATAAAAATATACACTTAAATTTTGAAAAAGATAGTAAGAAATTCTTAATTAACAAAAGAGTTGATTTAAATTATGGGGCAAGACCATTAAGAAGAATTATTACTAAAGAAGTAGAAGATAAATTAAGTGAAGAGATACTTTTAGGTAATATAAAAATTGGAGATAGAATCAAAGTAAATGAATCAAAAGATAATTTGGTTTTTACAAAATTAGATTAACAATTTAAAAGTTATCTTAAAATAACTTTAATGTATTTAGATGCATTATTGGTATTTTTAAGATAACTTTTTTATTTACATATACTTTAGTAATTTATTGGTATATATAAGTGAGTCTGAATTTAGAAATTGGATTTATGAAAATTAAAATTATTATAGTTCTATTTTAGTTTTATTCTTATATAAAATTGAGATAATACTCATTAAAAATTCTTAAAGTCAAATTACAATATCATTTTAGATATCGAATAAATGAGCACATATTTAAACTATAGATTTTTATTTATAAATTTATAGAATAAAAGTAGTTATTGTTAATTAATATAGTTTATTAATTAGATATTACATGATAAAATTATAAATATAATAAGTAATGTAAGGGAAGAATTAATTTGTAGAGGTTTATTTAAGAATTAAGAGGTGAATTTATGGATAAGCAAGAAAAAGAAATAGATTTGATAGTAATTGGTGCAGGTCCAGCTGGATTAGCAGCTGCAATTTATGGCGGCAGAGCAAAATTGGATATGATAGTTTTGGAAGAAAAAATAATAGGTGGTCAAGTAAAAAATAGTTATACTATTGAAAACTATCCTGGATTTGAAAAAATATCAGGAACAGAGTTAGCAGATATTTTTCAAAAACAAGTTGAGTCGTTAGGAGTAATTATAGATGAATTTGATTTAATAGAAAATATTGAGTTATCTGATGATAAGAAGATAGTAGAAACTGAAAGTTATATATATAAACCTAAGGCTATAATAATTGCAACAGGAGCTTCACCTAAAAAACTACCAGTTCCTGAGGAAGCAAGATATGAAGGCAAAGGTGTTCATTATTGTGCTGTTTGCGATGGTGCAATGTATGAGGGTAAAAGAATTGGAGTTATAGGTGGAGGCAATTCAGCGTTAGAAGAAGCAATTTTCTTAACTAAATTTGCTGAAAAAGTTTTTGTAATTAGAAGACATGATTATTTTAATGGTGAAAAATCTTTAATAGAAGAAGTGTTAAATAATCCTAAAATAGAGGTTCTATTTAATGAGGATTTAGTTCACTTAAGTGGTGAAAATTTTTTAGAAGAAGTAACTATTAAAAATAAAAATACAAATGAATTAAGTACATTAAAACTTGATGCTATTTTTGGATATATTGGAACAGAACCGAAAACAAATGGATTAGATAAATATTTAAAATTAAATAAATATGGATATATAATTACAAATGAGGATATGGAAACTAATATAACAGGTATATATGCTGTGGGAGATGTACGTGAAAAGAAATATAGGCAGATAACTACAGCAGTTTCAGATGGAACAATAGCTTTATTAAATGCTGAAAAATATATAGTGCAAAAGGAGAAATGTTAATATGATAAAAATTTATTCAACATCATGGTGCCCTGCTTGCATAAAAGCAAAGAGGTATTTTGATTTAAAAGGACTAAAATATGAAGAAGTAAATGTTGCAGATAAACATGAGGACAGAGAAGAAGTGTTTAAAGCATCAGGTCAAAGAAGTGTACCGGTAATAGATATATCGGGAAATATAATAGTTGGATTTGATAAAAAACAAATAGATGATTATGTAAATCGTTAAAAGTAGAAACAATTATAAGTTGAAATTACTATAATATATTTTTAGTGAAAAGAATTATAAAATCATATTTATAAATTGAATAATAAGAAAACTGTTTTTGGCGATTAAATTACTATTATAATATGATTTTAGCAGTACATAAAAATATTAATAAATTTATATTTTAAAATAATAAAGACTTGGAACATACAATTGTTTATGTATTGGCCAAGTCTTTTCTTATATTTATTAATGTAAATTTATTTGCTTAGAGCTTCATCTATAGAGGATTTATCAAATCCGATAATGATCTTATCATTTATATCTAATACGGGTACACCCATTTGTTTAGATTTTTTCACCATATCTTCTCTAGCAACCATATCTTCTTGAACATTTAGCTCTTCAAAATCAACACTTTTTGATTTTAAGTAATTTTTAACTTTAACGCACCATGGACAAGAATCTGTAGTATAAATTTTTACCATAATAACACTCCTTAACTAATAATAACTATTGTTTAAATATTATAATACTTAAGAAATAATATAGCAATTATTTTATTATGTTATTATTTTCTAAATTAGAGTTTAAAACTAAATTAGAAAATTCATTTTGAGAATATGTATTATCAAAATTATGTTGAAAAATATGCTCTTGATTATCTCTTAATATATTTTTGGAAGGAAGTGTAACATTATTAAAAGAATCTTTAGTTATCATATTATCATCTCCTTAATCTATATAAATAGTTTTTGTAATGAATTGATTATTTATACAAAATAGGATATTGAATTTACAATTAAATTTAATATGAATAAGGTTTTAAATTTAATTACTTAATTTGGACAATACTATTAATAAATAGCAGTTTATTAAAATGTTCGTTATAATTTTATTTAAAAGTCATAAATAATATTAAAATTTATGTTATTATAAAATTATTAATGAATATAGTGATTGAATCTTAAAACAAGAAAGGAATTTTTATGGCTAAAATAAAATCTACATATATATGTCAACAGTGTGGATATGAAGCTCCTAAATGGTTGGGGAAATGTCCATCCTGTAATAACTGGAATACTTTTAACGAAGAGATAAAGGATGATAATAAAGTAGTAACTTCATTAAAAGCTAATAACATAGTACAAAATAACCAACCTAAAAACATACGGGATATAAAATCTGGAGAAAAGGAAAGATATGATACAGGAATAAGAGAGCTTAATAGAGTTTTAGGTGGAGGATTAGTTAAAGGATCATTAACTTTGATTTCAGGAGATCCTGGAATAGGGAAGTCTACATTGCTGTTACAAACAGCAAATAATATAGCACTAAAATATGGTAAGGTCCTGTATGTTTCTGGAGAGGAATCGGAAGAACAAATAAAAATTAGAGGAGACAGATTAGGTGTAAATAGTGAAAACTTATTTATAATATCTGAAACAAACTTAGATGCTATTTCAATATATATAGAACAAATTAATCCTAATTTTGTTATAATAGATTCAATTCAAACTGTATTTAAGGAGAGCGTTTCTTCAGCACCTGGTAGTGTATCTCAGGTTAAAGAATGTTCAAATACGATTATGAGAATATGTAAGGGTAAAAACATACCATTTTTCTTAGTTGCACATGTAACTAAACAGGGTGAGTTAGCAGGACCAAGAGTCCTAGAACATATGGTAGATACAGTTTTATATTTTGAAGGTGAAAGAACAGAAGAATATAGAATTTTAAGAACTATGAAGAATCGTTTTGGAACTACTAGTGAGATTGGTGTATTTGAAATGCAACAAGAAGGTTTAATAGAAGTATTTGATCCATCAAAAATATTTTTAGAGGATACTAGCGCTAATCAGGAAGGTTCTGTAGTTGTTGGAGTTATGGAAGGAACTAGACCTATCTTAATAGAAATTCAAGCATTGGTAAGCGAAACTAAGGCACCAATGCCAAGAAGAACAGCTGTTGGGATTGATAATCAAAGATTAAGTTTAATATTAGCAGTTTTAGAAAAGAAGCTAAAAGTTTTTTTCTATAATAAAGATGTGTATGTTAATGTAGTAGGTGGACTTAATATAGATGGAACATCTGCAGACTTAGGATTAGCACTAGCTCTAATATCTAGTGTAAAATCTAAGGAATTTAAATTGGATAAAACATTAATAGTAGGCGAAGTTGGATTAACTGGAGAAATAAGACCAATATCATCAGCTGAACGATTAGTAAAAGAAGCTGAAAAACTTGGGTTTAAAAATGTAATAATTCCTGCAAGAAATTTAGATAAAATAAAAACAGAAGACATAAAAGTAATAGGTATTAGATATTTAATAGAAGCAATAAATAAGATATTTTGAGAAGAACAGGTGAGTGTATGAGATTAGAAAAGGGAATGAAAATAAAAGATACTTTAAAGATTATGTGCCCAGGCACTCAACTACGAGAAGGGCTTGAAAATATCCTTAGGGCTAAAACAGGTGGATTAATTGTAATCGGAGATAATAAAGAAGTCATGGATACTGTTGATGGTGGATTTACTCTTAATTCTGATTATAGTCCATCATATGTTTATGAATTAGCTAAGATGGATGGTGCAATAGTAATTAGTGAAGATTTAAAGAAGATTGTGTGTGCTAATGCTCAACTTATACCAGATCCTTCAATTATAACTCATGAGACTGGTACTAGACATAGGACTGCACATAGAATAGCTAAGCAAACTAATAATATAGTAATTGCTATATCTCAAAGAAGAAATATAATAACTGTATATAAAGGTGATATAAAATATGTTTTAAGAGATAGTAGTGTAATTTTAGCAAGAGCTAATCAGGCTATTCAAACTCTTGAAAAGTATGTTTCTGTATTGGAAAGAGTAATTAATAATTTAAATTTATTGGAATTTCAAGATTTAACAACTTTATTTGATGTTGTCACTGCAATTCAAAGAACTGAAATGGTTATGAGAATAGTAGAAGAAATAAATATGTATATCTTAGAGCTTGGAAATGAAGGTAGACTTATTTCTATGCAACTTAATGAACTTGTTAAGCATATAGAAAGAGATGGAATATTATTAATAAGAGATTATTGCAAAGAAGACTTTGAATATAATGAGGTATATGAGCAAATACAAAAATTGAGTGCAGCTGAACTTTTGGATTTAGATGCAATTGCAAGATTGTTAGGTCATACTGGAGATCCACTTGTAGATACCCTTATATCAGCTAAGGGGTATAGAATATTAGGTAAAGTACCTAGGATACCATCTACCGTAATAGAAAATTTAATTAAAGAATTCAGAGAATTAAATAGTGTTATAGAAGCAGATCTTGATGAACTTGATATTGTTGAGGGAATAGGTGAAGCAAGAGCAAAAGCAATTAAAGATGGATTAAAAAGAATAAGGGAACAAATCCTTTTAAATAAAAAGATATAAAATAGAAAATCGGTATTACCAATATAGGTAACCCGATTTTTTATTATCTAAAAGCAAATTTTCCAAGTGTATTTATTTTGTCGCATTCTTTAAGCAAAACATCATATAAATTTATATCTAGATTATTGCATAAAGAAGTAAGATAGAAAAGATTATTTCCAATTTCTCTTTCTATAATTTCACGACAATTATCACAAAGCTCACCACTTAAATGAGAAGCCAAGTAGGTAGATAAGTCGTCAACAGATTCATCTTCATTTAATGAATTTTGTTTAGAAGCATTAATATTTATACATCCGCAATTTGTAACAGACTTCGCAACTGCTCTATTAACTCTTGAACTAGATTCACTATATTTAGTAAGTATGTCTAAGATACTTTTATGTCTTATTAAAGAATCATTTACAGAGTTTTGAAAATCATCAAATATTATATCTTTCATACGCCTCAACTCCTTGATATAATTTAATTTTACTTTAAGTAATTATAAATATTTTTAGACTATTTTATCGATATGGGATTAAGATTTGGAATACATGTATATAATACAAAAGAATTATATTAATTGATAGGGGGAGTATTTAAGGAAACTTAATAAATTATTCATTTTAGATATATATATAGTGTGATATAATTAATAACAGTTAATATATAGAAATGAATTAGTATGTACTGTTGTAACAATTTAGGAAGGGGTGAGATATTTGTTAAAAAAGATTATAAGAGGAATTTTTTCAGCTATAGGATTATTATTTGGTTATATTGTAGGAAAATCATTATTAGATATACCTAGCATTAAGGATATAAAGTATTTAACTACATTAACAGGTTCTATAGTATTTATAACGATTATATCATTATTATTTGGAATTATATTGTATGCTATAGCTCCTATTATATATAAAGCTATTTCTAATTTTGTTGAATATGTAGAAAAAAATATTCAAAAACTTACATTAATTGAACTTATATGTGGTGCGTTTGGAGCTATTATTGCATTGGTATTAATGAGTTTTATTGCAAAACCGATAAATGGAATAGCAGGAGTATTTGGACCAATATTGTTTATTTTAGTAAATTTAATATCAGCAATAATAGGTGCAGATATATTAGTTAAGAAAAAAGATGACATAATAGCATTATTATCTAATATAAAGAAAAATACAGGTAAAGATAAGAAAACAAAAGGGAATAATGTAAAAGGTGTAGCAAAAGTGCTAGACACATCAGTTATAATTGATGGTAGAATATTTGATATTTGTGAAACAGGTTTTATAGAAGGACCTTTAGTAATTCCTAACTTTGTCTTAGATGAATTAAGACATATATCAGATTCTTCAGATTCTTTAAAGAGAAATAGAGGAAGAAGAGGTTTAGATATATTAAATAGGATACAAAAAGAACTTTCAATTGAAACACAAATTTGGGAAGGCGATTTTCCTAAGATAAGTGAAGTTGATAGTAAACTGTTAAAACTTGCACAAACATTAAACGGAAAAGTAATAACTAATGATTATAATTTAAATAAAGTTGCAGAATTCCAAGGAGTGCCTGTGTTAAATATAAATGAATTATCAAATGCGATAAAATCAGTGGTTTTACCAGGTGAGGAAATGCATGTAGATATGATTAAAGATGGTAAAGAATCAACTCAAGGAGTAGGATATTTAGACGATGGTACTATGATTGTTGTAGAGGGCGGTAAAAAATATATCGGTCAAACAATTACTGTTATAGTTACTTCAGTTTTGCAAACTGCTGCTGGAAGAATGATATTTGCTAAACCAAAAGATAATTAAGAAAAGGAGCTTTTCTATATGGTTAGTGCAATAGTAGTAGCTGGTGGAAAAGGTAAAAGAATGGGCACTGTTCAAAGTAAGCAATATCTTAACTTGAATGGTAAGCCCATTCTTTATTACACCATTAAAAGTTTTTTAGACTGTAATTTAGTAGATAATATTATATTGGTAGTGCCATCTCACGAAATAGATTACTGTGAGATGGAAATATTAGAAAAAAATTCTTTGAAAGTTAATAAAATTGTTGCTGGAGGAGATGAACGTTATGATTCTGTATATAACGGCTTGATTGAAGCAAAAGGATCGGATATTGTACTAATTCATGATGGAGTACGACCTTTTGTATCAAAGGAAACAATAGAAAATGCTATAAAGTATGCAGAAGAATATGGTGCAGCAGCACCAGGAGTTATGCCTAAAGATACAATTAAAATAATAGATAATAATAGGTTTTCTATTGATACACCTAATAGAAGCCATTTAATATCAGTTCAAACACCTCAAGCATTTAAATTTGATTTAATATATGACTGTCATAAAAAAATAAAAAATGAAAATGTTAATATTACAGATGATACTATGGTAGCTGAATATTTTGGAAATAAGGTATATATATATCAAGGAGAGTATACAAACATAAAAATTACTACTCCAGAAGATCTAATTATTGGTGAATATTTAGTAAATAGATAGCTTACAGATAAGATATTGACAGTCAAATTACAAAAAGTTATAATGAATTAAGTTAATTGTAAAATTATATAAAAACTTTGATGAAGAATAGTAGAAATCGCCTTTAAGAGAGAAAATCCTTGGCTGTAAGATTTTCATTAGATTTTGAACCAGCTTCGGAGTAATAGGTAAAAACTATCGGTTTAATACCGTTATCATTATTAGAGAACAAATTTAGGTGGTACCGCGATTATAAGTTCGCCCTAAGATATAGGGTGGACTTTTTTTATTATTTTTAAAACCACTTTAATATAAAAAATATATATTTGGAGGAATTTTAACTATGAAAATGTCTAACATGTTAATATCTACACTAAGAGAAGTTCCAGCAGAAGCAGAAATTGATAGCCATAAGCTTATGCTTAGATCAGGAATGATAAGAAAAATGGCATCAGGAATATATAATTATATGCCATTAGGACTTAAAGCTTTAAAAAAAGTTGAAGATATAATCAGAGAAGAAATGAATGAAGCAGGAGCTCAAGAATTTTTAGCTTCAGCTATGATTCCAGCAGAATTATGGCAATCATCAGGCAGATGGGATGCTTATGGAGCTGAAATGTTTAGGGTAAAAGATAGAAATGAAAGAGATTTCTGTTTAGGACCTACACATGAAGAAGTGTTTACTGATATAGCTAAAAATGAAATTAAATCTTATAAGCAATTACCTGTGAATTTATATCAAATTCAAACAAAATATAGAGATGAGCGTAGACCTAGATTTGGAGTTATGAGATCAAGAGAATTTGTTATGAAAGATGCATATAGTTTTGATAAGGATCAACAAGGATTAGATCTTTCATATAATAAAATGTATGAAGCATATGTTAAAATTTTTAATAGATGTGGATTAGATGCAAAATGTGTTGAAGCAGATTCAGGAGCTATAGGAGGATCAAATTCAGCAGAATTTATGGTTAAATCAGAAGTTGGAGAAGACGATATTGTTTTCTGTACTGAATGTGATTATGCAGCTAATATTGAAAAAGCAACTGCTAGATTAGAAGAAGAAGAAAAAGAAGAATTACTAGAAGTAGAAAAAGTATCTACTCCTGATAGTAGAGGTATAGATGAAGTATCAGAAGTTCTAAATATATCTTCTAAAAAGACAGTTAAGACTTTATTATATAATGTTGATGGAAAAATAGTTGCTGTATTTGTAAGAGGTGACAGAGAAGTTAATGAAGTTAAAGTGGCTAATGCTTCAAATGCTTCAGGAGATATAGAAATGGTGTCTCATGAAGAGTATATGAATGCAACAGGTTGTGGAATAGGATTCGCTGGGCCAATAGGGATAAAAGCTGATTTAATATTAGTAGATAAAGAAGTTAAGAACATGTGTAACTTTGTAACAGGAGCAAATGAAACTGGATATCATATTAAAAATGTAAATTATGGACGTGATTTTGAAGGCATAATTGGTGACTATAGAAATGTAGTAGAAGGAGAAGCATGCTCAATATGTGGAGGAAAACTTACCATTTCTAGAGGAACAGAAGTTGGCCATATATTTAAATTAGGAACTAAGTATTCAGAAGCAATGGATGCTAAATTTATAGCTGAAAATGGAAAAGAAGCTCCATTTATAATGGGATGCTATGGAATTGGTGTTACAAGAACTATGGCTTCCATAATTGAACAACATAATGATGAAAGTGGAATAGTATGGCCTTTAGCTGTTGCTCCATACCATGTTTCAGTAATTGCTGTAAATGTTAAAGACGAAGAACAAGTGAAAATAGCAACTAAACTTTATGAAGATTTAAAATCTATTGGTGTTGAAGCATTATTAGATGATAGAAATGAAAGAGCAGGAGTTAAATTTAAAGATTCAGAAATAATGGGAATTCCTATGAGAATAACAGTAGGAAAGAAGATTGTAGATGGTGAAGTTGAGTTTAAACTTAGAACTGGCGATATGGAAGTAGTTAAAATAGAGGATGTTTGTCAAATAGTAAAAGGTGAATTTGATAAAAATAATCTAAAATTAAGATAACACAGGAGGTAAAAAGTTAATGAGGATATTTAATACTTTAACAAGAAAAAAAGAAGAATTTATCCCTATTACTCCAGGTGAGGTCAAAATGTATGTTTGTGGCCCAACAGTATATAATTTCTTCCATATAGGAAATGGAAGAACATTTATAGTATTTGATACAATTAGAAGATATTTAGAGTATAGAGGGTATGACGTTAAATTCGTTCAAAATTTTACAGATATAGATGATAAGATGATTAAAAAAGCTAATGAAGAAGGAACAACTGTAAAAGAAATTGGCGATAAATATATAAAAGAGTATTATGAAGATGCTGATAAGCTTCAAATAGAAAGAGCTACAGTTAATCCTAGAGCAACTGAATATATAGAAGATATTATTGATTTTGTTGCACAATTAATTGAAAAAGGCTATGCATATGAAGTTGAGGGAGATGTATATTTTAATACTAAAAAATTCAATGATTATGGTAAGTTATCAGGTCAAAGTATAGAAGATTTACAAATGGGTGCAAGTAATAGAACTTCATCTGTTGCAGATGAAAGAAAGAAAGATCCTATGGATTTTGCTATATGGAAATCTCAAAAACCAGGAGAACCAGCTTGGAAATGTCCTTGGGGAATGGGAAGACCGGGATGGCATATAGAATGTTCATGTATGGCAAAAAAAATATTGGGTGATACAATAGATATTCATGCAGGTGGTATGGATTTAACATTCCCACATCATGAAAATGAAGTAGCTCAAAGTGAAGCATTAACAGGCGTACAATTTGCTAATTATTGGATGCATTCAGCCTATGTAAATATTAATAATCAAAAGATGTCTAAGTCTTTAAATAATTTCTTTACAGCTAGAGATATATTAAAAGAGTATGATTCAGATGTTGTAAGATTTTTTATGATGTCAGCCCACTATAGATTACAAATAAATTTTAGCAAAGATTTATTGGATTCTGCAAAAGCATCAGTAGAAAGATTATATAATGCAATAGGTAACTTAGAAAACTTAATTGATGAAGTTTCAAGAGAAAACATGAATGAAGAAGAAGTTAGGTATTTAAATTCTTTAAATAAATATAGAGAAAAATATATTGAAAAAATGGATGATGATTTTAATACTGCAGATGCACTTACTGTTTTATTTGAATTAACTAAAGATACCAATACAAATATAAATGTGAATTCGTCTAAAGAGTTAGTTAATAAAGCACTAGATCTTATAAGAGAATTAGGAGCACCATTAGGTCTTCTTCAAAAAATAACTAAAGGTAGTTTAGAAGATGAAATAGAGTCTTTAATACAGCAAAGACAAGATGCAAGAAAAAATAAGGATTTTGCTTTATCAGATAAAATAAGAGATGATTTAAAAGATAGAGGAATCGTCTTAGAAGATACACCTCAAGGTGTTAGATGGAAAAAAATAAATTAATTAGATAGGGCTGCAAATTGCAGCCCTTATTTAAAGGATGGGATAAATTATGTTAGATGATTTAAAAATAAGAGAATTTAGTGAAGCGAATGTAAGAACATTAAATCCTCTTCAATTAGCAATAATAGGAGATGGAGTTTATGAAATATTTATAAGAACATATATTTTAGCTAAAAACGAAGGTTTAAGTGCTAATAAAATTCATAGAAAAGCAATTAGTTATGTAAAAGCTCAAGCACAATCAAATATCATGCATAACTTAGAAGAATACTTAACAGAAGAAGAGCTTAGAATATACAAAAGAGGAAGAAATGCTAAATCGGCAACAGTTCCTAAAAATGCTGATGTTAGAGACTATAGAATGGCAACAGGATTTGAAGCATTGATAGGGTATCTATATCTAATAGGAAACAAAGAAAGACTAGAATTTATGTTAGAAAAAAGTGTTGTAGTTTTAAATGAAAAAGAGGTGTAATTTTAATGAGGGAAAATACAAAAGCAGGCAATAAAAGAGAAAGTAATAGAGAAAAAAACAGAGAAAACAATAGAGGTAATAAGAAGGAAATCAATAAAAATAGAGTAGTTGAGAATAATTCATACGATAATAGTTTTGAAGAAAGAGAAGATATAATAATTGGAAGAAATGCTGTTTTAGAAGCTTTAAAAACTGAGAGAACAATAGAAACTCTTTATATATCTAATTCTAAATTAGAGGGATCAATAAACGCAATAATATCAAAGGCAAAGGATAAAAAGATATTAATAAAAGAAGTTGATAAAAGAAAACTAGACTCTATGTGTAATAATGCAGTTCACCAAGGTGTTATTGCAAGAGTAACTCCATATGAGTATTCAGAGGTATCAGATATACTAGAATTAGCGAAAAAAAAAGGTGAAAATCCATTTATAGTAATTTTAGATGAAGTAGAAGATCCTCATAATTTGGGATCTATTATAAGAACAGCAGAACTATTTGGAGTTCATGGAATAATAATACCAAAAAGAAGAAGTGCATCAGTAACAACTATGGTTTATAAATCTTCAGTAGGTGCAATAGAACATGTAAAAGTAGCGAGAGTTACAAACTTGAATTCAGTAATAGATGAATTAAAGGAAAAAGGCATTTGGGTTTATGGAACAGATATAAGAGCTGAAGAATATAGTTATCAAACTGATTTTGGTGGTCCATGTGCTATTATAATTGGTAATGAAGGAAAAGGAATATCAAAATTGACATTAAAAAAATGTGATAAATTAATCAAAATACCTATGGTAGGCAAGATTAATTCTTTAAATGCTTCTGTAGCAGGTGGTATAATCATGTATGAAGTATTAAAAGGTCGTTTAAAGTAGAATGAATTAAGAGGTAACTATTATGAAAATTATTTTTGTTGATGGATATAATGTTATAAATAGTTGGCCAGATTTAAAGATAAAAAAGAATAATAATTTTGATGGTGCCAGAAGATCATTAATAGATACTATGCATAATTATGGGGTTTATAATGACTGTAAAGTAATAATCGTTTTTGATGCTCATAAAGTATTAGGGAGTATTCAAAAAGTAGAAGCAGTAAATAAAAATTTATCAATAATTTTTACGAAAGATGGAGAAACAGCAGATAGCTATATAGAAAAAGAAGTTAATTTATTAGGAAGAAAATATGAAGTTATTGTTGTTACATCTGATTGGTTAGAGCAACAGACCATTTTTCAAAGAGGGGCAGTAAGAATGTCCTCTTTAGAATTTTACAATGAAGTTCTAGATGTAGAGAATTCTATAAGGAAAAGGAAAAATAAAAGTAAAATTTTAGATAAAAACATACTTAGTGATAATATTGATTTGGAAATATTGAAAAAATTAGAAAAAATAAGAAGAAGTAAGTAAATTTAATTGACTAAGATATTTTTACTGCGTTATAATTGTTTACATAGGATATACAGTGATTATAATGAGAAAGTTGAGAGTGAATATTGGGTGAGTTTTTAGAGTTTAAAGATAAATTAGATGAAGAAGTTGTATTAGAAGCTAAAAATGGAAATACTAGAGCACAAGAATATATGATTTCCAAATACGAAAATTTTGTTAAGGCAAAAGCAAAATCTTATTTCTTAATAGGGGCAGATAGAGAAGATATATACCAAGAAGGTATGATAGGTCTATACAAAGCAATAAGAGACTTTAAAGCTGATAAATTGACTTCATTTAAAGCTTTTGCAGAGTTATGTGTAACAAGACAAATTATAACTGCAATTAAAACTGCAACTAGACAAAAACACATTCCTTTAAATACTTATGTTTCATTAAATAAACCTATTTATGAAGAAGAATCAGAAAGAACATTATTAGATGTATTATCTGGAATAAAAATTTCAGATCCTGAGGAACTTTTAATAAATAAGGAACATATGGATGACATTGAAGCTGCAATAGCTAAAGTACTTTCTGATTTAGAACTAGAAGTGCTTACGTCATACCTAGATGGAAAGTCTTATCAAGAGATTGCTTGTGATTTAGATAGGCATTCAAAATCAATTGATAATGCATTGCAAAGAGTCAAGCGAAAGCTTGAAAAATGCTTAGGTATAAAGTAGTTAAATTATATTGACAAACAAAACGAATAATAGTAAACTTTATAATTGGTATATCAAGAAAATGTCAAGATATGAGTGCTCACGTAGCTCAGTAGGTAGAGCGTCGCCTTGGTAAGGCGGAGGTCGTCGGTTCAATCCCGATCGTGAGCTCCAATTATAAAATAAAAAACACTAGGCAAAGTTTATTAAAGGATAAGAGGAGGAATTTAGAATGTCAAAAGAAAAATTTGAGAGAAGTAAACCACACGTAAATATCGGAACAATTGGTCACGTAGACCATGGTAAGACAACATTAACAGCTGCAATCACAACTGTATTAGCAAACAAAGGATTCGCAGAAGCATTCAACTACGCAGAAATAGATAAGGCTCCAGAAGAAAAAGAAAGAGGAATCACAATCAATACTGCACACGTTGAGTATGAAACAGAAAACAGACATTATGCTCACGTTGACTGTCCAGGACATGCTGACTATGTTAAGAACATGATAACAGGAGCAGCACAAATGGATGGAGCTATCTTAGTTTGTTCAGCAGCGGATGGTCCAATGCCACAAACAAGAGAACATATACTACTAGCATCAAGAGTTGGAGTTGACTACATTGTAGTATTCTTAAACAAAGCAGATATGGTAGATGACGAAGAATTATTAGAATTAGTTGAAATGGAAGTTAGAGAATTATTAAGCGAATACAACTTCCCAGGAGATGATATTCCAGTAATAAAAGGATCTGCATTAAAAGCATTAGAAAACCCAACAGATGAAGCAGCAATTGCTCCAATCTTAGAATTAATGGAAGCAGTAGATAGCTACATTCCAACACCAGAAAGAGCAACTGATAAACCATTCATCATGCCAGTAGAAGATGTATTCACAATCACTGGTAGAGGAACAGTTGCAACTGGTAGAGTTGAAACTGGAATACTTCACGTAGGAGACGAAGTTGAAATCGTAGGATTAAGTGAAGAAAAGAAGAAAGTTGTTGTAACTGGAATAGAAATGTTCAGAAAATTATTAGACGAAGCGCAAGCAGGAGATAATATAGGAGCATTATTAAGAGGTGTTCAAAGAACTGACATCGAAAGAGGTCAAGTATTAGCAGTACCTAATTCAGTACACCCACACACTAAGTTCGTAGGTCAAGTATACGTACTTAAAAAAGAAGAAGGTGGAAGACATACTCCATTCTTTGATGGATATAGACCACAATTCTACTTCAGAACAACAGACGTTACAGGATCAATAAAATTACCAGACGGAATGGAAATGGTAATGCCTGGAGATCACATAGATATGAATGTTGAATTAATCACACCAGTAGCTATGGATGAAGGATTAAGATTCGCTATCAGAGAAGGCGGAAGAACTGTAGGATCTGGAGTTGTTACTAAGATTAACGCTTAATCTTATAACATATTAAAATGAATAAAGCGGACTGGGTGTTAAACCTAGTCCTTTCAAAGGAAGTTGACATTTTACATATTATATGGTATTGTGTAAAAAGTAACGCTTAAATAAGAGACTGAATCTTTTGAACTATTATATATAAAAATTGGAGGTGCAGTTATGAGAACTAAAATAACTTTAGCATGCACAGAGTGTAAACAAAGAAATTACGATTCTATGAAAAACAAAAAGAACAACCCAGATAGATTAGAAATGAACAAATATTGCAGATTCTGTAAAAAACACACACTTCATAGAGAAACAAAATAGAAGTAATAAAGTGTGACATATACTTAATTACGATTAAGGAAGTGAAGTTATGTCAGTAAAAGATATTGCAAAAACTAAAGATGCTCCTAAAAATAGCGGCTTACTTAGTTTTTTTAGAGAGGTTAAGGCCGAATTTAAAATAATAACTTGGCCTTCAAAAGATGAGACAAAAAAAGCATTTGTTGCAGTAGGTGTATTCGCTATAATATATATAATATTAGTTGGCGGATTAGATTTTATTTTCAAAAACCTCTTTGAAATGATTTTTAATTTTAAGTAAAGGGAGGTTTGGGTGAGATTTTATTCACCTGAAAAGTATGAGTGATATAGCAAGATGGTATGTAGTGCATACATACTCAGGATACGAAAATAAGGTTAAAGCAAACCTAGAAAAAGCAATTGAAAACAGAAGTCTTGAATCACTAATCTATGACATGCAAGTGCCTATGGAAGAAGTGGTTGAAGAAAAGGATGGCAAACAAAAAGTCTCATTAAAAAAGAAATTTCCTGGTTATGTATTAATAAAAATGCTGATGACTGATGAATCTTGGTATGTTGTAAGAAACACAAGAGGAGTCACAGGGTTTGTAGGACCAGGATCAAAGCCTGTTCCTCTTTCTGACGAAGAAGTGGAAGCAATGGGAGTTTTAGAAATGCCTGTTGAGATTGACTTAGAAGTAGGGGAGAGTATAAAAATTATCTCAGGACCTTTAAGGGATTCAGTAGCAAAAATACAAGAGATAATTTTAGACAAGAAAAAGATAAAGGCTTTAGTAGATATGTTTGGCAGGGAAACACTTGCTGAACTAGACTTTAATCAAGTTGAAAAATTAGTTTAATTTTAATATAAGCTAATTTTAAATAAGTGGGAGGACAAAAAGTCCGTATATACCACAGTGTAGGAGGAATAACGAAAATGGCTAAAAAAGTAACTGGAATGATTAAACTTCAACTTCAAGCAGGTAAGGCAACACCAGCACCACCAGTTGGTCCAGCATTAGGTCAACATGGTGTAAACATAATGGGATTCTGTAAGGAGTTTAACGCAAAAACAGCAAATCAAGCTGGGTTAATAATACCAGTAGTTATAACTGTTTACCAAGATAGATCTTTTAGTTTCATATTAAAGACTCCTCCAGCTGCTGTTCTAATCAAGAAAGAATTAGGATTAGAAAGTGGATCAGGAGTACCTAACAGAACAAAAGTAGGAAGTTTAACTAAAGAACAAGTTAAAAAGATTGCTGAAACTAAAATGCCAGACTTAAATGCTGCTAGCATCGAAACAGCTATGAAAATGATCGAAGGTACAGCTAGAAGTATGGGAGTAACAATTCAAGAGTAATTCGTAAAAATAAGTGGGAGGTAAAAACCGCTAATACCACAGAGGAGGCTTATAATGGGAAAGAAATATATTGAAAGTTCAAAGTTAATAGATAAAAGTGCTTTATACAACTCAACTGAAGCATTAGATTTAACTGTAAAAACTGCAAAAGCAAACTTTGATGAAACAATTGAACTACATGTAAGACTTGGAGTAGATCCAAGACATGCAGATCAACAAGTTAGAGGAGCAGTTGTATTACCTAATGGAACTGGTAAAACAGTTAGAGTTCTTGTTTTCGCTAAGGGAGATAAGGCTACTGAAGCTCAAGAAGCTGGAGCAGATTTCGTTGGAGCTGAAGATTTAGTTCAAAAAATCCAATCTGAAAACTGGTTTGACTACGATGTAGTAGTTGCAACTCCAGATATGATGGGTGTAGTTGGTAGAATTGGTAGAGTTTTAGGACCTAAAGGTTTAATGCCTAATCCTAAATCTGGTACAGTAACATTTGATGTTGCTAAAGCAATTGCTGAAATTAAGGCAGGTAAAGTAGAATATAGAGTTGATAAAACTTCTATTGTACATTGCCCAATTGGAAAGAAATCTTTTGGAACTGAAAAGTTAAAAGAAAACTTTACAACATTAATGGAAGCTTTAGTTAAAGCTAAACCAGCTGCTGCTAAGGGACAATACTTAAAATCAATTACTGTTTCTAGCACAATGGGACCAGGAGCAAAAATTAATCCAACAAAAGCTTTAGATTAATATTGACATAATGAATTAATTGTGATATATTTTAATTCGTTGTGAAAGTTAAAAATATATTTTCCATAGACAGTAGGTGCGAAAGCATAAAGTTTAAACTACCTACCGAGGTATATAATAAGTAAGTTTATTATAGATCTTCTCTGTCTATGGGAAGATCTTTTTTAATAGAATTAAGCAGTTTAAAACTGTGAGGAGGTGGATCATAGCATGAACAAGAACAGACAACTTAAAGAAGCAAAAGTTGCTGAGATCAAAGAAAAGTTACAAAAAGCAAAAGCAGTTGTGTTCGCTAAGTATCAAGGCTTAACAGTTGAAGAAGATACAGCTCTTAGAAAAAACTTAAGAGAAGCTGGTGTAGAATACAAAGTATATAAAAATACTTTAGTAAGTATAGCAGCTAAAGAATTAGGTTTAGATGGTGCTGTTGAATACTTAGAAGGACCAGTAGCTATTGCATTTGGATATGAAGATGTTACTGTAGGAGCTAGAGTCCTAAATGATTTTGCAAAAAATCATAAGAAATTAGAATTAAAAGCTGGTATTGTAGAAGGAGAAGTTTACGATTCAGAAAAAATCACACAACTTGCTACAATTCCTTCAAAAGAAGTTCTTATTGCAAAACTTCTTGGAAGTATCAAGTCTCCACTATCAAACTTTGCATACTTATTAAGTGCAATTAAAGATAGTAAGGAAGCTGAATCAGCAGAATAATGCTGAATAAAAGACAATTATAAATTTTATGAAAAAATTTCGGAGGTGCTATTTAAAATGACAAGAGAAGATATTATTCAAGCTATAAAAGAAATGAGCGTTTTAGAATTAAATGAATTAGTAAAAGCTTGCGAAGAAGAATTTGGAGTAAGCGCAGCTGCTCCAGTTGCTGTAGCAGGAGCTGTAGCAGGTGGTGCTGCAGAAGAAAAAACTGAATTTGATGTAATACTAGCTAGTGCTGGTGCAAACAAAATCAAAGTTATAAAAGCAGTTAGAGAAATCACTGGATTAGGATTAAAAGAAGCTAAAGAAATAGTTGATGGAGCTCCTAAGACATTAAAAGAAGCTGTATCTAAAGAAGAAGCAGAAGACATGAAAGCTAAATTAGCTGAAGTTGGAGCAGAAGTAGAAGTTAAATAATTTAATTTCTTATATATAAAAAAGGTGCTTATATAGCACCTTTTTTAAACTCATTTTATAAAGCTATATAAAATGTTCATTTATATAGTAAATATTTTATATAGCTTTATAGCTATTAGAGTGTTAAAATATCTGAATTTTTCCCGGAAAAATTACTTCATTAAATATATTGACAATGAAAATTTTATATGATAGTATCATATAATGTACTTAACCATGATAGTGGGTAAGTGTATATAAGTGGGAAAAATAAGTATAATCTGACCAAAAATGGTTATACTGAAAGAAGACGCTATCCGAAAGCATAAGTCCTTAGAGGAAGTATGTTTTTTGGTTATTTTACTTTATACAAGGGGTGAAAGTTGATGGTACATCCTGTCCAAGTTGGAAAAAGAACGAGAATGAGTTTTGGTAAAGTCAAAGATGTTACAGAAATGCCAAATCTAATTGAAGTACAATTAGATTCATATCAGTGGTTTTTAAGAGAAGGACTACATGAAGTTTTTGATGATATCAATCCTATTACAAATTTTACAGGAAATTTAGTGCTAGAATTTGTAGATTATAAGCTTGATATGGATAATATCAAGTATTCTGTTGAAGAGTGTAAAGAAAGAGATGCAACTTATGCAGCACCATTAAAAGTTTCAGTAAGATTACAAAATAATGAAACTGGTGAAATTAAAGAGCAAGAAGTATTTATGGGAGATTTCCCATTAATGACTGATCAAGGTACTTTTATAATTAACGGTGCAGAAAGAGTTATTGTAAGCCAATTAGTTAGATCACCAGGTGTATATTACAATTATTCAATTGATAAAACTGGTAAAAAACTATATTCAGCTACAGTAATTCCTAACAGAGGTGCTTGGTTGGAGTATGAAACAGACTCTAACGATATTATCTATGTAAGAATTGATAAGACAAGAAAACTTCCAATTACAATTTTAGCTAGAGCTATGGGATTTGGAAGTGATCAAGAATTATTAGACTTCTTTGGTGAAGATGAAAGATTCAGAGCAAGTATTGAAAAAGATAATACTAAAACTAGAGAAGAAGGGTTACTGGAAATATATAAAAGATTAAGACCAGGTGAGCCACCAACAGTAGATAGTGCAATATCATTAATAGACTCATTATTTTTTGATGCTAAAAGATATGATTTATCTAGAGTTGGAAGATATAAATTTAATAAAAAGCTTGCATTAAACTTAAGAATTGCTAATCAAATAGCAGCAATGGATGTAATTAATCCATCTACTGGAGAAATTATGGTTGAAAAAGGCCAAAAAATCAGTAGATTATTATCAGAAGACATTCAAAATGCAGGAATAAAATCAGTAGACATATTAGTGGATGACAAACTTGTTAGAGTTATTAGCAATAATTTTGTAGATATAACAAAACAAGTGCCTTTTGATGTAAGTGATTTACAAATAAAGGAATTAGTACATTATCCAACTTTAAAAGAGATATTAGATAATTATTCTGATGAAGCAACTATAAAAGAAGAAATTAAGAAAAATTTAAGTAGACTTATTCCGAAACATATCATAAAAGATGATATATTTGCAACTATTAGTTATGAACTAGGATTGCCTTATGGAATAGGTTATGTTGACGATATAGATCATTTGGGAAATAGAAGATTAAGATCAGTAGGTGAGTTATTACAAAACCAATTTAGAATTGGTTTATCTAGAATGGAAAGAGTAGTTAAGGAAAGAATGACTATTCAAGACCAAGAATCAATAACACCTCAAATGTTAATCAATATAAGACCAGTAGCAGCAGCTATTAAAGAATTCTTTGGTAGTTCACAATTATCTCAATTCATGGATCAAACAAATCCGTTATCAGAATTAACACATAAGAGAAGATTATCAGCTTTAGGACCAGGAGGTCTTTCAAGAGAAAGAGCTGGGTTCGAAGTTAGAGACGTTCACCATTCTCACTACGGTAGAATGTGTCCTATAGAAACACCAGAAGGTCCAAATATAGGTCTTATTAATTCATTAGCTACTTTTGCTAGAGTTAATGAATATGGATTTATAGAAACACCATATAGAATTATAGATAAAGAAAATGCTAGAGCAACTGAAGAAATAAGATATTTCACAGCTGACGAAGAAGATCAATGTTTAATTGCTCAAGCAAAAGAACCATTAGATGAAAATGGTTATTTTGTAGACAAAAAAGTAACTGTTAGATACTTAGAAGATGTATTAGTAGTTCCAGCAACAGATGTTGATTTAATGGACGTATCAGCAAGACAAATCGTATCAGTAGCAACAGCTATGATACCTTTCCTTGAAAATGATGATGCATCAAGAGCTCTTATGGGATCTAACATGCAACGTCAAGCAGTTCCATTATTAAAACCTCAAGCACCAATTGTTGGTACTGGAATAGAATTTAAAGCAGCAGTAGATTCTGGAGTTCTTCCAAAAGCTAAGAATGCTGGTGTTGTTACATTTGTATCTGCTAATGAAATCAGAGTTAAGAGAGATTCAGATGGGGGAACTGATAATTACAGACTACTAAAGTTTAAGAGAAGTAACCAAAGTAGTTGTATAAATCAAAGACCTATAGTAAACAAAGGTGAAATAGTCTTCAAGAATCAAGTTCTTGCTGACGGTCCTTCAACTGATTTAGGAGAAATTGCATTAGGTAAGAACATAAGAATGGGCTTTATAACTTGGGAAGGTTATAACTATGAAGATGCCATGCTTATTTCAGAAGAACTAGTTAGGGAAGATGTATTCACATCTATGCATATTGAAGAATATGAATGTGAAGCAAGAGATACTAAACTAGGACCAGAAGAAATAACTAGAGATATACCTAATGTAAGTGAAGATGCACTTAAGGATATAGATGACAGAGGTATCATTAGAATAGGTGCTGAAGTAAGATCAGGGGATATCTTAGTTGGTAAAGTTACACCTAAGGGCGAAACTGAACTTACAGCAGAAGAAAGATTATTAAGAGCAATATTCGGAGAAAAAGCAAGAGAAGTTAGAGATACTTCTTTAAGAGTTCCTCATGGAGAAGCTGGAATAATCGTTGATATTAAAGTGTTTACAAGGGAAAATGGAGATGAATTAAATCCAGGAGTAAATGAACTTGTAAGATGCTATATAGTTCAAAAGAGAAAAATATCAGTAGGAGATAAGATGGCTGGACGTCATGGTAATAAGGGTGTTATTTCAAGAATATTACCAGAAGAAGATATGCCATTTTTACCAGATGGTAGACCATTACAAATATGCTTAAATCCTCTAGGAGTTCCTTCACGTATGAACATCGGTCAGGTGCTAGAAGTTCATTTAGGTTGGGCAGCTAGTAAATTAGGTTGGCATATATCAACACCTGTGTTTGATGGTGCTACTGAAAATGAAATAGAAGCATGCCTAGAGAAAGCTGGATATAATGCGAATGGAAAAACTGTATTATATGATGGTAGAACTGGAGAACCTTTTGATAATCCAGTAACAGTAGGTATAATGTATATCTTAAAACTTGCCCATCTAGTTGATGATAAGATTCATGCTAGATCAACTGGTCCATATTCTTTAGTTACACAACAACCACTAGGGGGTAAAGCTCAATTTGGTGGTCAAAGATTTGGAGAAATGGAAGTTTGGGCTCTTGAAGCATATGGAGCAGCTCATACATTACAAGAAATATTAACTGTTAAATCAGATGATGTTGTAGGTAGAGTAAAAACATATGAAGCTATTGTTAAGGGTGAAAATATACCTGAGCCAGGTGTGCCAGAATCATTTAAAGTACTTATAAAAGAACTTCAAGCATTATGCTTAGATGTTAAAGTTTTAAATGAAAATCATCAAGAAGTTAGTCTAAAAGAGTATACTGATGATGAAATAGCAGACTTAGAGGTTAATATAGAAGGTTCAGAAGAAAGCACTCCGGTAGTACCAGTAGTAGAGAGTAATATCGAAGAAGTTGAAGTTGAAGCTGAAGATGGATATAGAGAAGATCTTGATGAAATTGAATATGATGAAAATTTTGAAATAGAAACACTTGAAACTGATCTAGAATTAGATGATTTTAATGATGAACATTAATTTTGAAGGGAGGATTTACCCTTGTTTGAGTTAAATAATTTTGATGCCATACAAATTGGTTTAGCATCTCCAGAACAAATAAGAGAGTGGTCAAGAGGAGAAGTAAAAAAACCTGAAACTATTAATTACAGAACATTAAAGCCAGAAAAAGATGGTCTTTTCTGTGAAAGAATATTTGGACCTATGAAAGACTGGGAATGTCATTGTGGGAAATATAAGAGAGTAAGATATAAAGGCATAGTTTGTGACAGATGTGGAGTTGAAGTTACAAAAGCTAAAGTAAGAAGAGAAAGAATGGGGCACATTGAACTGGCTGCTCCAGTTTCTCATATTTGGTACTTTAAAGGAATTCCATCAAGAATGGGATTATTAATGGATATGTCACCAAGAGCTTTAGAAAAAGTTTTATATTTTGCATCTTATATAGTAATAGATCCTAAAGAAACACCATTATTAAAGAAACAATTGCTTAATGAAAAAGAATATAGAGAAGCAGTTGATAAATATGGTGATGATAGCTTTGTTGCCGGAATGGGTGCTGAAGCAATTCAAGAATTACTTGGAGAAATAGACTTAGTAGCTGGAGCTAAAGAACTTAAAGAAGATTTAAAGCAAAGCACAGGTCAAAAAAGAGTAAGAATTATAAGAAGATTAGAAGTTGTAGAATCTTTTGCTAAATCAGGAAATGATCCTAAATGGATGATTATAAATGTAATTCCTGTAATTCCACCTGATTTAAGACCTATGGTTCAATTAGATGGAGGAAGATTTGCAACATCTGATTTAAATGACTTATATAGAAGAGTTATTAATAGAAATAATAGATTAAAAAAATTATTAGATTTAGGAGCGCCAGACATCATTGTAAGAAATGAAAAAAGAATGCTTCAAGAAGCAGTAGATGCTCTTATTGATAATGGTAGAAGAGGTAGACCAGTTACTGGTCCAGGAAATAGACCTTTAAAATCTCTTTCAGATATGTTAAAAGGTAAGCAAGGTAGATTTAGACAAAACTTACTTGGTAAGAGAGTTGACTATTCTGGTAGATCAGTTATAGTTGTTGGACCAGAATTAAAAATGTATCAATGTGGACTTCCAAAAGAAATGGCTTTAGAGTTATTTAAACCATTTGTTATGAAAAAATTAGTTCAAGATGGAGTTGCACATAATATAAAGAGTGCTAAGAGAATGGTGGAAAGAGTTTTACCACAAGTTTGGGATGTATTAGAAGAAGTTATTACTGATCATCCAGTATTACTTAACCGTGCTCCTACACTACATAGATTAGGAATTCAAGCGTTCCAACCTGTATTAGTAGAAGGAAGAGCAATTAAACTACATCCATTAGCATGTACAGCGTACAATGCGGATTTCGATGGAGACCAAATGGCTGTCCATGTACCGTTATCGGTAGAAGCTCAAGCGGAAGCTAGATTCTTAATGTTAGCGGCAGGAAATATTTTAAAGCCATCTGATGGTAAACCAGTTTGTGTACCAACACAAGATATGGTTCTTGGTTCTTATTACTTAACAATGGATAGAACTGGCGCTAAAGGAGAAGGCATGACTTTCTCTAATAAAGATGAGGCTGTTATGGCTTATGAATCTAAATATATAGATATTCATGCGCAAATCAATGTTAGAGTATATAAAGAAATTGATGGAGTATTAAAATCAGGAATAATAAAAACTACAGTAGGAAAACTTATCTTCAATGAATCAATTCCTCAAGATTTAGGATTTGTTAATAGGGAAGATGAAAAAGAGAAGTTTAATTTAGAAATAGATTTCCTAGTGACTAAGAAATCATTAGGAAAAGTAATAGATCAAAGCTATATGCTACATGGTCCTACAAAAACATCAATAATGCTTGATAATATTAAAGCATTAGGATATCATTATTCATCAATTGGTGCGGTAACAGTTGCAGCATCAGATATGATAGTACCTCCAGTTAAGTACGATTTATTACATGAAGCAGATGAAACAATAGATAAAATCGAAAAAATGTATAAAAGAGGATTTATATCTGAAGATGAAAGATATGAAAGAGTTATAGAAAAATGGACTAAGACAACAGAAGAAGTTGCAGATGCATTAATGGATAGTTTGGATAAATTCAATCCAATCTACATGATGGCAGATTCGGGAGCCAGAGGATCTAAATCTCAAATCAAGCAATTAGCTGGTATGAGAGGACTTATGGCGAGTCCATCAGGAAAAATCCTTGAATTACCAATCAGAGCATCATTTAGAGAAGGTCTTGACGTATTAGAATACTTTATATCTACTCATGGAGCGAGAAAAGGTAATGCCGATACAGCGTTAAAGACAGCCGATTCAGGTTATTTAACAAGAAGACTTGTTGATGTTTGTCAAGATGTAATTGTAAGAGAAGAAGACTGTGGAACAGATGACGGAATATATGTATCTGAAATAAAAGAAGGTTCTGAAGTAATTGAAGAATTAAAAGAAAGATTAATTGGTAGATATACTGCAGAAGATATAGTTAATCCTAATAGTGGAGATATAATAGTAGCTAAAAATGAATATATGGATCCAGTAATAGCTGATAAAGTTGTTTCTGCTGGAATCAAAAAAGTTAAGATAAGATCTGCATTCACATGTGATTGTAAAGTTGGGGTATGTGCTAAATGCTATGGAATGAATATGGCTACAGCTAAGAAGATTGATATTGGAGAAGCTGTTGGTATAATAGCAGCTCAATCAATTGGAGAACCAGGAACACAGCTTACAATGAGAACATTCCATACAGGTGGAGTTGCAGGATCGGATATTACTCAAGGTTTACCTAGAGTTGAAGAATTATTTGAAGCTAGAAAACCAAAGGGTCTTGCTATAGTAAGTGAAATACATGGTAATGTGAGAATTGAAGAAACTAAGAAAAAGAGAGCTGTATTTGTTATGGGTGCAGATGGAGAAGAATGTAGCTATGATATTCCATTTGGATCAAGATTAAAAGTATCTGATGGAGATTATATTGAAGCTGGAGATGAAATAACAGAAGGATCAGTAAATCCTCATGATATTATGAACATCAAAGGTGTAGATGGAGCTAGAAGATATTTACTTTCAGAAGTTCAAAAGGTTTATAGACTACAAGGGGTTGATATCAACGATAAACATCTTGAAGTAGTTGTAAAACAAATGACTAGAAAAGTAAAAGTTCTTGAATCTGGTGATACTGAATTATTACCAGGAACAATGATAGATATTTTTGATTTCCAAGGAGCAAATGCTAAAGTTAGAGAATTTGGTGGAGAAGAAGCTAAAGGTGAACAATCTTTATTAGGTATCACTAAAGCAGCATTAGCTACAGATAGTTTCTTATCAGCAGCTTCCTTCCAAGAAACTACTAGAGTTCTTACAGAAGCAGCTATAAAAGGAAAAGTTGATCCTTTAATAGGATTAAAGGAAAATGTAATCATCGGTAAGTTAATACCAGCCGGAACAGGTATGATGAGATACAGAGGTTTGAATTTAAATACAAAAAATGAAAAAATAGAAGATAATGAGACAGAAATAGTTGAATAATTAATTTTATTGACATGCGTATATTAAAATGATAAAATACAGTTTGTGTGGCTGTTAAAAGCCACACAAACATATTTATTAATAGCACATCATAAAGATAAATTGAGTTTTATTTTAATGAGTTTTTATTAAAAGAAATATATGTAAAATTTGTATTTAAATATGATCTATAATTAATTTTATAGTGATATATTAATTATTAAGTAAATAATTAACTTTTAATAAAAGCTAATTATTTATATGACGTAGTGTTTATCTTAATTTAAATAGATAAATAAATTTCGGGAGGTGAAAAGATGCCAACTATTAGCCAATTAGTAAGAAAAGGCAGAAAGTCAACAGCAGTAAAATCAACTGCACCAGCACTTAAAGAATGCCCTCAAAAAAGAGGAGTATGTACTGTAGTAAAAACTACAACTCCAAAGAAGCCTAACTCAGCGTTAAGAAAAATTGCAAGAGTAAGACTTACAAACGGATTTGAAGTAACTGCATACATTGGTGGTGTAGGCCATAACTTACAAGAACATAGTGTTGTTCTTATAAGAGGTGGTAGAGTTAAGGACCTTCCTGGTGTAAGATACCATATTGTAAGAGGTGCGTTAGACTGCGCAGGCGTAGCTAACAGAATGCAAGGAAGATCAAAATACGGTGCTAAGAAACCTAAGCAAAAATAAGGTTAACTTAGTTTAGTGCTAATCTTCGCATTTACATAGATTTTTAATTTTAGTTTATATAGATGTATGAGGAGAACACTTTGCGGTATTGAAAAATACCGAGTACCGATGAACTTAAATTTAAATTGTTAAGGAGGGAAGAAAAGTGCCAAGAAAAGGACATATAGCAAAAAGAGATGTATTACCAGATCCAGTATACAATTCAAAAGTTGTTACAAAATTCATAAACAGCATAATGGAAGATGGTAAAAAAGGTGTAGCTCAAAAAATCTGTTATGAAGCATTTGAATTAATCGCTCAAAGAAGTGGTAAGGAAGCTTTAGAAGTTTTTGAAGAAGCTATGAATAATGTAATGCCATTACTAGAAGTTAAAGCCAGAAGAATAGGTGGTGCGACATACCAAGTTCCTATGGAAGTTAGAACAGAAAGAAGACAGACTTTAGGAATAAGATGGATGTTAATCGCAGCTAGAAAAAGAGGCGAAAAGTTAATGTGCGAAAGAGTTGCAGGAGAATTATTAGATGCATCTAATAATACTGGAGCAGCTGTTAAAAAGAGAGAAGATACTCATAAAATGGCAGAAGCTAATAAAGCATTTGCTCATTACAGATACTAATATATATATAAACTGTTTTGGCTTACGCCAAGACAGTTTTGTCAAATTTATACTTACTATTTGAGAGGAGGACAATTAATGGCTAGAAAATATCCTTTAGATAAATTTCGTAATTTTGGTATAATGGCTCATATTGATGCTGGTAAAACAACAACAACTGAACGTATACTATTTTACACAGGAATCAATCACAAAATAGGTGAAACTCATGATGGAGCTTCTACAATGGACTGGATGGTTCAAGAACAAGAAAGAGGTATAACAATTACTTCTGCAGCTACTACATGTGCGTGGAAAGAACACGAACTTAATATAATTGATACTCCTGGACACGTAGACTTCACAGTAGAAGTTGAAAGATCATTAAGAGTACTTGATGGTGCTGTTACAGTTTTAGATGCAAAGAGCGGGGTTGAACCTCAAACTGAAACTGTTTGGAGACAGGCGGATAAATACGGTGTTCCAAGAATGATTTATGTTAATAAAATGGATGCAACAGGTGCAGACTTTTTTAGATGTATAAGCACAGTAAGAGATAGATTAAAGGGTAATGCAGTTCCGATTCAAATTCCAATAGGAAGCGAAGAAAATTTCCAAGGAATGATTGACCTTATAAGAAATGTTGCAATATTATTCTATGATGATCTTGGAAAAGATATGAGAGAAGAAGCTATACCAGCTGAATATGCTGAAAAAGCTGAAGAATATAGAGCAGCGATGATCGAAGCAATTGCTGAAGCTGATGAAGAATTAATGATGAAATACTTAGATGGAGAAGAAATCACTGAGGAAGAATTAAAAGCTGGCTTAAGAAAAGCTACTATAGCTAATGAAATTTATCCTTGTATTTGTGGTTCTTCATATAAGAATAAAGGTGTTCAACAAATGATAGACGGTGTTGTTGATTACTTACCATCACCATTAGATATTCCAGCTGTAAAAGGTACTAACTTAGAAGGCGAAGAAGCTGAAAGAAATGCAGCAGATGGCGAACCGTTATCAGCTCTAGCATTTAAAATAGCTACAGATCCATTTGTAGGAAAGTTAGCATATACAAGAATTTACTCTGGTATAATGGAAAGTGGTTCATATGTTCTTAACTCAACTAAGGGTAAGAAAGAAAGAATTGGTAGACTTGTTAAGATGCATTCTAATTCAAGACAAGAAGTTGAATCATTAGAAGCAGGAGAATTAGGAGCAGTAATCGGACTAAAGAACACAAGTACTGGTGATACTTTATGTTCAGAAAAAGATCCTATAATTCTTGAATCAATGGAATTCCCAGAACCAGTTATTTCTGTAGCTATCGAACCAAAAACTAAAGCAGCTCAAGAAAAAATGGGTATGGCTTTAGCTAAATTAGCTGAAGAAGATCCAACATTCAAGACTTGGACTAATGAAGAAACAGGTCAAACAATTATCGCTGGTATGGGTGAATTACACTTAGATATCATCGTTGATAGACTTAAGAGAGAATTCAAAGTTGAATGTAACGTTGGAGCTCCACAAGTTGCTTATAAAGAAACAATTAGAAAAGCTGTTAAAGCAGAAGCTAAATATGCTAAACAATCAGGTGGTAAAGGTCAATACGGTCATGCTGTAATTGAAATGGAACCAACTGAAGGAGAATACGTATTTGAAAATGCAATCGTTGGAGGAGCTATTCCTAGAGAATATATCCCAGCTGTTGACAACGGTATTCAAGAAGCATCTTTAAACGGTATAATTGCTGGATACAACGTTATTAACTTTAAAGTTAGACTAGTACACGGTTCATACCATGAAGTTGACTCATCAGAAATGGCATTTAAGATTGCCGGATCTATGGCATTTAAGAATGCTATGTCTAAGGCAGATCCAGTACTTCTTGAACCAATGATGAAAGTTGAAATAACAGTTCCTGAAGAATATATGGGAGATGTTATTGGAGATGTTAATTCAAGAAGAGGTAGAATGGAAGGAATGGAAGCTGTTAATGGTGCTCAAGTTATTAGAGCGTTTGTACCATTATCAGAAATGTTCGGATATGCTACATCTTTAAGATCAAGAACTCAAGGTAGAGGGGTTTACTCAATGGTATTTGATCATTATGAAGAAGTTCCAAAGAGTATCCAAGAACAAGTAGCAGGAAACAAAGCTAAATAATATAGATTATATTTTGAAATCTAATATAAATGATATCTAATATAAACAATATAAGATTTTAAATCATTTCATAATAAGGGAGGAATTTTACAATGTCAAAAGAAAAATTTGAGAGAAGTAAACCACACGTAAATATCGGAACAATTGGTCACGTAGACCATGGTAAGACAACATTAACAGCTGCAATCACAACTGTATTAGCAAACAAAGGATTCGCAGAAGCATTCAACTACGCAGAAATAGATAAGGCTCCAGAAGAAAAAGAAAGAGGAATCACAATCAATACTGCACACGTTGAGTATGAAACAGAAAACAGACATTATGCTCACGTTGACTGTCCAGGACATGCTGACTATGTTAAGAACATGATAACAGGAGCAGCACAAATGGATGGAGCTATCTTAGTTTGTTCAGCAGCGGATGGTCCAATGCCACAAACAAGAGAACATATACTACTAGCATCAAGAGTTGGAGTTGACTACATTGTAGTATTCTTAAACAAAGCAGATATGGTAGATGACGAAGAATTATTAGAATTAGTTGAAATGGAAGTTAGAGAATTATTAAGCGAATACAACTTCCCAGGAGATGATATTCCAGTAATAAAAGGATCTGCATTAAAAGCATTAGAAAACCCAACAGATGAAGCAGCAATTGCTCCAATCTTAGAATTAATGGAAGCAGTAGATAGCTACATTCCAACACCAGAAAGAGCAACTGATAAACCATTCATCATGCCAGTAGAAGATGTATTCACAATCACTGGTAGAGGAACAGTTGCAACTGGTAGAGTTGAAACTGGAATACTTCACGTAGGAGACGAAGTTGAAATCGTAGGATTAAGTGAAGAAAAGAAGAAAGTTGTTGTAACTGGAATAGAAATGTTCAGAAAATTATTAGACGAAGCGCAAGCAGGAGATAATATAGGAGCATTATTAAGAGGTGTTCAAAGAACTGACATCGAAAGAGGTCAAGTATTAGCAGTACCTAATTCAGTACACCCACACACTAAGTTCGTAGGTCAAGTATACGTACTTAAAAAAGAAGAAGGTGGAAGACATACTCCATTCTTTGATGGATATAGACCACAATTCTACTTCAGAACAACAGACGTTACAGGATCAATAAAATTACCAGACGGAATGGAAATGGTAATGCCTGGAGATCACATAGATATGAATGTTGAATTAATCACACCAGTAGCTATGGATGAAGGATTAAGATTCGCTATCAGAGAAGGCGGAAGAACTGTAGGATCTGGAGTTGTTACTAAGATTAACGCTTAATCTTAATGATGAATTGAAAATTTCTAATTAGAATAATGAGTAAGGTAGAGAAAAGACGTTTTCTCTACCTTATTTTTATATTTAAAGATAAGAAATATATAAAGACTAATATAAGTAATAAAATACAATAAATAAATAGAATAAATATATTGAAATTTATAAGAAATACTATTAGAATAATAAAAGAAACAAAAACGAAAAAAAGTAAAAATATTAAAAGAGTAAAAACTTGAAGAAAAGTATAAAAAAAACTTGAAAAATATTTTTAATGATAGTATAATGAAGAAGTTGCATAGCATACAGCGATGAATCAAGAGGTTGCCGGACTTCCGGGTAATTCTTGATGAGTAGTTTGGATCTAGAATCCGACGACAGGGATTGTATAATTTTGTGGCGAGTGATGAAACACCCGGTGCAGTTTATAGAATGACCGCTGTTGTGCGTTAGAAGTAAAGCGTACATGAAAAGGAGGGAAACCATAATGTCAAAGCAAAAAATAAGAATCAGATTAAAAGCTTTTGATCATACAATATTAGATCAATCAGCTGAGAAAATTGTAGAAACTGCAAAAACATCAGGAGCTAAAGTAGTAGGGCCAGTTCCACTACCAACTGAAAAAGATGTTGTTACAATATTAAGAGCGGTTCACAAATATAAAGATTCAAGAGAACAATTCGAAATAAGAACTCATAAGAGATTAATCGACATAGTTAATCCATCACCTAAAACTGTTGATGCGTTAATGAGATTAAATCTTCCAGCAGGTGTGGATATAGAAATTAAATTATAAGCTGGAAAATAAAAAACAATGAACTATTATGATTGGAAACAGTCCGCTAATTAGTTTGGGAGGTGTAAATACATGAAAAAAGCTATAATGGGTAAGAAAATAGGAATGACTCAAATCTTCAATGAAGCAGGAAAAGTTATTCCAGTTACAGTAGTAGAAGCTGGTCCATGTGTTGTTGTTCAAAAGAAAACTGTAGAAAAAGACGGTTATGAAGCAATACAAGTTGGTTTTGGTGATATAAGAGAAAAATTAGTTAACAAGCCAGCTAAAGGACATTTTGAAAAAGCAGGAGTTGTTTTAAAGAGAACTTTAAAAGAATTCAGACTTGAAGATGTAAGCCAATATGAAGTTGGTCAAGAAATCAAAGCTGATGTATTTGAAATTGGAGACAAAATTGATGTATCTGGAGTTTCTAAAGGTAAGGGATTCCAAGGGGTTATCAAGAGATGGAACCAACAAAGAGGACCAATGACTCATGGTTCTAAGTTCAAAAGAGCACCAGGTTCAATGGGAGCTTCATCAGATCCATCTAGAACATTCAAGAATAAGAGAATGCCTGGACATATGGGTTGCGTTAATACAACAGTAATGAACTTAGAAGTAGTTAAAGTAATAGCTGAAAAGAACTTATTACTAATAAAGGGTGGAATCCCAGGACCTAACAAAGGTACAGTAGTAATAAGAAACGCAGTTAAAGCTTAATTTCTAAAGGAAAGGAGGAGACATAATGCCTACAGTAGGGTTATTTAATCAAGAAGGAAAACAAGTTGGAGATATCCAATTAAATGCAAATGTATTTGAAGTAGAAGTAAACAAACACGCATTACATCAAGTAGTAGTTGCTTTATTAGCTAATAAGAGACAAGGAACTCAATCAGCTAAGACTAGAACTGAGGTAAGAGGAGGCGGAATCAAGCCTTGGAGACAAAAAGGTACTGGTAGAGCAAGACAAGGTTCTATTAGAGCACCTCAATGGATCAAAGGTGGTATTGTATTCGCACCAAAGCCAAGAGATTATAGAGTTTCAATTCCAAAGAGCATGAGAAGAGTTGCTATGAAGTCAGCATTAACTAGCAAAGTTAATGACGGACAAATGGTAGTTTTAGAATCATTATCTTTCGAAGCACCAAAGACTAAGCAATTTATAGAAATGTTAAGTGCATTTAATGCAAAGAAAACATTAATAATAACTGCTGAATCAAATGAAGCTGTATACAAATCAGCAAGAAATATTCAAGGGGTTAGTGTTATCCCAGTAAACAACATCAACGTATATGATTTATTAAAGTTTGAAAAATTAATCATAACTAAAGATGCTGTATCAAAAATTGAGGAGGTGTACGCATAATGAAATTAACAAGCCATGATATAATAAGAAAGCCTGTTATCACTGAAAAGAGCATGGCCGCTATGGCAGAAAAGAAGTACACTTTCATAGTTCACGTAAATGCTAATAAGTCTCAAGTAAAGAGAGCTGTGGAAGAAGTTTTTGATGTTAAAGTTAAAGACGTTAACACTATAAACGGTTTAGGAAAAACTAAAAGAATGGGCGTACATGTAGGAAAGAGATCTGACTACAAAAAAGCTATTGTTACATTAACTGAAGAAAGCAAAGCTATAGAATTCTTCGACGGATTACAATAGTATATTAAGGCCATTATTGGTGAAATGCCAGAAAAGCTGAAAAAAAGGAGGGAATTGTAATGGCAGTTAAAAAGTTTAACCCTATTACACCATCAAGAAGACAAATGACTATGCCAACATTTGAAGAAATAACTTCACAACAACCGGAAAAGTCACTTCTTGTATCATTAAAGAGTAAAGCGGGTAGAAATGCTCAAGGTAAAATTACTGTAAGACACCGTGGCGGCGGAGTTAAGAGAAAATACAGAATTATAGACTTTAAAAGAAATAAAGATTCAATTCCAGCAAAGGTTGCAACTATAGAATATGATCCAAATAGATCAGCTTATATTGCACTTGTTGTTTATACAGATGGAGAAAAAAGATACATAATCGCTCCAGCAGGATTAAAAGTTGGTGACGTTATAGTATCAGGTCCAGATTCTGATATCAAGCCAGGTAATGCTCTTCCATTAAAGAACATACCAGTTGGTACAGTTATTCATAATATCGAATTACAAAAAGGTAAAGGTGGTCAATTAGTTAGATCTGCTGGTAATTCAGCACAATTAATGGCTAAAGAAGGAAACTACGCAACTTTAAGATTACCTTCAGGTGAAATGAGATATGTAAGAATAGAATGTAGAGCAACAATAGGAACTGTTTCTAACCCAACAAACGATATAGTTAATATCGGTAAAGCTGGTAGAAAGAGACATATGGGATGGAGACCTACAGTTAGAGGATCTGTTATGAACCCTAACGATCACCCTCACGGTGGTGGTGAAGGTAAATCACCAGTTGGTAGACCAAGTCCAGTTACTCCTTGGGGTAAACCAGCACTTGGATACAAAACAAGAAAGAATAAGAAATATTCTGACAGATTTATTATCAAGGGTAGAAACGCTAAGTAGTTTGAAGAGAAATTTTTATTCTCTTCTAGCTTATTGTTACTAAGGTTTATGAAGGGAGGCAATATTAGTGAGTAGATCAACAAAAAAAGCACCTTTTGTGCATGAAGGACTTTTAAAGAAGATAGAAGAAATGAATGCAAGTGGAGATAAGAAAGTTGTTAAGACTTGGTCAAGAAGTTCAACAATCTATCCACAAATGATAGGTCATACAATTGCAGTTCATGACGGAAGAAAACATGTTCCAGTTTATTTATCAGAAGATATGGTTGGACACAAGTTAGGTGAGTTCGTATTAACTAGAACTTATAGAGGTCATGTGGCAGATAAAACATCAAAAAGAAAGTAGCCTGGAAAGGAGGAACATAAATGGAAGCTAGAGCTATAGCTAAATATATTAGAATGTCTCCAATGAAAGTTAGAGTAATTCTTGATTTAATAAGAGGAAAACAAGTTAAAGAAGCTTTTGCTATTTTAGAATATACTCCAAGAGAAGCAGCAGTAGTAATTAAAAAAGTTTTAAAATCAGCTGTTGCTAATGCAGAAAATAATTTAGAATTAAATGCTGACAACTTATATGTTTCAGAAGCTTATGTTGGTGAAGGTCCAATACTTAAGAGATTCAGACCAATGGATCACGGTAAGGCATTCAGAATCAACAAAAGAACTAGTCATGTAACAGTAGTTGTAAAAGAAAGAGCTTAAAGAAGGAGGGAAAGTTAAGTGGGTCAAAAAGTACATCCTCACGGTCTTAGAGTAGGCGTTATCAAGGGATGGGACGCAAAGTGGTATGCTAATAAAAAGGACTTTGCTGACAATCTTGTAGAAGATAACCAAATCAGAAAATTTGTTAAAAAAGAACTTTTCTCAGCTGGGATTTCTAAAATAGAAATCGAAAGAGCTGCTAAAAGAGTTAAATTAAATATATATACTGCTAAACCTGGTGTCGTAATAGGAAAAGGTGGATCAGGAATAGAAAGTTTAAAGAAGAAATTAACTAACTATATTAGTGGAAAAAACATATTAATAAATATAGTTGAAGTTAAAAGTGTAGAAGCTGAAGCACAATTAATGGCTGAAAATATAGCTGCACAATTAGAAAAGAGAATTTCATTCAGAAGAGCTATGAAGCAAACAATGCAAAGAGCTATGAGACATGGAATAAAAGGTGTAAAAACTGCTTGTTCTGGTAGATTAGGTGGAGCTGAAATAGCAAGAACTGAACACTATCATGAAGGAACAATCCCACTACAAACATTAAGAGCTGATATCGATTATGGATTTGCTGAAGCAAATACAACATATGGAAAAATCGGAGTTAAAGTTTGGGTTTATAAAGGTGAAGTTCTTCCAACAAAGAAAGTAGAAAAGGAAGAAGCTAACGCGTAAGAAAGGAGGAATAAATCATGTTAATGCCTAAAAGAGTAAAGCATCGTAAGGTACAACGTGGTAGAATGAAAGGTAGAGCTACAAGAGGTAACTTCTTAGCTTATGGAGATTTTGGTCTTCAAGCTACAACTTGTGGATGGATAACAAGTAATCAAATTGAAGCTGCCAGAATTGCTATCAACAGATATATAAAAAGAGGAGGAAAACTTTGGATAAAGATTTTCCCAGACAAACCGGTAACAGAAAAACCAGCTGAAACAAGAATGGGATCAGGTAAAGGATCACCAGAATATTGGGTAGCTGTTGTTAAACCTGATAGAGTAGTTTTTGAACTATCTGGAGTTACTGAAGATGTGGCAAGAGAAGCAATGAGACTTGCATCACATAAACTTCCTGTAAGAACTAAGTTTGTTACAAGAAGAGATTTTGAGGAAATGGGTGGTGAAAAATAATGAAGGCTAGAGAATTAAAAGAATTAAGATCAAGCAATCCTCAAGATTTAACAGTAAAGTTAGGAGATCTTAAAGCAGAGTTATTCAATTTAAGATTTCAATTAGCTACAGGACAATTAGAAAATCCTATGAGAATTAGAGAAGTAAAGAAATCTATAGCCCAAATAAAGACCATCTTAAGAGAAGACGAAATGAGGGCATTAGAACAGTAAATCTGGAAGGAGGGTAAGCCCGAATGGAAAGAACATTAAGAAAGAAAAGAACTGGTAGAGTTGTTTCAGATAAAATGGATAAAACAGTAGTAGTAGCTGTCGAAACTAAGGTTAGACATCCACTATACGGAAAAACAATTAACAAGACTACAAAGTTTAAGGTTCATGATGAAAAAAATGAAGCTAAAATTAATGATAGAGTATTAATAATGGAAACTAGACCTTTATCTAAAGATAAAAGATGGAGACTTGTTGAAATAGTAGAAAAAGCTAAATAGGCTGTAATACTGAAAGGAGGGTAATTGTATGATACAACCACAAACTTTACTTAAAGTTGCAGATAATTCAGGTGCAAAAGAAATTATGTGCATAAGAGTACTAGGTGGATCAAAAAGAAAATTTGGTAATATAAGTGACGTTATTGTAGCTAGCGTTAAAAGTGCAACACCAGGCGGAGTTGTTAAAAAAGGCGAGGTTGTTAAGGCTGTTATAGTTAGATCAGCAAAAGGATTAAGAAGAGCGGACGGTTCATATATTAAATTTGATGAAAATGCTGCAGTTATCATTAAAGACGATAAACAACCAAGAGGTACTCGTATCTTTGGACCTGTTGCTAGGGAGCTAAGAGATAAAGAATTTAATAAAATTCTATCATTAGCACCAGAAGTTCTATAAGAGGAGGTGTCTTACTTGAAGGTACATGTAAGAAAAAGTGATACAGTTGTAGTTATATCTGGTAAAGATAAAGGAAAAACTGGTGAAGTTTTAAAAGTATATCCAAAGACAGGAAAAGTTCTTGTTCAAGGAATTAACATAGTTAAAAAACATCAAAAAGCTAATAAGAGCCAAGTTGAAAGTGCTATAATCGAAAGAGAAGCAGCTATCAACAGTTCTAAAGTTATGTTATATTGTAACAAATGTAAAAATGCTACAAGAATAGCTAACAAAATATTAGATGATGGTACTAAAGTTAGAGTATGTAAGAAATGTTCAGAAACATTCTAAATTCTGAAAGGAGGTAACTATAAATGACAAGACTTCAAGAAAAATATTCAAAAGAAGTAATTCCGGCTATGATTGAAAAGTTCGGATATAAGAACGTAATGGAAATTCCAAAGCTAGAAAAGATCGTGATCAACATGGGTGTTGGAGAAGCTAAGGAAAATCAAAAAGTTTTAGAATCAGCAGTTAGTGATTTAAGTTTAATAGCTGGTCAAAAGCCAATATTAACAAGAGCAAAGAAATCAGTTGCTAACTTTAAAATAAGAGAAAATATGGCTTTAGGATGTAAAGTTACATTAAGAAAAGCAAAGATGTATGAATTTGCTGACAAGTTAATGAGTATAGCATTACCTAGAGTAAGAGATTTCAGAGGAGTTTCAGCTAAAGCATTTGATGGTAGAGGAAACTATTCTTTAGGAATAAAAGAGCAATTAATATTCCCAGAAATAGAATATGATAAGATTGATAAAGTTAGAGGGATGGATATAATCTTCGTTACAACAGCAAATACAGACGAAGAAGCAAGAGAATTACTTAGATTTCTTGGAATGCCATTCGCTCAATAATAAGGAGGGAAACATATTGGCACGTAAAGCTATTATTGAAAAGTGGAGTAAAACTCCTAAATACAAAACTAGAGCTTATACAAGATGTAGAATATGTGGAAGACCACATGCTGTATTAAGAAAATACGGAGTATGTCGTATTTGTTTTAGAGAACTTGCTTATAAAGGCGAAATTCCTGGTTGCAGAAAAGCAAGCTGGTAATACATGATGTAATGAAAGGAGGCACAAAAAATGGTTATGACAGATCCAATAGCAGATCTACTTACACGTGTAAGAAATGCTAATGCTGTAAAACACGAAGTTGTAGAAGTACCTTCTTCAAATGTAAAGAAGGCAATTACAAATATATTATTACAAGAGGGTTATATTAAGAATATTGAAGAATATAACGACGGAGTAGTACCAATGTTAAGAATTAGTCTTAAATATGGTGCAAATAATGAAAGAGTTATAACTGGTATTAAGAGAATTTCTAAACCAGGATTAAGAGTATATTGTAAAAAAGATGAAGTACCAAAAGTTCTTAATGGATTAGGAGTTGCAGTAATTTCAACTTCTAAAGGACTAGTGGTTGATAGAGAAGCTAGAAAAGATGGTTTAGGTGGAGAAGTTCTTTGCTACGTTTGGTAGTATTTAAATTTTGAAAATAAACATGAGATAGTTTCACATATAGAATTTAGAAATAATACAGGAGGTGTACTTATGTCAAGAGTTGGTAGATTACCAATAGCTGTTCCTGCTGGCATAACTGTAACTGTAACACCAGACAACGTTGTTACAGTTAAAGGTCCAAAAGGTGAATTAGTTAAAACTATGCATAAAGACATAAATATAGCAGTTGAAAACAATGAAGTAATTGTTACTAGACCAAGTGATCAAAAAGCTCATAGAGCTCTTCATGGTTTAACAAGAGCGTTAATTAATAACATGGTAATCGGAGTTAATGAAGGTTACCAAAAGACTTTAGAATTAGTTGGTGTTGGTTATAGAGCTCAATTACAAGGCAAGAAACTTGTAATGAACCTTGGATATTCACATCCAGTTGAAATCGAACCTATTGATGGAATCACATTTGAAACTCCTGCTGCAACTAAAGTAATTGTTAAAGGTATCGACAAAGAAAAAGTTGGTGCTGCAGCAGCTGATATAAGAAAATGGAGATTACCAGAACCATATAAGGGTAAAGGTATCAAGTTCGAAAACGAAGTGATCAGACGTAAAGAAGGTAAGACTGGTAAGAAATAATAGGAAGGAGTGAGCTGTATGTTCAAAAAGGTAGACAAAAAAGCAAGCAGAACTAAGCGTCACCTTAGAGTTCGTAAGAAAGTTTTTGGTACTCCTGACAGACCAAGACTTTCAGTTTTCAGAAGTGAAAAGAATATATACGCACAAATTATAGATGACGTAAATGCTGTTACAATAGTAGCTGCTTCAAGTTTAGATAAAGAATTTTCAACTAATGGTGGAAATAAAGAAGGTGCTAAACTTGTAGGTGCAGCTGTAGCTAAAAAAGCTATAGAAAAAGGAATTACTGAAGTAGTATTCGACAGAGGTGGATATGTATACCACGGAAGAGTTCAAGAATTAGCAGAAGGCGCTAGAGAAGCAGGCTTAAAATTCTAATATACAAGGAGGGAAATACATGAGAATCGATCCTAGTACACTAGACCTTAAAGAAAAGGTTGTTGATATAAACAGAGTTACTAAGGTTGTTAAAGGTGGTAGAAACTTCAGATTCAGCGCTCTAGTTGTTGTTGGAGACGAAAACGGACACGTTGGCGTTGGAATGGGTAAATCTATCGAAATTCCTGAAGCAATCAAAAAAGGAATAGAAGATGCTAAGAAAAACTTAGTAGAAGTTGCAATGTTAGGAACTACTGTTCCTCATCAAATCAACGGAAAATTTGGAACAGGTAATGTTCTAATAATGCCAGCTAAACAAGGTACAGGAGTTATTGCTGGAGGTCCAGCAAGATCTGTATTAGAATTAGCAGGTTTAAAAGATGTAAGAGCTAAATCATTAGGTTCAAACAACCCTAAAAACATGGTTAAAGCTACAATAAACGGATTAGCAAGCTTAAGAACAGCTGAAGATATAGCTAAATTAAGAGGAAAATCTGTAGAAGAAATATTAGGTTAGGAGGTATTGCAATGGCTAAACTAAAAATTACTTTAGTAAAGAGTTTAATAGGTAGAAAAAAAGAACATATCGCTACTGCAAATGCTCTTGGACTTAGAAAGATTCGCGCTACAGTAGAACATGAGGGAACACCTCAAATTAAAGGTATGTTAAAGAAAATTGATTACCTATTAAAGGTAGAAGAAATATAAGAAAATAAGGAGGTGTGCTTAAGATGAAACTTCATGAATTACAACCAGCAGCTGGAAGTAGAAAAGCTCCTAAAAGAGTTGGTAGAGGTACAGGTTCTGGTTTAGGAAGAAATGCTGGTAAAGGTGAAAAGGGTCAAAATGCAAGATCAGGCGGTGGAGTAAGACCGGGTTTTGAAGGAGGTCAAATGCCTTTATATAGAAGACTTCCAAAGAGAGGTTTTACAAATATATTTGCTAAAAAATACGTTAGTATTAATGTTGATAGATTAAATATATTTGAAAATGGTACTGAGATAACTCCAGAAGTATTACTTGAAAGAAGAGTTGTAAGTAAGGTATTAGACGGAGTAAAAATACTTGGTAACGGTAATTTAGAAAAATCTTTAATAGTAAAAGGATGTAAGTTCTCAAAGTCTGCAATAGAAAAGATCGAAGCAGCTGGAGGAAAAGTTGAGGTGATTTAAAGTGCTTCAAACTTTACGTAACGCATTTAAGGTTTCTGAACTAAGGAAGAAATTTTTTTGGATAATCTTATTGGTTGCAGTTTTCAGGATGGGAAGTCATATTCCTGTTCCTGGAATCAATGCTGAGTATCTAAAAAGCATATCCCAATCAGGCGGTTTACTAAGCTTTTATGATTTATTATCAGGAGGAGCTTTTAGTAGATTCAGTATATTTGCATTAGGTGTTATGCCTTATATTAATGCATCAATCATAATGCAATTATTAACTGTCGCTATTCCTCAATTAGAACAACTTTCTAAAGAGGGTGAAGATGGAAGAAAGAAAATTCAAAATGCTACTCGTTATGTTTCACTTGGAATATCATTTATTTTAGCTTTTGGAATATATGCAACTATTTCAAATAGTGGAGCTACAGCAGGAATAAAGACTAGTGAAATGTTAGTTATAATATTTGCGTTAGTTGTAGGATCAACATTCTGTATGTGGTTAGGTGATCAATTAACTGTTAATGGTATTGGAAATGGAACATCAATATTAATTTTTGTTAATATAGTTTCAAGAATTCCAATGACTATGGGTTCAATTGCTGCTTCTAAACAAGCGGGAAATGTGAGCATAATAGAAATTGCATTATTTGCAGCATTCTTTGTTGCATTGTTAGCTAGTGTACTTTATTTCTCATTAGCTGAAAGAAGAATACCTGTTCAATATGCTGGTAAGGCTGTTGGCGGAAGTAAGATGATGAGAAATCAAACAAGTCACATACCATTAAGTATTATAGGGTCAGCAGTTATTGCAATAATATTTGCAATGTCTGTTATGGATTTCCCTAGAACAATAGCTACTTTCGTTCCAAACAAAAGTTGGGCAATGTGGATTTTAACTAATAAAACATGTGTTTTTAATTCTGAAAGTTGGATGTATATAGTGTTATACGCTATACTTACATTATTCTTCACATGGTTCTATACACAAATAACGTTTAAGCCAGATGAAATGGCTGAAAACTTACATAAATCTACAGGATTTATACCAGGTGTAAGACCAGGAGAAGCAACAACAAGATATTTTGAAAGAATTCTTAATAGAGTTTCAGTAATAGGTGGAACATTGGCAGCTATTTTAGCTGTAACACCAACTATAGTTCAAAATTATACAGAATTTAAAAATATATCTTTCTCAGGAACGGCACTTTTAATCATTATAGGTGTAGCATTAGATTTCAACAGACAAGTTGAATCACAAATGACAATGCGTCACTATAAAGGATTTCTAAAATAGATTAAGTAAATGGAGATGAAGCCCGTGAAGATAGTATTACTAGGTCCTCCAGGAGCAGGAAAAGGAACACAGGCAAAATCAATTAGTAATAGATATTCAATACCACATATTTCTACTGGGGATATTTTTAGAAAAAATATTTCTGAAAATACTCCACTTGGTATGGAAGCAAGAAGCTATATGGATAAAGGTTTGTTGGTTCCAGACGAAGTTACTATTAATATGGTTAAGGATAGATTACAAGAAGATGATTGTTTATCAGGATATCTATTAGATGGTTTCCCAAGAACTGTAGCACAAGCTGAAGCTCTTAATGAGTTCCTTGAAAATAGAAACGAACAATTAGATACAGCATTATTAATTGATGTACCTAGTGAGTTTATATTAGATAGAATGACAGGCAGAAGAGTTTGTACATCATGTGGAGGAAGTTTTCATATTAAATTCAACCCACCAACAATTGATGGAAAATGTAACTTGTGTGGAAGTGATATCGTACAAAGAAAAGACGATACAGTTGAAACTGTAAAGGAAAGAATCGATGTATATGATAAACAAACACAACCACTAATTGAGTTTTACAAGAGTAAAAATTTACTTTCAATGGTAGATGGTACAAAGGCTATTGATCAAGTATTTGAAGATATTTGCAAATTATTAGGAGAGCAATAAAACATGATTATCATCAAAAATAATGATGAAATTGCTTTAATGAGAAAAGCAGGTAGAATAGTAGCTGAAACATTATTACTATTAGAAGAAAATATAAAGCCTGGTATAACTACTGCAGAATTAGACAGGGTAGCAGAAGAATTTATAACTAAGCATGGAGCGAAACCTTCCTTTAAAGGATTATACGGTTTTCCTTCGTCACTATGTATTTCTGTGAATGAGCAAGTAGTTCATGGAATACCAGGAAATTATAAAATAAAAGATGGTGACATAGTTAGTATTGACTGTGGAGCTTTCATTGATGGTTTCCATGGAGATGCAGCAAGAACCTTTCCAATTGGAGAAGTTACAAATGATGCTAAGAGATTAATAGATGTAACGAAAGAAAGTTTCTTTCAAGGTATAAAATATGCTAAAGAAGGAAATAGATTAGGTAATATATCACACGAAATACAAAACTACATTGAGGCAGCAGGTTTCTCAGTAGTAAGAGACTTCGTAGGTCATGGGATCGGAAGGAAACTTCATGAAGATCCTGAAGTGCCTAACTTTGGAAGAGAAGGCAAAGGAACGAAATTACTTAATGGAATGGTATTAGCCATAGAACCTATGGTTAATATGGGAAACTATAAAGTTAAAACCTTAAGTAATGGATGGACAGTTGTAACGGCAGATGCTACTTTATCTGCACATTATGAAAATACAGTTGCAATTTTGCCAGATGGACCAGAGATATTAACACTTATTAAGTAGAAACAGAGTGTTGCTTAGTTATAAATTTGCATGATACCATTTAGTTAAGTGCTAATTTATTACTAAGGTAATCATCGAGGTGAAAATTTTGCAAAGCAATGACTTGATTGGGAAAATAGTACTTTCAAAAGCAGGAAGAGATATAGAACATTTATATGTTATTGTTAGGCAAGTAGATGGCAATTATGTTTTGTTATCTAATGGAAATACAAAAACAATAAATAAGCCTAAGAAGAAAAAACTTAAGCATTTAAATATATTAGAAAAAGTAGATGAAGAACTTAAATCATCTATACAAGTATGCGATAAAAGTACTGATTTAAAAATTAAGAGATTTCTAAAACTTAGAAGCATTGTTAAGGAGGGTTGATTACCTTATGTCAAAAGATGATGTTATAGAAATGCAAGGTACAGTACTAGAATCTTTACCGAATGCCATGTTCCAAGTTGAACTTGAAAGCGGTCATAAAATTCTAGCACATATATCAGGAAAATTAAGAATGAACTTCATTAGAATTCTACCAGGCGATAAGGTTACAGTGGAGCTTTCTCCATATGACTTAACTAGAGGAAGAATTACATGGAGAGCAAAATAAGATAGATATAATAAAATTTATATTTATCATTAGAAATATGAGGAGGGTTAGCTATGAAAGTAAGACCATCAGTTAAGCCTATTTGCGAAAAGTGCAAAGTAATAAAAAGAAAAGGAAGAGTAATGGTTATCTGTGAAAATCCTAAGCACAAGCAAAAACAAGGTTAATGATCAATTTTACAATAAACTTACATTATAAGGTTAAATAATATTGACATTTTCTTAAAAGTCAAATATGATTATATAGTCGTTTAATTAATTGCAATAGATTTTTAGGAGCGGCTGCAATAGAGAAGTCTATTGGCCTAAAATTTTTATATAATTTTTAAATCAAGCTTTTATGCATTTCAATTATCAGGAGGTGTAAATTTTAATGGCAAGAATAGCAGGTGTTGACCTACCAAGAGAAAAAAGAGTTGAAATTGCTTTAACTTATATCTATGGGATAGGTTTATCAACTTCACAAAAAATCTTATCTACAACAGGAATTAGTCCTGATGCTAGAGTAAAAGATTTATCAGAAGACGAAGTAAATGAAATCAGAACTTATATAAATAAGAACTTAATGGTTGAAGGTGACTTAAGAAGAGATGTTGCTTTAAACATTAAGAGATTAGTTGAAATAGGATCATACAGAGGAATAAGACACAGAAGAGGTCTTCCAGTTAGAGGTCAAAAGACTAAAACTAACGCTAGAACTAGAAAAGGTCCTAAGAAAACAATGGCTAATAAAAAGAAATAGTAAGGAGGGAAAATAACTAATGGCTCAAAAAGTTAAGAAAACTAGAAGAAGAAAAGAAAGAAAAAATGTTGAGCATGGCGCAGCGCACATAAAGTCAACTTTCAATAATTCAATAGTTACTTTAACAGATGCAGTAGGTAATGCTTTATCATGGTCAAGTGCAGGTGCACTAGGCTTTAGAGGATCAAGAAAAAGCACTCCATTTGCAGCTCAAATGGCAGCTGAAACAGCAGCTAAATCAGCTATGGAACATGGATTAAAAAGTATAGAAGTTTATGTAAAAGGTCCAGGTTCAGGAAGAGAAGCAGCTATAAGATCTTTACAAGCAGCTGGGTTAGAAGTAACTTTAATAAAAGATGTTACTCCAATTCCACATAATGGTTGTAGACCACCAAAGAGAAGAAGAGTTTAATTTTAACGTAATAGGAGGTGTAATTTAATGGCAAGATATACTGGAGCTACATGCAGACTATGTAGAAGAGAAGGTATGAAATTATTCCTTAAAGGGGATAGATGTTTTACAGATAAATGTGCTTTTGTTAGAAGAAGCTACGCACCAGGACAACATGGAGCAAGCAAGAAGAAAATGTCAAACTATGGCATTCAATTAAGAGAAAAACAAAAAGCAAGAAGAATATACGGAATTTTAGAAGGCCAATTCAGAACATACTATGAAAAGGCTGAACACATGAAGGGTATAACAGGTGAAAACCTACTTAAATTACTAGAAATGAGATTGGATAACGTAGTTTACAGACTAGGTTATGGTGCATCAAGAAATGAAGCTAGACAATTAGTTACTCATGGACATTTCTTAGTAAATGGTAAAAAGGTTGACATTTGTTCATATCATGTTTCAATGAATGATGTAATTACTGTATGCGAAAAAAGCAGATCAAGTGAAAAGTTTAAGACTTTCGTAGAAAATCCAAAAACTTTACCAAAATGGTTAGAAGCTAATGTTGATAACTATGAAGGAAAAGTTGTTGCAGAGCCATCAAGAGAAGATATAGATGTGCCTGTTAACGAAACACTTATTGTTGAGTTATATAGTAAATAATATATTGAATAAAGTTATATTTGTTAGGCAAATCTATCAAATGATATGCAAATATAGAATCAGTTGCCCTCAAAATAAGGTTGCCATTTATAATATAAGGAGGGTTCGTGGATGTTAGAAATCGAAAAGCCAATAATAGAATGTATCGAAGCTAGTGAAGACGGAACTTATGGAAAATACGTTGTTGAACCACTTGAAAGAGGATATGGTATTACATTAGGAAATGCCCTAAGAAGAATATTATTATCATCTCTTCCAGGAGTAGCAACTAGTTCTGTTAAGATCGATGGAGTTCTTCATGAGTTTTCTACTGTTCAAGGAGTTAAAGAGGATGTTACAGAATTAATTCTTAATATTAAATCTTTAGCTTTAAGAATGAATGGTGAAGGCCCTAAAGTTATCTATATTGATGCTAAAGGACCAGGAGAAGTTACTGGAGCAGATATAAAAACTGACGGAGATGTTGAAGTTGTTAATAAGGATTTACATATAGCAACTTTAGATGACAATGGAAGACTTTATATGGAATTAACAGTTAATAGAGGAAGAGGATATGTTACTCAAAATAAAAATAAGAGTGATGAATTACCTATTTCATCAATAGCTATTGATTCAATCTATACACCAGTAAAAAAAGTTAATTTTACAGTTGACAATACGAGAGTAGGTCAAATTACTGATTATGATAAATTAACTTTAGAAATATGGACTAATGGTACTATAAAGATTGATGAAGCTATAAGCTTATCAGCTAAAATCCTTATAGAACATTTTAAATTATTTATGTCATTAACTAATAACACTAATGATGTTGAAATAATGATAGAAAAAGAAGAAGATAAAAAAGAGAAAGTACTAGAAATGACTGTAGAAGAACTTGATTTATCAGTTAGATCATATAACTGTTTAAAGAGAGCTGGAATTAACACAGTACAAGAACTTGCTACTAAATCAATGGATGATATGATGAAAGTCAGAAATCTAGGAAAGAAATCTTTAGAAGAAGTTGAGAGAAAACTTAAAGAGTTAGGTTTATGCTTAAAACTAAACGATGAGTAAGGAGGTAAATCCATGGCAGGTTATCGTAAGTTAGGTCTACCTACAGACCAAAGAAGAGCTATGCTAAGAAATCTTGTTACAAGTTTATTAAAACACGGCAAAATCGAAACAACTGTAACAAGAGCTAAGGAAACTAGATCTATTGCAGAAAAAATGATTACTCTTGGAAAAAGAGGAGATCTTCATGCAAGAAGACAGGCGTTAGCTTTCATACAAGAAGAATTAGTTGTTAAAAATTTATTTGATAACGTAGCTCCTAAATACGCTGAAAGAAATGGCGGATATACAAGAATGTATAAAAAGGGTCCTAGAAGAGGAGACGGAGCTGAAGTAGTAATACTTGAATTAGTATAACTAATAAGGGGATTAAGTTTAAACTTAGTCCCCATTTTAACATATAAAAATATAAGAATAATATATTATAGAGAACTTTTTGTAAAATCATAGAAAAAAATCGGATTTTTTTATTGAACTTACAATATTTTATTATATAATTAACTTAGCTAATTTTATGTATATACACTTAGGTGTAGTATTGTATAAAAAATGATTATATTTAAAGTTTTGTATAATGTATTAGTAAGTATAATTTATGGAGGTTAAACAATGAATCAGGAAATGGTTAATTGCACTGATGTATCCTTCAAATATATCAGAAATGAAGAAGGTGCAACAGAAGAAAAGTATGCACTTAAAAATGTTAACCTTAAAGTTAAAAAAGGAGAATTTTTAGTAGTATTAGGTCATAATGGATCAGGAAAATCAACTATAGCTAAACATATGAATGCATTACTTAGTCCAAGTAGTGGTACTGTAATTGTAGATAGTTTAAATACTAGTGACGAAAATAATTTATGGGAAATAAGATCTAGAGCTGGAATGGTTTTTCAAAATCCTGACAATCAATTAGTTGCAACGATTGTTGAAGAAGATGTAGCTTTTGGACCTGAAAATTTAGGGGTAGAATCAAAAGAAATAAGAAAAAGAGTAGATGATAGCTTAGAAAAGGTTGGAATGAGTGAGTATAAAAGACATGCACCACATCTTTTATCAGGCGGTCAAAAACAAAGAATTGCAATAGCAGGAATATTAGCAATTCAACCTAAATGTATAATTTTTGATGAGCCAACAGCTATGCTAGATCCATCTGGTAGAAAAGATGTTTTAAAAACTATAAAAGATATCAATAAGAATTATGGTATAACTATAGTTTTAATAACTCATTATATGGATGAAGCAGCTCAAGCCGATAGAATTGTAGTTATGGATGGCGGAGAAGTTAAAATGGAAGGAACACCTAAAGAAATTTTTCCACAAGTTGAAATGATGAAGAATATAGGATTAGATGTTCCACAAGTTACAGAATTAGCTTATGAACTTAGAAAAGCAGGAATAGATATTCCAAAAGAAATATTAAATGTAGATGAGATGGTGAATGCGATATGTCAATTAAAGTAGAAAATTTAACACATATATATATGCCTAAAACACCTTTTGAAAAAGTTGCTTTGGATAATGTCAATATAGAAATAGAAGATGGAGAATTTGTAGCACTAATTGGACATACGGGTTCTGGAAAATCTACTTTCATTCAACATTTAAATGGTTTATTAGAAGCTACAAGTGGAACTATACTTGTTGATGGACTTGATATAACAAAAAAACAAATAAATCTAACTCATGTAAGAAAAAAAGTTGGACTTGTGTTTCAATATCCAGAATATCAAATATTTGAAGAAACTATAGCTAAAGATATCGCTTTTGGACCTAAGAATTTAGGATTAACTGATGATGAAATAAAAATTAGAGTCATTGAATCTATGAAAATGGTAGGATTGGATTATGATACGTATAAAGATCAATCCCCATTTGATTTAAGTGGAGGACAAAAAAGAAGAGTAGCTATAGCAGGCGTTATTGCAATGAAGCCAACCACGTTGATATTGGATGAACCAACAGCTGGATTAGATCCTAAAGGAAGAGATGACATATTAGAACAAATTTCTAAACTTCATAAAGAATATAATATGACTATTATATTAGTTAGTCATAGTATGGAAGATGTAGCTAAGATAGCTGAAAGAATAATTGTTATGAATCACGGTAAGGTTGAATTACAAGGTAAACCTTCAGAAGTATTTAAAGAAGTAGATAAATTAGAAAAGATAGGATTAGGAGTTCCTCAAGTTACATATTTAGTAAGAGAACTTAGAAAAAAGGGTTTTGAAATATCAGATGATATTTTTACGATAGACGGTGCTAAAGAGGAATTGCTAAGAATTTTGAAACAAAAAAATTAAATATTTATAAATTAATATTACTCTTAAATTAAGAGGGGAGGAATTTTGCCAAAACACATATTAAAAAGTTATTGGCAATAATTAAATTGTTATGTTAAAGGATATTACTATAGGACAATATATACCAGGAGAATCTTTTATTCATAAATTAGATCCAAGAACTAAAATAATGATATCAATACTTTTTATTGTATGTTTATTCATAATAAATAAATTTGTTGGATATACTTTTGTATTTTTATTTTTAGCATCAATAATATTAATTGCAAAAATTCCATTAAGGTTTATTTTTAATGGATTAAAGCCGGTATTTTTATTGATTGCATTAACTGCTATTTTGAATGTTTTTATGATTAAAGGTACTCCAGAAACATTAATATTTAAAGTGGGATTTTTATCTGTATATGTAGAAGGTCTTAGATTAGCAGGATTTATGGCATTAAGATTGATATTTTTAATAGTTGGAACATCAATTCTAACATTGACTACATCACCTATAGAATTAACTGATGGAATAGAAAAGTTAATAAGGCCTATAGGAAAAGAAATGGCACATGAACTTGCTATGATGATGACAATTGCATTAAGATTCATTCCAACACTTATGGATGAAACAGACAAAATAATGAAAGCGCAAAAAGCTAGAGGTGCTGATTTTGAATCTGGAAATATAATAAATAAAGCTAAAAGCTTAGTTCCATTATTAGTTCCGTTATTTATAAGTTCTTTTAGAAGGGCAGATGAATTAGCTATGGCTATGGAAGCTAGAGGATATAGAGGCGGAGCCGGAAGAACAAGAATGAAGGTGTTGAAGTTTACATCTAAGGATACGATAGCATTTGTTGTATTTTCATTACTTATCTTATGGAGCGTAGCTGTTAGATTTATTTTATAATTTAAAGAGGAAACATATGAGAAATATAAAATTAATAATTGAATTTGATGGTACAAACTTTTGTGGGTGGCAAAGGCAAGTTAAAGACAGGACTGTACAAGGTTGTTTGGAAAATGCTATTTTAAAAATCACAGGAGAAAAGAGTTTAACTAATGGAAGCTCTAGGACTGATGGTGGAGTTCATGCTAAGGCTATGGTAGCAAACTTCATTACTAATAGCAGTATACCAGGAGAGAAGTTTAGAGAGGCCTTAAATACTAAATTACCAGATGACATTTCAATAATAAAATCTGAAGAAGTAGATATGGAGTTTCATGCACGATATTCGTCTAAAGGAAAGATGTACTCTTATACTATTGTTAATAGATATGAAAAGTTAGCTTTTGGAAAACAATATTTACATCATGTTAGAAAAGAATTAAATGTAGAAGATATGAAAAAGGCATGTGAATATTTTTTGGGTAAGCATGATTTTAAAGCTTTTATGTCTCCAGGTAGTTCGGCGAAAACAACAGTTAGAACTATAACTGATTTTTACATAGAAGAAAATAAAAATGTTATTAGAATCTTTATAAGTGCTGATGGCTTTTTATATAATATGGTAAGAATAATAGTAGGTACATTAATTAATGTTGGAACAGGAAAAACAAAACTTCAAGATGTTAACAATATAATAAATGATGGAATTAGGAAGAATGCAGGAATGTGTGTACCACCTAATGGTTTAGTTTTAGAAAAAGTTTTTTATTAAATATCATAAAAAACATTGACACGCCCGTAAGCGTGTATTATAATAAGTTTGTTTGTTAAAAGATTTATGTATATAAGATCCACTAGCCCCGGGTCTTGACATAAAAGTGCATGCTAAAAATAATAGTATGCCATAATGTAAGTTCAGGGAGGGAAAGAGATGAAATCATACATTGCGAAAGCACAAGAAGTTGAAAGAAAATGGTATGTTGTTGATGCTGCTGGTAAGCCACTAGGAAGAGTTGCTAGCCAAGTTGCTTCAATTTTAAGAGGAAAAAATAAACCAACATTTACACCAAATGTTGATTGCGGAGATTTCGTTATAGTAATCAATGCAGAAGAGGTGGCTTTAACTGGTAAGAAGTTAGACCAAAAAATGTTAAGAAAGCATAGTTTTTATCCAGGTGGATTAAAGGAAACTCCTTATAGAGAAGTATTAGCTAAGAAGCCTGAATTCGCTTTTGAAGAAGCTGTAAGAAGAATGCTTCCAAAGGGAGTATTAGGAAGACAAATGCTAAAGAAATTAAAAGTATACAGAGGTGCTGAACATGATCACGCAGCTCAAAAACCAGAAGTACTAGAATTAAAGTACTAATAAGATCTCGGGAGGAGGAAATAGAAAATGGCAAAAGTTCAATACATGGGTACTGGAAGAAGAAAGAAATCAGTTGCAAGAGTTAGACTTGTACCAGGAAACGGTAAAGTTACTATAAATAAAAGAGAAATCGAAACATTCTTTGGTTTAGAAACTTTAAGAGTAATAGTTAACCAACCATTAGTTTTAACTGGAACTAAAGATAAGTTTGATGTTTTAGTAAATGTTCACGGTGGTGGATTTACAGGTCAAGCAGGAGCTATCAGACATGGTATAACTAGAGCATTAGTTAAATCTGATGAAACTCTAAGACCAGAATTAAAGAAGGCTGGATTCCTAACTAGAGATCCTAGAATGAAGGAAAGAAAGAAATACGGTCTTAAGAAAGCAAGAAGAGCTCCACAATTCTCAAAGAGATAGGAATTTATATCTTGCAAAAAGGGGGAGGAATTATTTCTCTTCCTTTTTTTTATCTTCATTAATAAATTATTAAGTAAAATATTATAATAAAAGTTTATAAAAATAAAGTATGTCATAATGAAATATTATGTATATAAGAATATTTTTGTTTGAAAATTCCAAAAAAGATTCAATATTATATATAAATGTTAAATTTTATGCTAGTTTTGATAAAAAAATCGATTTTTATATTAAAACTAGGTTAAAAATCACTCTAAAATATTAACATAATGTAAAAAATCATGTAAACTAAAAATGTTGATAAATAAAATAAGTGAAGGGGACAAATAATTTGGAATCTATAATAATGGTTATAATAAAATTAATGGGTGGCTTAGGCTTATTTATTTATGGTATGAAATTAATGGGCGACGGGTTAGAAAATGCAGCAGGAGATGGTCTTAAAAAGATTCTTGAAAAAGTAACAAGTAATCCAATGTCAGCTGTTCTTATTGGAGCGGTGGTTACAGCTGTAATTCAAAGTAGTAGTGCTACTACTGTTATGGTAGTTGGATTCGTTAATGCAGGACTTATGAATTTAGCTCAAGCAGCAGGAATAATTATGGGAGCTAACATAGGAACAACAATAACAGCTCAATTGGTATCATTTAAATTAGATCAAATAGCACCACTATTCGTATTTATTGGAGCTGCTATGGTTATGTTTGCAAGAGGGAAGAAAAGAAAAGATATTGGAAACATAATTTTAGGATTTGGTATATTATTTACTGGAATGGGCATAATGAGTGCTTCAATGAAGCCATTAACAAGTGCTCCGCTGTTTTCAGATTTTATAGTATCTATAGGAAATAACTGGTTTATAGGTGTCATTGCAGGAGCTGCAATAACAGCAATACTTCAGAGTTCATCAGCAACAACAGGAATATTAGTAGCATTAGCTACTGCAAATGCTATAGATATAACAATAGCTTTACCTATTATATTTGGATGTAATATAGGAACATGTATAACAGCCATGATTGCAAGTGTAGGAACTAATAAAACAGCACACAAAGCGGCCATGTTACACTTAATATTTAATATTACAGGTACAGTGATATTTTTACCGTTTTTAGGAATACTTGGAAGGTTTGTCACAACAACTAGTCCTGACGTAAGTAGACAAATTGCTAATGCTCATACTGTTTTTAACTTAGCAAATACAGCAATATTATTACCACTTAATAAATATATAATAGTACTTATAAATAAATTAATACCGGGTGAAGATGAGATAGAGAAAAAAGGTCCTAAATACATAGATAATAGACTTTTAGAAACTCCTGTTATTGCAGCAGGACAAGTCATAAAGGAAACTATAAGAATGGCTAATAAAGCTAGAAAAAATTTAGAATTATCTATGAAATCATTTATTGATAATGATGATACATTAGTTAAGCAAGTGTATGAAAATGAAGAGATAATAAATATTTTGGAAGAAAGCATAACAGCATATTTAGTTAAACTTTCAAAGTGTGATTTATCAGATAAAGAAAAAGGTATAGTAGCATCTACTTTTCATGTAATTATAGATATTGAAAGAATAGGTGATCATGCTAGAAACATTGCAGAATTAGCTAATCAAAAAATACATAAAAAACTTAAATATAGTGAAGAAGCTATGGGTGAATTATACGATATATATAATACTACAGTTGAAGCATTGGAAATTGCAATTGATTCATATGCTTCAAGAGATTCTGAAAAAGCAAAAACTATTATTGAAGTTGAAAGAAAAATAGATACTTATCAAAAAACTTATAGAGATAAGCATATAAAAAGACTTTATGAAGAAAAGTGTAATGCATATGCAGGAGCTATTTTCTTAGATTTAGTTAATAATTTTGAGCGTATAGGAGATCATTCGACTAATATTGCTGAAAGTGTAATAGAAAATTATAAATAATTTATAACACATCAAATAATAATTTTAAATATTATTTGATGTGTTATTTCTATTTTATAAGAAAATATCTATATACATATAAATATTCTTGAATAAGTATAGGTAATTCTTGAATAAGTATAGGTGATTTTTAATATGTATAAATATCTTAAAGAAATGGCTAAACTTAGAAAAGCTAATTGAAATTTTTAAAACTAAATTAAATTCTAATTTAATTTAAATATATACCTAGAACATATAGCAAAAATATATATAGATACTTAAAAATGATATCAAAATTAAAGCATTAACACATATATAAGTATTAAAGTATTAATATAGAATTATTAGGTTATGAATTTTATCTATTATTTGAATAAATAAAATTCATGTAACAAATAATACTTTGTATAAGAGTTTTTATTTAATGGGAGGTATCATCTATGAATATGAAAAGAGTTTTATCGATATTTTGTATAATATTTCTTATACTTGGAATACCAACAAGCGTATTAGCTGAAGAAAATAAATCAAAACATGTAATTGTAATAGACCCAGGGCATGGTGGTATAGATGGGGGCGCACAATCTAAAAATGGTACTGTTGAAAAAGATATAAACTTATCTATAAGTTTGAAATTAAAGAATCAATTAGAGGAGTTAGGGTATAGTGTTTATTTAACAAGGGAAAATGATTCTGAATTAGATAAAAAGAAAGTAAATGATTTAAATGCTAGATGTAATATGAAAAAAGAAAAAAACTGTGAAGTATTTATATCTATTCACCAAAATATGTTTCCACAACCTAAATGCTTTGGTGCACAAGTGTGGTATTCAAACAATGAAAAGAGTAAAGTTTTAGCTGATAATATACAAAATTCATTAAAAACTAATATAGATGACGGAAATAAAAGAGTTGCTAAAGCTGCAAAAGATCAATATAGAATATTAAGAGATGGTTATGATGGAGCATGCGTATTAGTGGAATGTGGTTTCTTGTCTAATAATAAAGAGGAAGAAAATCTAAAAAGTGATGAGCATCAAGAAAAAATAACTAAGAGCATTTTAGATGCTGTTAATTTATATTTTGAAAACACTAATAAATAAGTTAAATATCCCAAAATGATTATTTTATCATTTTGGGATATTTTGATTTAAATCTGAATTTATTTATTATTGTGATTTAAAATAAAATTTATTAATTATCACAAGTATAATTTTTAAATGCCTTAGGGTTAAACACAAATTATGATTAGAAATAAGGAGACAAAAACAACTTATAATATTAATAAGTTCTATTTTATATATAGCAAGTAGAAATTTTAATTATTTTGTTTTTTAAGTTTATTTTCTACATCAGAGAAAGTATAAGTTATTTTAGAGTCATCATTTAAAGTCATCCAAAAAGTTTTTCCTTTTGTTAAATATATAGAAGAATCTTTTTTGAACTCTTTAAATAAACCTCCAGAATATACGTATAGAGTGTTTTCTTTTTTTGAACTAGTATCTATAACAATATTCTTATATGTTATAGGTAGTTTTGCAGATGGGTCAATACTTTGAATTCCATTATTAAAATGATGATATTCATTATTGTAATAAAGAAAGTTTGAGAAACTAAAGTCAATGTTTATTATAGATATAGTGTCGATATAATTATTATTAAATTCATTTTTCAATTTTTCATATTCTAAAAAAGTTATATTAGGAAAATCAGTTTCATCAATGTAGGATATAATTTCCATAGATGAATCAGTAATAAAGTCATTGTTAAAAAATATAGCAGAATAATTAGGCTTACTAGTTATTGGATCATAATTTAACATTAATATTTCAGCTTTTGATAGAGAAGGCAATTTACTTATATCGTCCTCTTTGAATTTTATTTTATATGATGAATTAATGTTAAAAGCATCATAAACATCATATTCAATTACGTTTTCAACACGAAGGCTATTTTTATAAGAAGTCTTATTAAAAGGACTATTATTTAATAATAAAATACAATTGTATAAAATAAGGACAATCAAAAATATAATCAGAATGTAAGTAACATTTCTAATTATTTTATTTAGATTAATATTATTCACTTTGTAACTCCTTAATAAAGTATTATGTTTAATTATAGTAATGTAAATTTATAAATATGAAATTTTTATTCTTGTAAATAAATAAAAATAAAATTAAACTTATAACTAATAAAAGATTTATAGGAGTTGGGATTATGAGAGATATTAATGTAAATTGCATTATAGATGCAGTAAAAGAATTATGTATTAAAGCAAATTATTTTCTAGGTGAAGATATAAGACAAGCATTAGAAGAGTCTAAAGATAAGGAAACTTGGAATTTAGCAGAGGATATCTTAGAAAAGATAATTATAAATTCAGAAATAGCAAATAAAGAGAATATGCCTATGTGTCAAGATACTGGAATGGCATGTGTTTTTGTGGAATTGGGTCAAGATGTTCATTTAATTGGAGGTAATTTAAATGAAGCTATTAATGAAGGGGTAAGAAGAGGATATGAAGAAGGATTTTTAAGAAAATCAGTAGTAAATGATCCATTAACAAGAATTAATACAAAGGATAATACTCCAGCTATAATTTATTATGATATAGTACCTGGAGATCAAGTTAAAATAACAGTTGCACCAAAAGGATTTGGATCTGAGAATATGAGTAAAATAGCTATGTTAAAACCATCAGATGGAGTAGACGGTGTTAAAGCGTTTATACTAGATGTTATTAGGCAAGCAGGTCCTAATCCATGTCCACCTATGGTGATTGGTATTGGAATAGGAGGAACCTTTGATAAGGCTGCTTATTTAGCTAAAAAAGCATTATTGAGACCTATAAATATAAAAAATAATGATGAATATTATAGGGAGCTGGAAATTGAACTATTAGAAAAAATAAATGAATTAGGAATAGGACCTCAAGGGTTTGGTGGAAAAACTACAGCACTTGGATTAAATATAGAAACATATCCAACTCATATTGCAGGGCTTCCAGTTGCAGTAAATATAAATTGTCATGCAACAAGGCACAAAGAAATAATAATATAGGTATTGTAAACTAAAGAATATAAAGAGATTAAATTTAATTGATAAGGAATACAAATATTTTTAGATGAAGAGAATGGCGATAATAAAATAATTGAATATGAATTGGTAAGTAATTCAATTAGTTTTAGTTAGATAAGTGTTTAATTGTAGAATTATGTTCATGAGAGTTATTATGAATATAGAGTATGTGTTCAATAGATCTTATTAATACTCATTGATAACAGATGCTAACATTAGTAGTAAATACTTAAAATTGAAAACATAGCTTATAGTAGAGCATTAACACTATTTTAAGGTGATTAAAGTATAGTATTAATATTATTTTAAAATAGTAAGTTATTTTTTATATTATATAATTGGGGGAGAGAAAACATGGAAATTAAATTACATACACCTCTTACATTGGATAAAGTATTAAAATTAAAATCAGGTGATACTGTTTTGTTAAGTGGGACAATTTATTCAGCTAGAGATGCAGCCCATAAAAGATTAATTGATTTATTAGATAAAAATGAAAAATTACCATTAAACATAGATAATGAAATAATATATTATGTTGGACCATCACCTGCTAAACCAGGCAACACTATAGGGTCGGCAGGACCTACAACTAGTTATAGAATGGATTCATATACCCCAAGGCTGTTAGATTTGGGATTAAAAGGTATGATAGGAAAAGGTGCAAGAAATGAAGCGGTTATAGAATCTATTAAAAAAAATAAAGCAATATACTTTGGTGCTATTGGGGGAGCTGCTGCATTAATAGCTAAAAGTATAGTAAAATCAGAAGTAATTGCTTACGAAGATTTAGGTGCTGAAGCAATAAGAAAAATGGAAGTTAAAGATATGCCATTAGTTGTTATTGTTGATTCTTATGGAAATAATCTTTATGAAATTGGTCAAAAAAATTATTTAAGTACTTTAAAGTAGAGCTTTGTTTTAATGAAATATTATATAAGTAATAAGAAAATAATAGGTGTAATAAAAGTTAAATTTCCTTTGCCTAGATATATGTTGAATATAGATGTGAGAGGATTAATTTTACTTTATGATAAACTAATATATGTTTAAAAGATAGATCAGAGATAATAGGGGTATATAAAGCATCAAAATAGTATGTGATAATATATATTTAAAATATAGTAAAAAATTATATACATCAAACTCTATATATTACATGGAAATTTATTGTAATATAGTGAATGTAAATTGCCAATAAATATTAGACTTTGGGTATAGAATAATATGTATGTAAGTAATAGTTTAAGATTACAAATAAGGGATTGTATCAAAAGCAAAAATGACTACAATGATATATAATATAAAAAATATTTATATTATATATCATTGTAGTCAATAAGCTTGCGATATAGTCCTTTTTATATTATAAATTTTTAAATCCTCTACCTTTAACTTCAGATATATCTACTATAGTAATAAAGGCTGCTGGATCTATATAATGAATAGATGTCTTTAAATCAAGCATTTGTCGAGTTGTAACGATACAGTAAAGCATTTTCTTTTTGTTATGAGTATATTCTCCTTCAGCAAATAAAGATGTTATTCCTCTATGTAAATCACTTATAACGTAGTTTATAACTTCTTGCTCCTTTTCAGTTAAAATTAGAAGTAACTTTTTACTGCTAAATCCTTTTAACATTTTATCTAACACAATACTTTGAGTAAATAATGATATAAGAGTATAAAGTGCCTGAGGCAATCCAAATATTATAGCACCAATTATAATTATAATACAGTTTAATGCAAAACCTAAACTACCAATATTAAAATTGGAGTATTTTTTTCTTATAAGCATAGTTATTACATCAGTTCCACCTGTAGAGCCATGTCTTAGAAATACTAAGCCATATCCTATTCCACATAAAACACCACCATAGATACAATAAAGAAGAATATCATTTACATAAATAATATTTGTAAAGGGTCTTGTTAACATTAGTGATAACGATAATGAAATCATTCCTATGGTAGTATAGATAGTGAAATCTCTATCTAACTTTTTGTAACTTAGTAATAAAAGTGGAATATTGATAACAAAGACAACAATACCTGACGGTAGCCCCATTGTATATTCTAGGATAAGAGCAAGTCCTGTAGCCCCTCCACTTAATAGTTTAGCATGAGATAGGAATAAATTTATACCTAAAGAGGCTATAAAGCATCCTGAAAAAATAATTAAAGTATCAATGATTAGATTTTTATATTTGCTAATTTTACTCATCAAAATTACTCCTTTTAAATATATAAATTAAGTCCAATAAATATTAATACATTTTATTATAATAAAATCAAGTTATTTATATAAGATAACATATTTTTTACAATAATGCTTAGTAATAATTGAAAACATGGATATTATGATAGATAATATTTTTATAAATTGATTTGTTTTAAGGTGATCTTTACATTTTAATATAATGTAATATTATGATTTCATTAAAATATAGGTAAATATTTAAAAAAGTGTTAGGAGAAAAAAGATATGATTAAAATAAAATTGCCAGGAAGCCAAAAGCTTAAATTAACAATATTAATAATATTATTAGCAATAACCTTAATAATATTAGGATTTGAAGGAATTAATAATAGGAAAAAAAGTGATTTTATTAACAAGCAAAGTATAGAAAATGCAGAGTTAATTCATGGAGATAGTGAGAATTTAGATAAGGCGGTCAATGAAGATAAAAATAATAAAATAGAAAATGAAGAAGAGTATAAATTATATAATGAAGCATATAATTTGTTTTTTTCAGGAGAATACGATAAATCTATTGAAAAATCAAATGAAATAATAAGTGAATTTCCAAGTAGTGCAAAAGGGTACAATATAAGAGGGATAGCTAAATCTTATAATGAAAGTTTTGAATCAGGTATGAAAGATATTGATAAAGCTTTAGAACTTGAACCCAAATATGGGTATGCAGTTTTCAATAAGGCATTAACTTATGAACTATATGGAAAATTAGATGAAGCATTGTTGTGGTATAATAAAAATTTAGAGATAGAAAATTACATATGGACTTATTATGGTATAGCATCTATATATGGAAGAAGAGGAGATGTACAAAATACTGTAAAATATTTAAGTAAAGCAATAGAATTAGATGAAGTAGTAAAAAAAGAAGCAAAGGATGAAGCAGATTTTAATCCAGTAAGAGAATCTAAAGAATTTCAAGACTTAATTAACAATTAATAAACTCAGTTTATTATTCATAAGCAGAGGTTTTAATTTTATGTGTAAATAATATTAATATTGGGAGTTGATAAATTATGTATAACGTATTAGTTGTAGATGATGAAAAGGAAATAAGAGATGCTATTGAAATATATTTAAGAGGAGAGAATTTAAAAGTTTTTAAAGCTGCAGATGGATTAGAAGCATTAGAAATTCTTAATAATGAAAAAATACATGTAATTGTATTAGATATAATGATGCCTAAACTTGATGGAATAAGAACATGCTTAAAAATTAGAGAAACAGAAAATTTACCTATAATTATGTTGTCAGCAAAAGGTGAAGACTCAGATAAAATTCTTGGTTTAAATGTTGGAGCTGATGATTATATAATTAAACCATTTAATCACTTAGAATTAGTTGCTAGAGTAAAATCTCAATTAAGAAGATATGACAAACCATTAAATATAGAAGACGAAGAACAGATATTAACTGTGAAGGATTTAGTCATAGATACTGTATCTAAGAGTATTACTGTACGAGGTGAAGAAATTAAAGTGACAGCTACAGAATATAAAATATTGCACTTATTAGCTTCAAATTTAGGTAAAGTATTTTCTATAAAAGAAATATATGAAAAAGTATGGGATGAACCATTTTATAAGAGTGAAAATACAGTTACTGTTCATATAAGAAGAATAAGAGAAAAAATAGAGATAAACACAAAAGAGCCTGAATATATTAAGGTGGTGTGGGGCATTGGATATAAGATTGAAAAAGAAATTTAAAGTTTACTTAAAAAGCTATTTAAAGGGAATATATTTAATAGATATACTATTGATGGCATTGATAACAGGAATGTTATTTTCATCAGTTTTGGAATATAAAGATTTTATGAAGCAAAATAATAATATAAGTTTCATTAAATCTATATTTAATGAAGAAGAATATGAAACAAAAAAACTTTATGAAGATAGTAAAGGATTCTCGCAAATAATTTATGAAACTACAGATGGATTGTATGACTTATTAACTGGAAGTAATGAAATAAAAGAAAAAATAGGACAGTTAATGAAATATTTTAATAATGATGTTGAAGATTACACTAGTCAGTTTAAATTAAAAGATAATGTGTATTTTATAATTAGAAATAAACATACTAAAGAATTATATACAAATGATCCTTTATTAGATTCATCTATTAAATACATAAAGGAAAATCAAATAGATGATTTGTTAAATAATAGATTTAAGAAACAAGGTGTAGTGAGTATAAAATTTGATAATGAAAAAGAATATAATTACTTGGTTAGTAAGGGACTAGTTAATTATTTAGATGATACGATTAAAAATTTTGAAGAGGTTTATTACACATCCACAGATACTTACAAACAAGAGTTAATTAATATAAGAAAAGAAGTAATAAGTCTATCTATTTTATTATTAGTTTATCTATTTTTAATTATTAAGACAGTACTTATAATAGCAAGAAGAGGAAACAAGGAAGAAAAAATAAAATCAAATATATTAAATAATATAGTATTTGTCATTAAAAATGGATTTAAATATAAGGAAACAAGTAAAACATTATTACTATCTTTAGGAATAATAATAATAATATTAATTACTTATCTTTATTTTTTAGCAACTGGTGGATATGAAAATAACATATTTGTACGATTCTTTCAAACATATCCATTTAAAGGAACTATTTTAATAATAACAGGATTGATTTTAATGGTTATATTTACAGTTAAGAAAACATTAGATATTGCAATAATAAATGAGGGTCTTAAGAAGCTAAATGAAGGAAATTTAGATGAAGATATACCTGTTTTTGGTTCAATAACTATTAAAGAATTAATTAATAACATTAATTTAATAAAAGAAGGTTATAAAAATTCTTTATATGAAAGAGTTAAGGATGAAAAATTAAAGACAGAACTGATATCAAATGTATCGCATGATTTAAAAACTCCATTAACTTCAATAATAAATTACGTAAATATATTAAAAAATAAGGATATAACTGAGGATGAAAGAAAAGATTACTTAGCTATACTTGATTCAAAATCATTAAAATTAAAATCATTAATTGATGATTTGTTTGAAATGTCGAAAATAAATAGTGGGAAAATAACACTGAATAAAGATAAAATAGATATACTTTCATTAATACATCAAGGTATAGGAGAATATAGCTTTCTTTATGAATATAAGAACATAACATTTAAGGTTATTAGTAATGAAGAAGATATATTCATGGAATTAGATGGAAAATTAATTTCTAGAGCATTAGAAAATATAATAATTAATGCTTTAAAATATTCCTTAGATAATACTAGAGTTTATATAGAAATAGAAAAGCATGATGAACGTGTTGAGATTATAGTTAAAAATATAGCTAATTATGAAATGGATTTTGATGAAGAAGAGATATTTGAACGATTTGCAAGAGCAGATAAATCTAGAAATTCAAGTGTGGAAGGTTCAGGATTAGGTCTTGCAATAACGAAAAGTATAGTTGAACTACACGATGGTAAAACTAAAATAGAAAGAGAAGGTGATATGTTTAAAATATACATAATATTACCTTTGAATAATAAAAGTTGTTAATAAATAAATTTTATTGATTAAGTGGTTAATTCATAGTAAATTAGAGATTAACCACTTTTTTTATAAATAAATATGATTTTTGGCGTTTTACAATTATCATATTTGGACTTATACTATAAACATTGAAAAACGATATATTGTATATCGGATTTGATTAATAAATGGATATACACTATATATAGTAGAGGAGCGGAAACATTGATGTTAAAGAAACTTTGTGATTTAGCAATAGAGGGAATCAAAGATAATGATGGTACGTATACGGAAGAAAAGCTATTAAAGGCATTAGAGCATATAATAAGAGATGGAATGGATATTAATGATATTAGAAAATCTTTAATCCAGGTTTCTTTAGATTTAACAAGTGATATAGAGCCTAACTGGCAGTATGCAGCATCAACAATATATATGTATGAGCTTTATGATAAGGTAAGAAAAAATAGAAATTTAGATATTAGCAAAAATTTATATGATAATTATTATGAATTTATTAAAGAATTAACAGAGAGAAATCTTTATGGAGAGTATATTCTAGAAAATTATTCTAAAGAAGATGTATTAGAATTAGAAAAAGAAATTAAACCAGAAAGAGATTTTCTTTTTAACTATAGCGGAATAGAACTTGTAGCTAAAAGATATTTAGTTCAGGATTTTAATAGAAAAGTTATAGAGCTTCCTCAACAAATGTTTATGGGAATAGCTATGCATCTTGCTATTCCAGAAGTTAAAGAAAAAAGAGTATATTGGGCAAAGAGATTTTACAATGTTTTAAGCGAACTTAAAGCAACAATGGCAACTCCTACTATGTCAAATGCAAGAAAGCCTTTTTATCAATTGAGTTCTTGTTTTGTTGATACTGTTGATGATAGTTTAGAGGGGATATATAAGTCACTAGATAACTTTGCTAAGGTATCTAAATTTGGCGGTGGAATGGGAATCTATATAGGTAAAATAAGATCACTAGGTTCACCTATTAGAGGCTTTAAAGGAGCATCTGGTGGAGTAATTCCTTGGGTGAAATTATTTAATGACACAGCAATTGCAGTAGATCAATTGGGCGTTAGAAATGGATCAGTTGCAATATGGCTTGATGCTTGGCATAAGGATATACCTGAATTTTTACAAATTAGAACTAATAATGGAGATGACAGAAAAAAAGCACATGACGTATTTCCAGGCGTTTGTTATCCAGATTTATTCTGGAAACTTGCTGAGGAAAATGTAGATAATGATTGGTATATGATGTGTCCACATGAGATAAAAAATACAAAAGGATACTGTCTTGAGGATTTCTATGGTGAAGAATGGGAAGCTAAATATTTTGAATGTGTTGAAGATGACAGAATTGAAAAAAGAAGTATTAAAATTAAGGATTTAGTAAGATTAATAATTAAAAGTGCAGCAGAAACAGGGGCACCTTTTGCATTCTTTAGAGATAGTGCAAATAAAATGAATCCTAATAAACATAACGGAATGATATATTCTTCTAATTTATGTACAGAAATTATGCAAAACATGAGTGCTATGAAAGTTAATGGAGATACTATTATTAAAGAAAATGATAAATATAGTGTAGTACAAAATATAGAGGCTGGAGATTTTGTTGTATGTAATCTTTCATCACTAGTACTTGGAAATATTGATGTTCTTAATGATGAGGAATTAGAATATGTTGTGGAAACGCAGATAAGAGCTATGGATAATGTTATTGATTTAAACTATTATTCAGTTCCATTTGCTGAAATAACTAATAAAAGATATAGAGGAATTGGACTTGGAACTAGCGGGTATCATCATATGTTAGCTAATAATAAAATACATTGGACAGAAGAAAAGCATAGGACTTTTGTTGATAAAGTATATGAAAGAATAAACTATTATTCAATAAAGGCTAGTATGAATTTATCTAAAGAAAAAGGAAAATATGAGCTTTTTGAAGGATCAGATTGGGATAATGGAAATTACTTTGAATTAAGAGATTATAATGATGAAAAATGGATTGATTTAAAGGAAAGTGTTAAATCATTTGGAATGAGAAATGGTTATTTAATTGCCGTAGCACCAAATGGATCAACAGCGACTATTGCCGGAACTTCTGAAGGAATTGATCCTATAATGGCTAGATTTTATTTAGAAGAAAAGAAAGGCAGTATAATTCCTAAAACTGCACCAAACCTATCTGAAGATAATTATTGGTATTATAATACAGCCTATAATTTGGAACAAGGCTGGTGCGTAGAAATGAATGGTGTTAGACAAAGGCACATTGATCAAGGTCAATCATTTAACTTATATATAACAACTCAGTATACAATGAGACAAATAATGAATTTATATATAAAAGCATGTAAATGTGGAGTGAAATCTATATATTACGTAAGATCAAAATCACTAGAAGTAACAGAATGTGAAAGTTGTTCAGCGTAAATGAGTGCCTAAAAGTGAATACCAAAAGATAAGTATAAAAATTTTATATTTTGTTATATGAACTTTCATATAATGCATTTTACGTTTGACTACATGAATTTTTAAACAGTACATTTCACATATAGTAATTGAACTTTATTTAGAAAATGAAGTGAGCTTAAAAAAGTATGGAACAGCCACTTCATTTATCTTTAAGGAAATGGGAGAAGAAATTATGGAAGTAAAAAAGAAACCACTTTTTAATGAATTTGGAGATAGAGATCCTAGATTAAAGAGAGTTATAAATGGAAACACAACTAATTTAAATGATTTTAATAATATGAAATACACTTGGGCATCTGATTGGTATAGACAAGGAATGAATAATTTCTGGATACCAGAGGAAATAAACTTAGCACAAGATTTAAAGGATTATAAAAAACTTTTACCAGAGGAAAGAACAGCTTATGATAAAATATTGTCATTTTTAATATTTTTAGATTCTATACAAACAGCTAATTTAAGTAATATAAATAGTTATATTACTGCAAGTGAAATAAATTTATGTTTAACTATTCAAAGCTTCCAAGAAGCTGTTCATTCTCAGAGTTACAGCTATATGCTTGATAGTATATGCTCACCAGAAGAGAGAAATGAAATACTATATCAATGGAAAGATGATGAAATTTTACTAAAGAGAAACAAGTTTATAGGCGATTTATATAATGAGTTTATAAATAATCCAAATGAATATAACTTAATAAAAACGTTAATGGCTAATTATATATTAGAGGGTATTTACTTTTATTCAGGATTTATGTTCTTTTATAATTTAGAAAGAAATGGTAAAATGCCTGGTTCAGCTCAAGAGATTAGGTACATAAATAGAGATGAAAACACTCATTTATGGTTATTTAGAAATATCATAAAAGAATTACAAAGTGAAAATCCAGAAAGTTTTACAACTGATTTAAAAAATGAACTTAAAGAAATGATGCGTATAGGTGTTGAGAATGAAATATTATGGGGACATTATGTAATTGGAGATAAAATTCAAGGAATAAATAAAAAATTAATTGAAGATTATATAAAATATTTAGGTAATAAAAGATTAAAAGAAATAGGACTAGGAATGTTATTTGAAGGCTTTGAAGAGAATCCAGCTACTTGGGTTGATGTAGTTGCTAATTCTAATTCGGTTAAAACTGATTTTTTTGAAGCTAAATCGACAGCTTATGCAAAAGTTTCCACTTTAATTGATGATTTATAAGAAATTTTGTGAATTTATGAAATATTTTTTTATAAAGTTAGCAATATGCTATTAAATATTTTAAAACTTATGTTATAATAACTAAAGTTAGAATTTTAAATCTAGAAGTTATCCTAAAATAACATAATGGATTAACAATAAATTAAGTTATAAAACAACAATTTTAAATATCGAGGAGGAGTTTTAGAGATGAAAAGAGGTATTGCTGCATCTAAAGGATATGCAATAGGAAAAGTGTTTTTAACTGAAAATGAAGAAATAGTTATAACTGATGCGTCAGTTAGTGATATAGTAAGTGAAAAAGAAAAATTACAAAAAGCATTAGATGATTCTAAATCACAATTAGAAGCTATTAAAAATAAAGCTGAAAAAGAAATGGGAGCAGAAAAGGCTGCTGTTTTTGAAGCACACATTACATTGTTAGATGATCCAGAATTTACTGGAGCAATGATGAGTGAAATAGAAATGAATAGTACAAATGGGTTAAAAGCTATAGAGAATGTTACAAATAGTTTTGTAGCTATATTTGAATCTATGGATAATGATTATATGAGAGAAAGAGCTGCAGATATAAAGGATGTATCTAAGAGAATAATATCTAATTTTGCAGGTAAAGGCGGAGATGCTTTTGCGATTACTGAAAACAATACTGTAATCGTTGCTCATGATTTAACACCATCTGATACTGCTCAATTAGATAGAAGCAAAGTAGTAGGATTTATTACTAATATAGGTGGAAGAACTTCACATGCAGCTATTATGGCTAGAACATTAGAAATACCAGCTGTACTTGGTTTAGGTGATATTACAAGTAGTGTTAAAAATGGAGATATGATTATAGTTGACGGATTAACTGGAGACATAATTATTAACCCTTCAGAAGAAGTTTTAACAGAATACAGAGCTAAACAAGAAAAATTCAAAGCAGAACAAGAAGAATTAAAAAAATTAATAGATGTAAAGACAACTACTAAATCTGGTAGAAGAATAGAAGTTTGTGGAAACATAGGTAAACCAGAAGATGTACTTAGTGTTGTAGCAAATGGTGGAGATGGTGTAGGATTATTCAGAACTGAATTCTTATACATGGATAGAGATAGTGCTCCAACAGAAGATGAACAATTTGAAAGCTACAAATTTGCTCTTGAAAAAATGGAAGGTAAGCAAGTTGTTATAAGAACTCTTGATATTGGTGGAGATAAGACTCTTCCATATTTACCATTACCAGAAGAAATGAATCCATTCTTAGGATACAGAGCAATAAGACTTTGTTTAGATAGAAAAGAAATATTTAAGGTTCAATTAAGAGCATTATTAAGAGCTTCTATATATGGTAATCTTTGTGTTATGTTCCCTATGATTTCAGGTTTAGAAGAATTCTTACAAGCTAAAGAAGTAGTTGATGAATGTAAAGCTGAATTAAAAGCAGAAGGAAAAGAATACTCAGAAGCTATTCAATGGGGTATCATGGTTGAAATCCCTGCAGCAGCAGTTTATGCTGATGAATTAGCTAAACATGTTGATTTCTTCTCAATAGGAACAAATGATTTAATTCAATACACATTAGCCGCTGATAGAATGAGCGAAAAGGTTTCATACCTTTACAACCCAATGCATCCAGCTGTACTTAGATTAATAAAAATGACTATAGATGGTGCACATAAACATGGAAAATGGGTTGGAATGTGTGGAGAAATGGCTGGAGATGAAGCAGCTATTCCAACATTAGTTGAATACGGACTAGATGAGTTCTCAATGAGTGCTACATCAATATTAAATGCTAAGAAAATAATGTTAGAACAAGAATAAAATTAGAAAATTTTATATATTTAAAAGGTGGAGTTTTACTTCACCTTTTTTATTTTATGTAAAATTATAGGGTTTTTGAATTCTGAAAGGATAATCATATGGCCTTTAGGATAACTGTAATATTAATTTATAAAAAGAAAAAACTAAACAGAGTACTTCTAGGTTAAAGTAAACAAGTTATTTTCATAGAAAATTTTTGCTTTGGAATTGGTATTTTTAGAAAAGTATAATATTTTTTAGTTGAAAAGTTTTTGTGATTTAGAGTTAGAAATAAATTAATTTAGAAATAAGAAGCGTAAAAAATACTATATTATTAATTTAAAAATATATTTTTTAAAATTAATAATACAGCTTGTTTAGTGATAAAATAATTAATAGTAAAATTTATAAATGGAGGTTTATATATGAATAAGATTTTAGAAATGTTTATATCGTTTTTTAAAATTGGAGCCTTTACATTTGGTGGAGGATATGCAATGATTCCTTTAATCGAAGAAGAGGTTGTTAATAAAAAGAAATGGCTTACTAAAGATGAATTTATGGATTTTTTAATAGTATCTCAAAGTTTACCAGGAGCACTAGCTATAAATTGCTCAGCATTTATCGGTCAGAAAATAGGTGGAATACTTGGAGAGCTAGTAGCTATATTAGCAGTAACATTACCATCATTTTTAATAATAATTTTGATTGCTACATTCTTTATGCAATTTAGAGATAATTATTTTGTGAATTTAGTATTTAAGGGAATAAATGCAGCTGTACCTATGTTAGTTTTATTTGGTGTAATAAGTTTATCTAAGGGTGTACAAAAAAATGTAAGAACTGTGATTATGATAGTAGTAGCACTTTTAGCACTTATGGTATTTAATATTCACCCTGTAATTGTTATTTTAGCATCAGCAATATATGGAATGATTTTTCTAAGAGAGAAGGTATAAAGAATGATATTATTAAAATTATTTATAGCTTTTTTAAAGATTGGAGCATTCAGTTTTGGTGGAGGATATGCAATGATTCCTTTCATTCAAAAGGAGATAATAACTAATAATTCATGGCTTACAGTAAGTGAATTTATGGATATCATAGGAATATCACAAATGACACCAGGACCAGTTTCTATTAATTCGGCAACCTTTGTTGGATTTAAAGTATCTGGAATATTAGGTAGTTTAGCTGCAACTATAGGTATAATAACAACATCATTTATATTAGTCACTATATGCTCAAAAACATTAGAAAAATTTAAGGATTCTAAGTTGGTAAAAAGTGCCTTGCTTGGTATGAGACCAGTACTAATAGCACTTATACTTCAGGCATTTTTTGATTTGGCAAGGGAATCGTATATAGATATAAAATCAATAATTGTTACTTTAATAATTGGAGGTTTATTATTATCTCATAAAGTTCATCCAATTATATGTGTACTTATATCAGCCGTATTAGGAATTGTATTTTGGAGTTTTTAACTTAAAAAGTATAATAAAGTGAAAAAATTTAGAAAGTTAAAGTACTTAGTTTATAGTTACATTGATTATCTTTTATTAATGAATACTATATTATTGTTATGTTATACTTAAAACAATTAAAAAATCCATAAATTTGAGGTATATACAATAAAGGGGAGTAGCATGAAGAAAAAGAATAAAAAAATTTATGATAAGGCTATAAAATATTATCAGAATGGAGAATTATCTAAGTCACTAAAAGCATGCGAAGAAGGCTTATCTTTTAGTTTAAAGAATCCTTCTATATTAAATTTAAAAGGACTTATATTATATCAACAAGGGAAATTAGATGAAGCTGTTACAGTATGGAAAATCAATAAGGATTTTAATAATGATGGAATAGCTCAAAATTATATACGCAGTGCAAAAGAAGATGAAGTTAGGGTAGAGTTATATGAATTAGGAGAAAAGAAGTTAAAGGAATTAAAGATAGATGAAGCAATAAAAATATTTAAAAAGTGCAAAGAAAGTGATTTTAATTGCATAAAGGTGGATACAGCGTTAGCATTATGTTACCAAAAAAAAGGTGAGATAAATAAATGCATAGATTATATGAATAAAGTTTTAGTTATAGATAAAAACTATAAAGTAGCTAATCAAATAAAAGCCCAATTAATAGAGTTAAAGGCTTATAAAAAAGAAACTAATAAGTTTATTAAACCGATTATAGCTTTAGTTTTAGTAGTATTTATATGCGGAACTTTTTATGTTTTTAAAGAGAAGTTTAAGGTTAATCTTAAAGAAAATGATAATATGTCAACTGAATCATCAAATAAAGCAGAAGAAAATTCTAATAGTTCTGAAAATGTAGTTAATGAAGAACAAAAAGAGAGTGAATCTAAAATACCAGATACAACTATTGATGAACAAAATAAAAAAGCTCAATTAGACATAAATAAATTAAGTGAACATTTTGAAAATGGAGATGTTGATAACATCTATTATGATTTACAAAATGTGAATGAACAAGATATTTCAGATGAGTATAAAGGGTTATACAGAAGATGTGTGAATCTATTAAAAACTTCAGGAATAGAAGTATTTTATGGAAAAGGTATGGAAGAATTTAATATACAAAACTATGAAAAAGCAAACATAGAATTTAGCAAAGCATATGATTATAGTGAGGGGAGCTATCTAAAAGAACATATTATATTTTATAAAGCTGTAACATTAGAACAATTAAATAATTTTGATGAAGCAATAAAATTATATGAGTTATATTATTCAGAATATCCAAAGGGTTCATATGCTGATAATGTATTGTATAATCTTTCGTTAATGTTTAATAATACAGATAGAGAAAAAAGTATTTATTATGCTAATAAATTAAGAGATGATTTTTCAGAATCTATTTATTTTAATGAGACAATTAATAAAATATTAAATAATTAATTTAGATTATAGAAAAATAAATTTTAAATAGGATGTGATAACAATGATATCAGTAATTAAAGATATTAAAGTATATTCTCCAGAATACATAGGCATAAAAGACATTGTAATAGCAGGAGGAAAGATAGAAGGAATCTATGAAAATTTAGATATATCAAATACTTTTATTGAGATTAATGTGATAGATGGTAAAAATAAAATTATTTTTCCAGGTTTTATAGACAGTCATGTACATCTTATTGGTGGAGGTGGTGAAGGCGGATATAAGACGCGTACACCAGAGCTACAATTATCTAATTTAACATCTAGTGGAATAACAACAGTTGTTGGATGCATAGGTACTGATAGCGAGTGTAGAGGAATAAAATCTTTAATAGCAAAAGTTAAATCTTTAAAAGAAGAGGGTATTTCATCATATTGTTACACAGGGTCTTATGCTGTACCAGTAAAAACCTTAACTGGATTTATTGAAAGAGACATAATGCTTATACAAGAAATAATAGGTGTTGGAGAAATAGCATTATCAGATAATAGAAGTTCAGAACCAACTTATGAGGATTTTGCTAAATTAGTAGCTCAATCTAGGCTGGGTGGAATATTATCTAGTAAATCTGGAGTGGTAAATGTACATATAGGTGAGGGCAAAAGAAAATTAGACTATTTATTTAAATTAATTAATGAATCTGACATACCATCATCTCAATTATTACCTACTCATATTAATAGAAATACTAATTTATTTATGGAAGGCTTAAGATATGTAAAAGAAGGCGGTCTTATAGATTTAACTACGAGCAGTGATGTTAATTTTTTAGAGGAGGGTGAACTTACAGCTTCAGAAGGCTTAAAAAAATATATTGAAGCTGGATTACCTATAGAGAATATAACATTTTCTTCTGATGGTAATGGAAGCATGCCTAAGTTTGATGAAAATAAAAAGATAGTAGGACTTGGAATTTGTTCTGTAGAATCGTTATACTTACAAGTTAAAGAAGGCATAAAGAAATATGGTATTCCAATTGAAACGGCTATAAAAGTTATAACATCTAATGTAGCAGATATATTAAAATTATATAATAAAGGAAGAATAGAAAAGGGAAAAGATGCTGATTTAGTAATAGTTGATGAGAATTCTCTAGATATAGATATAGTTTTATGCAATGGAATAAAGATGGTTCAAGATGGAGAGTGCATAGTAAGAGGTACATTTGAATAAAATATTATTATGAGTTTTAGAAATATTATTTAAGGTATATATAAGCAAATTTAAAAATAATGACCAGTCTAATAAATATAATTAGATTGGTCATTATTTTTATTAAGATTTAATTTTAAAAAATGTATGATGTCCTATTGTTTTCATATCTTGTTTTTGTGTTTGATGCATCCAGGCACACGTTGCCGTGCTAGGATTATAAAAGAATAATGCTTCATTTGTAGGGTCATATCCCCTTATAGCATCATAAACAGCATTATAACATGCTTGATTTGGAGTAGCTTTAATATCTCCATTTTTAACACATGAAAATGCATTTTTTTGAAATATTACTTCTTTTATTGAATTTGGAAAGCTGGGATTTATAACACGATTTAAGACAACTGATGCTACAGCTACTTTTCCGTCATAAGGTTCACCAATACTTTCTGCATAAACTAATTTAGCCATTAATTCAATATCATTTTCCGTTATATATAGTTTTTGAGTATCATAACTAAAAACTTCTAATGTAGACTCGTCAATATTTTCATTTGTAGTATTTTCATTTACTTTTGTATTGCATTGAGTTGCAAGGTTTATATTATTTAAATAAGTTTCATTATTTTCCTCTTTAGAAATAGAATTAGTATGAGAGTTGTCACCTAATACTTCAGCATAAGCAACATTGTTATTAATAACGGAAAGATATAGCACTAAACTAATTATGAAAAGGCTATATATTTTTTTCATTAAAAATCCTCCTCTGGTATATTTCAAACCAATAATATTATTGCCCAAAAAGAGCCTTATATACATAAATTAATATTTATATGATAATATGGTTTTTTGTAAATTATCAAAACAACTTAAAAAGTAGTCATATTTATCAAAAGTATCAGTGTATAATTCATCAATATTATTTAAAGTTAATTTAGATTTTTCTTGTAAAGTCATTTCATCTTTAATACTCTTTTCTAAAGAATTAATATAAGAATCATAAGAGGAAATAATTTCTTCTAAGGCCACATAGCAATTTTCACCACCAACTGGGATAGATATAGATATAGAATTATCTTTTATTGCATTAAAATCTGAACGCTTTTCGTTAAGGTCATAAATTACTATTGATAAGTCTCTATTATCTTCTCTTATTTTTTCTAGAGCAGGTTTGATATCATCTTTTAGATCGGAAAATTTATTTAGCAAGTCATTAATTTGTACAAAAAAATCGCGTTTTTGTTCGCTTATAATATCATTTTCTCTAATTGATTTATAGGATTCATTCAAAGATCTATTTAAGCTTATAAAAAATAATTTTAAATTTTTAGGAATAGATGTTTTAACTCCAGCTTCAGATAATTTATCTGTTTCACTAATAAAAATCTCCTCGTTTTTTATTAGATCTTCATATAAGGATTGAAAGTTTTCATTATTTTTATTATTTATTATAGAAATAATAGAGTTATATAAATTAATATTTACTTTCAAGTAATTTGAAAGATTGTTTTTTAATTCATTAGAATTAGATTTTTTTAAAGTTAAATTGGTTAAGTTATTATCTAATGTATTTAGTTGAGTTAGGTTTTCAGCTAAAACTTGTTTTGTATTTTTAAAATCGAGTTTGGCATCATTTTCATCAAATTTTAATGATGAATTTATAGTGACTATTGTTTTGGAAAATTTATTTATTTTATTTAATTCAGTATTTTTAAAAAATAACGTTAATAATATAAGTATCAATATAAATAAACTAGATAATAAACATATGATTTTTAATGTTTTTTTATCTGTTGAAAAATTTATCATAACCAGAGTCCCCCTTACTAAGTAATAATATATTTTAGTCACTTAATATTACTTATATTATGTTAATTAGGAAATTATTATAAAAATAATGAATTTTTAATAAAATAGTAATTCTCTCTATATATAATAATTGAGGTTTTGATGTATAATTTTATATATATACAAAAGGTGGAGGTGATAGTGTTGCAAGATTTTATATCACTAATAATAAAAAGTTTAAGTAATATGTCTTTATGGTCAATACTAGATATATTGGTAGTTTCCTATATATTTTACAAAGGGTATATGCTCATTAAAGAAACAAGGGCAGAACAATTATTAAAAGGGATAGCATTAATAATAGTATTAATACCAATAAGTTATTTATTAAAATTAGATATGTTATATTTTATTTTAAATAAGACACTTACAATCGGGGTATTATCTGTAATTATAATTTTTCAACCAGAAATTAGAAGAGGATTAGAGCATATAGGTAGATCAGCTTTTGAAGATGTACATTATGCAAATGATAAAGAGAGCATAAATATAGCTATAAATGAAATAGTTAATGCTGTACACAATTTATCAGAAACTAAAACAGGAGCACTAATAGTAATGGAACAAAAAACAGGTCTTGCAGAGATAGTTTCATCAGGAACAATATTAGATGCAAATGTAAGCTCAAATCTTTTAGAAAATATTTTTGTAGTGAATACACCACTACATGATGGAGCAACAATAATTAGAAATAATAAAATATTAGCTTCAGGTTGTGTTCTTCCTTTGACTAATAATAATAACATTAATAAAAAATTAGGTACTAGACATAGAGCAGGATTAGGACTTTCAGAAGTTTCTGATGCTTTAATAATCATTGTATCTGAAGAAACTGGAGTGGTTTCATTAGCTATAAATGGTAAATTAAGTAGAGGGTATGATAAAGAAAGATTGAGAAATATATTATCAAATATAATTGAAAATAGAAATAAAAATAAAAAGAATGTAAAGGATGCTAAAGAGAGGGTGAGATCATGGGTAAGGGGAATAAAAATAAATCATTAGTAGCAAAACTTATTTGTTTACTTTTATCTTTTGGTCTATGGCTATATATATCAAATGTAGAAAACCCAGTAAGAACTTATGAATTAAAGGGCGTACCAGTAGAACTTATAAATAAAGAAAGTATTTCAAAGTCTAATCTAGCTATAGTAGGAGAGGAAAGTTTTACAGTTGACCTAACTTTAGAGGGAGCTACGAGTGAAATAACAAAAGCAAAAAAAGATTCCTTTAAATTAACAGCGGATATGAGTTCATATGCATTAAAAAATGGAGAAAATATAATCCCTATTCAAATAGTTAGTTATCCTCAAAATATAAATATAAAAAACAATGGATTTTTAGGGATAAAAATAAAATTAGAGACACTAATAACAAAAGATGTTTCATTAAAATCTCAAGTTAATATCACTTATAAAGAAAATATTTATAAAAAGGATTTAACTGTATCTCCAGAAAAAGCAACTATATCTGGTCCGGAAAGTGAAGTTAATAAAGTTGATAGAGGTATTCTTGTAGGAAATATAGAAAATTTAGAAAAAGATATTAATAAAAAATTTCCTATTAAATTTGTAACTAAAGATAATAAAGAAGTTAAAGGAATCACTTCTAAGGTTAATGAAGCTGAGTTAAATATAAAAGTTAATAATGGAAAAACAGTGCCTATAAATATAAAAACTATAGGAATGTCAAATGATGGTATATCTATAGAAAGTATGGTTGCAGAACCGAAATCAGTTCATATTATAGGTGAAGATAAAATATTAAATAGTATAAATTCTATAGATACACAGGAAATTAATATAAGTAATATTACAGCTGATGCTGAAGTAAATACAAATTTAAAGCTCCCAGAAGGGGTTACTATACAAGAGAATAGCCAAAATGTAAAAGTGAAATTTTCAGTTAAAAAAGCACAAGAGGTAACAAAAAATATTTCATGTGCAGTTGAATATACTAATTTAAACCCTAATTTAATTATTGATTCATCAAAATCAACGGCTAATGTAAGCATCTCAGGATTGGAATCCGTTATAAATAGTATAACGGAGGCGGAATTTAAGGCAACGGTAGATTTATCAAATATAAGTGAAGAGGGCACGTATACCTATAAACCTTCTGTTATCAGTGTTAACAATAGGACGGATTTTAATATACTATCAGTAGATGAGGTTCAGATAGTTTTAAAAAATAAATAATGAAAATAGCCACAATTTATTTAATTGTGGCTATTTTTTATGTTATAATCGGTTAAACTTATAATAAAACATAAATTATTAAAAACAAAATAGGAGAATACATATGAGTATAAGAATAAATAATTTAACTTTAAGTATAGATGATAATAAAGAAGTATTAGCAAAAAAAATATGTAAAAAACTAAAGATATCTGATAAAGATATAAAAAAATTAACAATAATAAAAGAAAGTTTAGATGCAAGAAAGAAGAATGAAATAAAGTTTAATTATTGTGTTGATATAAAGTGCGATAATGAAAAGAAAATAGTATCTAAAATAAAAGATAATGATGTAAGGCTTCAAGAAGAAGACAATGGTTTGAAAATTGAAAAAGGTGATGTTAAGTTAAATCATAGACCTGTTATAGTTGGATTTGGTCCAGCTGGAATGTTTGCAGCATTAACTTTAGCTAAGAATGGATATAAGCCAATTGTATTTGAAAGAGGAGAAGATGTGGATAGTAGAACAAATGCTGTTAAAAGCTTTTGGGAAACTGGAAATTTAAATATTGAATCAAATGTTCAATTTGGTGAAGGAGGGGCAGGAGCCTTTTCTGATGGAAAATTAACAACAAGAATAAAAGATCCTAAATGTGCTTATATATTAGATGAACTTATAAGTGCTGGAGCTCCAGAAGAAATTAAATATTTAGGGAAGCCACATGTTGGAACAGACATTTTAAAAGGTGTTGTAAAAAACATTAGAGAACAAATCAAGGCGCTTGGTGGAGAAATTAATTTCAATTCTAAACTAGAGGATATAAAATATGAAGATAATAAATTAAAAAGTATAACTGTTAATGGAAGAGAACTAGATTGTGAAGCTTTAGTGCTAGCAATTGGACATAGTCCAAGAGATACATATGAAATGCTATATAAAAGAGGCGTTTCTATGGAAGCTAAGCCTTTTGCAATAGGAGTTAGAATAGAGCATCCTCAAGAACTAATAAATATTAGTCAATATGGAGAATATCATAATCATCCAAGATTAGGTTCTGCGGAATATAGATTAACTTATCAAAGTGACAAACTAAAGAGAGGTGTATATTCATTCTGTATGTGTCCAGGGGGAACGGTTGTTGCATCTGCATCAGAAGAAGGAAGACTTGTATCCAATGGAATGAGTTACCATGCTAGAAACTTAGCTAATGCCAATTCAGCATTAGTTGTAACAGTATCTACAGATGATTTTGAAGGAGACTCACCTTTAAGAGGAATGGAGTTCCAACGATATTATGAAAGTTTAGCATTTAAATTAGGTGGAGGAAATTATAAAGCACCAATACAATTACTAGGAGATTTTATGAATGATAGACCTAGTACAAAGCTAGGAAGTGTTATTCCGAGTTATTCACCTGGATATGAATTTAAAGAATTAAAAGATTGTTTACCTAGTTATGTTGTAGAAGGAATAAAAGAAGGTATACAAAATTTTTCAAAAAAAATAGAAGGATACGGAATGGAGGATGCAGTTTTAACTGGAATAGAAACTAGAACATCTGCTCCAGTTAGAATTCATAGGAGCAAAACACTTGAAAGCATAACAGTGCAAGGCCTTTATCCAGTGGGAGAAGGAGCTGGATTTGCAGGAGGAATAGTTTCATCAGCAGTCGATGGAGTTAAGGTAGCAGAGATGATAATAAATCAATTTACGTGTTAATTTTTTTAAGTTAATTAAATAGTCTCAATATTCTAAAAAAGGGCAATATGAAGTTATTTTTTGTTACAATAAAGGTAATAAGTAAAAAATGTATTTTAATTAAAAAGTAAGAGAAAGAATAAAGTTAAATATAGACAGAATAATTTATTATTAGAATAAGAGGTGCATGTATAATGAGTAAAAACTTTGATGATTTATTATCTAGATTAAAGGCAACTAAAAAGAAAAAGTTATCAGTAGCAGTAGCACAAGACGAACCAGTTTTAGAAGCAGTAATGGCGGCTAAAGAAAAAGGAATAGCAGATGCAATATTAGTTGGGGATCAAGAAAAAATAAGAGCAATAGCAGACAAAATAAAAATGGATTTAACTCAATTTGAAATAATTCATGAACCAGATATTAAAAAAGCAGCATTATTTGCTGTTCAATTAGTATCAAGTGGAAGAGCAGACATGGTTATGAAAGGTTTAGTAGACACAGCAACTTTCTTAAGAAGTGTTCTTAACAAGGAAATTGGTCTTAGAACAGGTAAAGTTATGTCTCACGTAGCAGTTTTTGAAATTGAAGATATTGATAGATTAATATTCTTAACAGATGCTGCATTTAACACTTATCCTGATTTAAAAGCTAAAATTCAAATTGTAAACAATGCTGTAACAGTAGCTCATGCTTGTGGAATAGAAGTTCCAAAAGTAGCTCCAGTATGTGCAGTTGAAGTTGTTAACCCAGATATGCCAGCAACAATAGATGCATCATTATTAACTACTATGAATAACAGAGGACAAATAAAAGGTTGTATAATAGATGGACCTTTAGCATTAGATAATGCTTTATCAGAAGAAGCTGCTCATCACAAAGGTATTACAGGACCAGTAGCAGGAAAAGCAGATATCATATTATTACCTAATATAGAAACAGGTAATGTAATGTATAAATGTTTAACTTATACATCAAAGAGTAAGAGTGGTGGTCTACTAGTTGGAACATCAGCACCAGTTATCTTAACTTCAAGAGCTGATAAATTTGAAACAAAGGTAAATTCTATAGCTTTAGCAGCATTAGTTGCTGAAAACGCTAAATAAGATTATTTTGGAGGTATTATTTAATGTCATATAAATTATTAATTATTAATCCAGGATCAACTTCTACAAAAATAGGAGTTTACGAAAATGAAAAAGAATTATTTGAAGAAACATTAAGACATACTAATGAAGAAATAAAGAGATATGAAACTATATATGATCAATTTCAATTTAGAAAAGATGTAATATTAAATATTCTTAAGGAAAAGAATTTCGATATAACTACTTTAAGTGCAATAGTTGGAAGAGGCGGAATGCTTAAACCAGTAGAAGGTGGAACTTACGCTGTTAACGATGCAATGATAGAAGATTTAAAAGTAGGAGTACAAGGTCCTCATGCTTCAAATCTTGGAGGAATAATAGCAAAATCAATTGGTGACGAATTAAATATACCATCATTTATAGTAGATCCAGTAGTTACTGACGAATTAGATGATGTAGCAAGATTATCAGGAGTTCCAGAACTTCCAAGAAAAAGCAAATTCCATGCTTTGAATCAAAAAGCAGTAGCTAAGAGATATGGTAAAGATAGTGGAAAAGGTTACGAAAACTTAAACTTAATAGTTGTACACATGGGTGGTGGAGTTTCTGTTGGAGCTCACAAACATGGAAAAGTAGTTGACGTTAACAATGCTTTAGATGGTGATGGTCCATTTTCACCAGAAAGAGCTGGAACAGTACCAGTAGGTGATTTAATTAAAATGTGTTTTAGCGGACAATATACTGAATCAGAAGTATATACTAAGATAGTTGGAAAAGGTGGATTTGTTGGATACCTAAACACTAATGATGTTAAAGGTGTTATAGATAAAATGGAAGCTGGAGATAAAGAATGTGAAAAAATATATAAAGCATTCCTTTATCAAATAACAAAAACTATTGGAGAAATGGCAGCTGCATTAAATGGAAAAGTGGATCAAATATTATTAACAGGTGGAATTGCATATTCACCAACACTTGTTCCAGATTTAAAATCAAATGTAGAATGGATAGCTCCAGTAACTGTATATCCAGGAGAAGATGAATTATTAGCATTAGCACAAGGTGCTATAAGAGTTCTTGACGGAGAAGAAAAAGCTAAGATTTACTAGAATATATGAAAAGAGGTCATATCAAAAGAAATTTTGATATGACCTCTTTTAATGTATAAGAAAATATAAAATTTTTAAACATAGAAACTGAGTAATATCAAAGGTTTATAATGTGAAAAATAGTAAATGTATTGTCACAAAGTGAACGTTGCACAGTAACTTTTCCATAATTTAGTTTAATATATGTATATATAAATAAGTGCTATCTGTTATAGGTGTATTTTAAATATATTATTAAATTCAGTACATATTATAATTTTAGATTTAAATAAGTTAATGTTTGATTTGGAATGTTATTTATCAAAGCTATAGTATAAATGAATAATAAACGATAATAAAGTCAAGGTTAATAAATAATTATTATAATATTAAAGGGGGAACTACCTTGAGAAGTTCTTTAAATATAACTAACAAATTAACAATGTTAACTGAAATGGAGAATGATTCGAAATTTCAAATTTTAGAATATAATGATTTAAATGGAGCTACTGATTTAGAAACAGCTTTTGGACTAAATATAATTAATGAAAGTAATATAAAGTTAAAGCAAATAAGAATAATACTTGATGAAAGTTCTGTAAAACTAGAATCAGGTCTTTTGAGTTACATGAAAGGTAATATAGATATTAAGAGTGATATAGGTGGAGTATTTGGTTTAGGTAAGAAATTTATTACAAGTAAATTAACTGGTGAAACAATGTTCAAACCTGTTTATAAAGGTTCAGGAGAAATATTTTTAGAGCCATCATTTGGACATTTTGCTTTAATTGAATTAGAAGATGATGAGATAATTGTAGATGATGGGATGTTTTGTGCTTGTGAAGATGGAATAGAAGTAGGTGCATCATTACAGAGAAATATATCTTCAACTTTTTTAGGAAATGAAGGTTTATGTCAAACTAAAATAAGTGGTAATGGAATAGTTGCATTAGAGATACCAGTTCCTGAAACTGAAATATTTAAGTGCATATTAATAGATGATACATTAAAAGTAGATGGGAATTTTGCAATTTTAAGAACTGGAAACATTGAATTTTCAGTAGAAAAATCATCTAAATCTATTACAGGTGCTATAACAAGTGGTGAAGGTTTTGTTAATGTATATAGGGGGACAGGAGAAGTATGGCTTATTCCAACTAAAACTATATATGATGAAATGAGAACTAAAAGTTTTAAAGAAATGACTAAGCCTAGTAAAGAGAGAAATACAGAGAGTTAATGCTTTTATATATTAAAGTTGTAAAGAAAAGAAGTTAAAGTTATAATATTTAAAGATGAAATAATTAAAGAGGTGAGAGATAATGAGTTCGTCAGATTCGAAAATTAAAAGTGAAGAATTAGACTTATTGTTTAAGGGAATTTTAGAACTTGAAAATATAGATGAATGTTATAACTTTTTTGAAGATGTTGCTACAATAAATGAAATAAAATCATTAGCTCAAAGATTTCATGTTGCTATGCTTTTAAAGAGTAAAAAAACTTATACTGAAATTGCTGAAGTTACAGGAGCAAGTACAGCTACTATAAGCAGAGTAAACAGATGCTTAAATTATGGTAGTAACGGATATAAAACAATATTAGAAAAACTAGAAAAGTAAATTATTAAATTTTTGCTATAAGTAGTTAAAAATTACTTATAGCATATTTTAATTTAAATACTAACATATATAAATTAAAAATATTCAAGAGATAATAAAATTACATTTATTTCTTAAATATATGAACATATGCTTAAAATATTGTCAATATTGATGAAAAACATTATACTATTATATAGGTTAAATTAAAAAAATCATCAATATAAATAGAGAATTATCAAATTTACGATTATTTCATAATAATATAGTAATTAGATATATGAGATAATAAAAAAAGCGAGGTAAAAATATGGATAGAATGTTTGGAACTGATGGAGTTAGAGGAATTGCTAATACTGAGTTAACAGCTCAAATGGCTTATAATTTAGGTAGAGCTGGTGCATATGTTTTAACTGAAGGTGCACATAAACCAAAAATATTAGTAGCTAAGGATACAAGAATATCTGGAGATATGTTAGAGTCTGCTTTAGTTGCTGGAATATTATCAGTTGGAGCAGAAGCAGTAATATTAGGAGTAGTTCCAACACCAGCAGTTGCATATTTAACAAGAGAATATAATGCAGATGCAGGTGTAATGATATCAGCTTCTCATAATCCAGTAGAATACAATGGAATAAAATTCTTTAATAATAAAGGATATAAACTATCAGATGAATTAGAAGATGGAATTCAAAAAGTAATTGAAAGTGATTTTGAAGGAGTACCAAGTCCAATAGGAATAGACTTAGGAAGAGAAAGAATCGAAGTTGCTGCATTAGAGGATTATACAGAATTTGCAAAGCAAACAATTCCTTATAATTTAAAAGGAATGAAAATAGCACTAGATTGCGCTAATGGTGCATCTTATAAATCTGCTGTAAAAGCATTTAGAGATTTAGGTGCTGATGTTTTTGTAATTAATGATAATCCAGATGGAACTAATATAAATAAAAATTGTGGTTCAACACATCCAGAAGAACTTATGGATTACGTTGTTAAAAAAGGCTGCGATTTAGGATTTGCATTTGATGGAGATGCTGACAGATGTTTAGCAGTTGATGAGAATGGTAAATTAATAAATGGTGATTTCATACTGATGTTATGTGCAAATTATCTAAAAGAAATAGGAAAGTTAAAGGACGATACTTTAGTTGTAACTGTTATGAGTAATTTAGGTTTAGACATTGCATGTAGAGGGTTAGGAATAAAGCTTGAAAAAACAAAAGTTGGTGATAGATACGTTCTTGAAGAAATGACTAAGGACAACTATGTGCTAGGTGGAGAACAATCAGGTCATGTTATATTCTTAGATTATAATACAACAGGAGATGGACTTGTTACAGCACTTCAAGTTGCATCAATAGTTAAAAAGAAGGAAAAAACATTATCAGAATTATGTTCTGTAATGAAAGAATTACCACAAGTTTTAGTTAATGCAACTGTTCCTAATGATAAAAAGAACATATACTTAGAAGATGCAGAAATAGTAGAAGCTATTAAAGAAATCGAAGCAAAACTAAATGGTGTAGGAAGAGTCTTAATAAGACCATCAGGAACTGAACCATTAGTTAGAGTTATGCTAGAAGGTGAAAACCAAGTAGAAATAGATGAAATGGCTCATGGTTTAGCTAACTTAATTTTATCTAAAATATAACTAGTTTATGTTTTAATATAAAATTATTATAGATAAGCAAACATGAAATTAATAAATCTATAAAGAACCATCACAAGGTGATTAAAAATCATTTTGTGATGTTTTTTTTATTTCTTATAATTTTAAAAAATAATTATCTTTAAATATATTTAATAAGAATAAAGATGAATTATTTATTACCTAAAACATTAAATTTTTATAATAATTTAAAATTGAAAAAAGTGTTTCAAATATTAATTTTAAAATATATGTAGTAAGAATAAAAAGCAACTTTTTTGTTTAGAGAATAGCATCTATAAAACTAGGGTATAAATAAGGTGATGTCTAAAAGTACATGCTAAGGAGGGAAAAACTTATGAATATAGTTCCATATAATGAATATTTATTAGTTATGCCAAATGGTGATACTAAGGGATTCGATGATTTAGAGTTAGCAAAAGCTTATATAAATATATATTATGAAAGAGTTATAGATCATAAAATTGATAAAGATGATTATAATGATGCAACAGAAATTGGCGCAGAAGAACCTAGAAGAAATATATGCACTCAATTAGGCGTAGACGAAGGACGCTGTGAAGTCTATAGTATAGATAATTTCATAGAAGTTATAAGAAATAATTTGGTTTTTGATGATGAAAGAGAAGAAATAATATCAAAATTATTAGCAAAGGAAATAAGCTTTAATGTCTATGATTATAATTTAGATACTATATTAGTTGATATTGAAAGTATAGATATGATGGAGCCTTATGGAGATGCAGATTAAGGATAAAAATCTCAAAAATTATGTATTATTATTATGTTTAATAAATTGATAAAATAAAAATCATTATGATAATATATAATGTATATTGATTAAAAACTATCAATAAAATAGCTACTTTATTGACTGATTAGAAAATATATATCAAAAAATATTCCTTAATATATAAGTTTTGTAAAAATAATCTACGGTTGTTGACTTTGATATTTTATAAGAGTAAACTTTAAAAAAAGCAAAAGTTAATATGTCTTAATCATTAAATGTATAGATGGAGACGATTATATAGCAAGATAAGTTTTCAGAGAATCGGTGGTTGGTGTGAATCGATACTTTAGCTTTATAGTTATCACTCCTGAGCAGAATCACAGAACAATAGTATATATTATTAAGTAAGTGATGTCCGGTGTGCACCCGTTATATGCAAGGGTTTGTTAGAACCTAGTGATATTTTATATAAGCGGAATTTAACCACTTTTTATGATTTGTATCATTAAAAGTGGTTTTTGTTTTAAATAAATTTTACGGAGGTATGATTTTATGAGGAAATATGTATTATCCGTTTTAGTAAAGAATTCATCAGGTGTATTAAGTAGGGTTTCAGGGTTATTTTCAAGACGAGGATATAATATTGACAGCATAACAGCAGGAAGAACAGAAGATCCTTTAGTATCTAGAATGACGATTACTTTAAGCGGAGATGATGATGTTTTAGAACAAGTTAAGAAGCAATTAAATAAACTTGAAGATGTTATAAGAGTAATAAATATTACTTCTGATGATTCTGTTTATAGAGAATTAGTACTTATAAAAGTTAAAGCTAGTGGAGATGAAAGAGCAGCAATTAATGAAACCGCAAAGATATTTAGATGTAAAGTAGTTGATGTTTCACCAAATACATTAACTATAGAGTTGACAGGTGATGAGAATAAAATATCAGCATTAATAAAACTTATGGAGGAATATGGAATAGAGGAGATGGTTAGAACAGGTATAACTGCTCTTCAAAGGGGAAATTCAACAATTAAAAATTCAATTGAGGAATATTAAAATATCTATTTGAAATTAAAAAAATATGATAGGTAAAGAAATAAGATTAATGATTAGTTATTAAAAATGGGGCAAGCTATGTTTAATCAATTTGTTAAAAATTTAATTCAATACTAAATGATGGGGTACAAGATAAACTAGGTTAAAAACGTATTTTTAGGAGGATGATAAAAATGGGGATGACAATGACTCAAAAAATATTAGCGTCACATGCAGGGTTAGAAAGTGTGAAAGCAGGTCAATTAATCGAAGTAAATCTTGATTTAGTTTTAGGAAATGATATTACAACACCAGTAGCTATAAATGAATTTAAAAAATTTGGTGTTGATAAAGTCTTTAATAAAAGTCAAATTGCAATTGTACCAGATCACTTTACTCCAAATAAAGATATAAAAGCAGCTGAACAGGTAAAGTATGTTAGAGAATTTTCTAATAAGATGGGGATAGAAAATTTCTTTGAAGTAGGAGAAATGGGAATAGAGCATTGTTTACTTCCTGAAAAAGGACTAGTTGTTGCAGGGGATGTGGTTATTGGGGCTGATTCTCATACTTGCACATATGGTGCTCTTGGAGCATTTTCAACTGGAATAGGTTCAACTGATATGGCAGCAGGAATGGCTACTGGACAAACTTGGTTTAAAGTTCCGTCAGCTATAAAATTTATTCTTAAAAATAAACCAGCTAAATGGGTTAGTGGAAAAGATATTATTTTACACATAATAGGAATGATAGGTGTTGATGGAGCTTTATATAAATCAATGGAGTTTGTTGGAGATGGATTAAATTATCTTTCCATGGATGATAGATTTACAATGGCTAATATGGCAATTGAAGCAGGTGGAAAAAATGGAATATTCCCAGTAGATGATAAGACTGTTGAATATTTAAAAGAACATACAGAAAAAGAATGGAAGATCTATGAAGCAGATGAAGATGCAGAATATGATGAAGTTATAGAAATAGATTTAAGCACACTAAAACCTACAGTTTCATTTCCTCATTTACCTGATAATACAAGAACTATTGATAATGCTAATAGGGTAAATATTGACCAAGTAGTTATTGGATCTTGTACAAATGGAAGAATATCAGATTTAAGAATAGCAAGGGGTATTTTAAAAGGTAAAAAGGTTAAAAAAGGAATTAGATGCATAGTTATCCCAGGAACTCAAAAAATTTATTTGCAAGCATTAGAAGAAGGTATTATTAAAGATTTAATTGAAGCAGGAGCAGTGGTTTCAACGCCAACTTGTGGCCCATGTTTAGGTGGTCATATGGGGATATTAGCAAAAGGAGAAAGATGTGTTTCAACAACAAATAGAAATTTTGTGGGTAGAATGGGTCATGTTGAATCAGAAGTATATCTTGCTAGTCCAGCAGTAGCGGCAGCATCAGCTTTAACAGGAAAAATAACTGATCCAGAGTTAGTGTAAGAGGGGGGATTTTATATGAGCATAAAAGGTAGAGTATTTAAATATGGTGATAATGTTGATACTGATGTAATAATTCCAGCAAGATACTTAAATACATCTAATCACAAAGAACTTGCATCACATTGTATGGAAGATATAGATAAAGATTTTGTTAATAATGTAAAAGATGGAGATATAATAGTTGCTAATAAAAATTTTGGTTGTGGCTCTTCAAGAGAACATGCACCTATAGCGATTAAAGCATCTGGGATTAGCTGTGTTATAGCATCAACATTTGCAAGAATCTTTTATAGGAATTCAATAAACATAGGTTTACCAATATTAGAATGTGATGAAGCAGTGAAAAATATTAATGATGGAGATGAACTTGAAGTTGATTTCTCAACAGGGATAATTAAGAATCTAAGTAAAAATGAGAAATATAAAGGTGAAGCATTTCCTGAATTTATGCAAAAAATTATAGATAACGATGGGCTAATAGGGTATATAAGAAATAAGTAATTTCAATGAGTAATAAGGAATAAATAAAAATTAAGGCAATAAGTAAAATTGATAATTGATACATTTTATGGGGATGAAATAAATAATATACAACTTAAAGAAATTTTGAAAGAGTTATGCTTTTAATTGTTTATTATAAATTATCAATTAAAAAGAAGGGGGACTATTTATGAAATATAATGTGGCTGTAATACCAGGAGATGGAATAGGTCCTGATATAGTAACAGAAGCTATAAAAGTATTGAATGTAGTTGGTGAAAAGTTTGGACATACATTTGAATATGAATATGTAATGGCTGGAGGTTGTTCTATTGATAAAACTGGAGAAGCACTTCCAAAAGAAACTCTAGATATATGTAAAGCAAGTGATGCTGTTTTGTTAGGTGCTGTAGGTGGACCAAAATGGGACAATCCTGATGCAAAAGTTAGACCAGAACAAGCATTATTAGGATTAAGAAGTGGAATGAATCTTTATTGTAACTTAAGACCAGCAGTATTATATGAACCTCTAAAAAATGCATCACCACTTAAAGATGAGATAGTTAAAAATGGAATAGATATTGCTATTGTAAGAGAGTTAACAGGTGGTATTTATTTTGGTGAAAGAGGAAGAGATGAAATAGAAGGCGTAGAATCAGCTTATGATACAGAAAGATATAGCACTACTGAAATAAATAGAATAGTTAAAATTGGTTTTGAAACGGCAATGAAGAGAAATAAAAAATTAACATGTGTTGATAAAGCAAATATACTTGAAACTTCTAGACTTTGGAGAAAAGTAATTGGGGAAATATCAAAAGATTATCCAGAAGTTGAGGTTAATTATTTATATATAGATAATGCCTCAATGCAACTTGTAAAAGATCCAACGCAATTTGATGTAATTGTAACGTCTAATATGTTTGGGGATATTTTATCTGATGAAGCTAGTATGATTACAGGCTCAATTGGTATGTTACCATCAGCATCATTAGGTGAGGGGACTTTAGGAATGTATGAACCAATTCATGGTAGTGCACCTGATATAGCAGGTAAGGGAATTGCAAATCCATTAGCAACAATATTATCTGCTGCTATGATGCTTAGGTATAGTTTTAATTTAGATAATGAAGCAAAACTAATTGAAAGTTCAGTATTATCAGTATTAGAAGAGGGTTATAGAACTGGAGATATAATGAGTGAAGGAAAAATTAAGGTTGGAACTAATGAAATGGGAGATTTAGTTTGTAAGAAAATAAATGAGGGGGAGTAGGGAGTTATGAAAAGTGATTCTATAAAGAAAGGTCCTGGAAAAGCAGCACAAAGATCACTCCTTAAGGCTTTAGGATTAACAAATGAAGAAATTTCAAGGCCTATTATAGGAATAGTTTCATCACAAAATGAGATCATTCCAGGTCATATGAATCTTGATAAAATAACTGAAGCAGTAAGGAAAGGAGTTTTAATGTCTGGTGGTACACCACTCGTTGTGCCTACAATTGGAGTATGTGATGGTATTGCAATGGGACATGAAGGAATGAAATATTCTTTAGTTACAAGAGAACTTATAGCAGATTCTATTGAGTGTATGGTTAAAGCGCATGCTTTTGATGCATTAGTTCTCATTCCAAACTGCGATAAGATTGTACCAGGAATGGTTATGGCAGCATTAAGAGTTAATGTTCCAGCTGTTGTTATAAGTGGAGGACCAATGCTTGCAGGAAAACATAAAGGAAAAGATATTTCTTTAACTACAATGTTTGAAGCTGTTGGATCATATGAAAATGGAACAATGGATGAAAAGGAATTATGTGATTTGGAAGAGTGTGCATGCCCAACATGTGGTTCATGTTCAGGAATGTTTACAGCTAATTCAATGAATTGTTTATGTGAGGTATTGGGTATAGCTTTACCTGGAAATGGAACTATTCCAGCAGTTTTTTCTGAAAGAATAAGACTTGCTAAAAAAGCTGGAATGGCTGTTATGGATATGTTAAAAAATGATATTAAGCCAAGAGATATTATAAATGAAAGAAGTATTATGAATGCACTTAAGGCTGATATGGCACTTGGATGTTCAACTAATAGCGTGCTTCATATAACAGCAATAGCAAATGAAGCAAAGGTTAATATGAATTTAGATATAATAAATGATTTATCATCAAAAACACCAGATCTTTGTAAGTTAGCTCCAGCTTCAAATATTCATATTGAGAATTTATATGCAGCAGGTGGAATTACTGCAATAATGAATGAACTTTCTAAGAAAGATATTTTAGATTTAAATTGCATTACTGTTACAGGAAAAACACAAGGAGAAAATATAAAAGGGGTAACAGTTAAGGATTATGAAGTCATTAGACCTATAGACAATCCATATAGTGAAAATGGAGGAATAGCAATACTTAGAGGAAATTTAGCTCCAGATGGTGCTGTTGTAAAAAGAGCAGCAGTTTTACCGAAGATGTTAGTTCATGAAGGACCAGCTAGAGTATTTAATTCAGAAGAGGAAGCAAACACAGCTATTTTTGATAAAACAATAAATCCAGGTGATGTAATTGTAATAAGGTATGAAGGTCCTAAAGGTGGACCTGGAATGAGAGAAATGCTTCAAGCTACAGCAGCAATTGCTGGTATGGGACTTGATGATTCTGTTGCACTTATAACTGATGGAAGATTTAGTGGAGCTACTAGGGGTGCATCAATAGGGCATGTTTCTCCAGAAGCAGCATCAGGTGGAATGATTGGATTATTGGAAAATGGGGATATTATTTCAATAGATATAAACAATGCAAAACTGGAAGTTAAATTAAGTGATGAAGAAATTAAAAGAAGAAAACTTAACTTTAAACCACTAGAACCAAAGGTAAAAGAGGGATACTTATCTAGATATGCAAAGCTTGTAAGCTCTGCCAGTGAAGGTGCAATATTAAAGTAATAAGTAAATAGCAATAAGTAAAGCAAAGGGGTGAATAAAATGTTATTAACGGGGGCTGAAATATTGATAAAGTCTCTTGTTGATGAGGGTATAGACACAGTTTTTGGATACCCTGGAGGGGCTGTTTTAAATATATATGATGAATTATATAAATATAAAGAGAAAATTCGTCATGTTTTAACTTGTCATGAACAAGCAGCTGCACATGCAGCAGATGGATATGCCAGAGCAACTGGTAAGGTTGGTGTATGTATAGCGACATCAGGACCAGGAGCAACAAATTTAGTTACAGGGATAGCAACAGCTTATATGGATTCAATTCCTATGGTAGCTATTACAGGAAATGTAGCTAAACCACTTCTTGGTAAAGATAGTTTTCAAGAGGTAGATATAACTGGTATCACAATGCCAATTACAAAGCATAACTACATTGTAAAAAATATAGATGATCTTCAGGATGTAATAAGAGAAGCATTTTATATAGCTGAAGAAGGTAGAAAAGGTCCAGTTTTAATAGATATACCAAAGGATATAACCTCTAATAAAACAGAATATAAAAAATTGATTCCTAAAAAAGTAACTAAGGGAATAGAGAATATAAAAGAAGGTTCATTTGATGAGGCTATAAATTATATAAATAATTGTAAAAAACCATTTATATATGCTGGGGGCGGAATTGTTTCTTCTGAAGCAACAGAAGAGCTAATAAAGTTTGCAGAAAAAATAGGAGCACCTGTAGCTACTTCTTTAATGTGTACTTCTGAGTTTCCATTTGAGCATAATTTATATACAGGAATGATTGGAATGCATGGGACAAAAGCATCAAATATAGGTGCAACGCAGTGTGACTTATTAATAGTATTAGGGGCAAGATTTAGTGACAGAGTTATAAGTAATCAAAGTCATATTAAAAATGCAAAAATAATTCATATAGATATAGATCCGGCAGAAATAAATAAAAATATAAAAGTAAATTCATGTATAATTGGTGATTTAAAATATGTGTTAAATAAAATAACACCGTTAGTGGGGAAAAGAGAAAATAAAGAATGGATTAATTTTATAACTTCTCTTAAAGAAGAAAATCACATAGATGAAAGCAATAATGGAGAATTAACACCAAAGTTTTTATTTGATAAGCTGAATAAACTAAATGATGGTAGTTTTATAATTACAACTGAAGTTGGACAACATCAAATGTGGGCTTCTCAGTATTTTAATTATATAAATAGAAGAAGTTTTTTAAGTTCAGGTGGACTTGGAACAATGGGGTATGGCTTTGGAGCTGCTATAGGTGCTCAAATAGGTAAGCCAGATAAAAAAGTATTTAATATTGCTGGAGACGGAAGTTTTGGAATGAATTGCAATGAGATGGCTACAGCAGTTAAAAATAAATTACTATTGGTAGTTATAGTTATGAATAACAATGCACTAGGAATGGTAAGACAATGGCAAACATTATTCTATGAAAAAAGATATTCAGAGACAACTTTAGATAGGCAAACAGATTATGTTAAACTTGCAGAAGCTTTTGGTGCTAAGGGGTTTAGAGTTGAAAAAAGAGAAGATCTTGAAGAGGCTTTAAAGAAAGCAATTGCATCAAAAGAACCTGCTTTAATAGATTATGTAATAAGTAATGATAAAAAAGTTTTTCCTATGGTTGCACCTGGGGCACCCATTAATCAAATTATAAGTGAAGAAGATATAAATTAAATAATTAGGGGGACGTTAAAATGACAAAAATGTATTATGAAAAAGACACAGATTTAAATTTATTAAAGGGAAAGACTATTGCAGTAATAGGCTATGGTAGTCAAGGACACGCTCATGCATTAAACGCTAAAGAATCAGGATGTAATGTAATTATAGGATTATATGAAGGTAGCAAATCATGGGGCAAAGCAGAAGCACAAGGATTTGAAGTGTTTAGCACAGCTGAGGCAGCAAAAAAAGCTGATATAATCATGATTCTTATAAATGATGAATTACAAGCAGCAATGTATAAGAAGGATATTGAACCAAATCTTGAATCAGGAAATATGTTAATGTTTGCTCATGGTTTTAATATTCATTTTGATCAAATAACAGCACCTAAAGATGTTGATGTAACAATGATTGCTCCAAAAGGACCAGGACATACAGTAAGAAGTGAATATCAATTAGGTAAAGGTGTTCCTTGTCTTGTAGCAGTACATCAAGATGCAACTGGTAGGGCTTTAGAAACTGCACTTGCATATGCAAATGCAATTGGTGGAGCGAGAGCTGGTGTTCTTGAAACAACTTTTAGAACAGAAACTGAAACTGATTTATTTGGAGAACAAGCAGTTCTTTGTGGTGGAGTTTGTGCTCTTATGCAAGCTGGTTTTGAAACATTAGTAGAGGCTGGATACGATGAAAGAAATGCTTATTTTGAATGTATACATGAAATGAAATTAATAGTAGATCTTATTTATCAATCAGGTTTTGCTGGAATGAGATATTCAGTTTCAAATACAGCTGAATATGGCGATTATATTACAGGATCTAAGATAATTACTGAAGAAACTAAGAAGACTATGAAAAAAATACTTAAGGATATTCAAGATGGAACTTTTGCAAAAGATTTCTTATTAGATATGTCTGAAGCTGGAGGACAAGCTCACTTTAAAGCAATGAGAAAATTGGCAGCAGAACATAAATCAGAAGCAGTTGGTAGTGAAATACGTAAACTTTATTGTTGGAATAATGAAGACAAACTAATAAATAACTAATAAATAACTAATAAATTATATTAAGATGTAATATGATTAGAAGAAGAATATACAATTAAAAAGTGGTAAAGAATTAAGTGGTATGATGAGTTTTATGGATACTGTTAAAGTAGATCAGTATTGTAAAAACATATATGTAAAAAATATATATGTAAAATATGAGATTTATAAATTTTTATCACAATTTTATGCACAGTTTTTGTAGATAACAATTTCATTTATTAAAAAAGTGTGGATAACTTTAAAAAATGTGGATTCATTAATGAATCCACATTTTTTGTATTTTAAACAGCTTCTTCATCATGATTAAATTGACTGTTGTAAAGATCAGAGTAGAATCCTTTTTGAGCAAGGAGTTCTGAGTGTGTACCTTTTTCTATAACATCTCCATGATTCATAACTAAAATTAAATCAGCATCTTTAATTGTTGATAATCTATGAGCTATAACAAAGTTAGTTCTACCTTCCATAAGTCTTGTCATAGCATTTTGTATATAACTTTCAGTTCTTGTATCAACGCTACTAGTTGCTTCATCTAGTATTAGTATTCTAGGATTAGCAAGTATAGCTCTTGCAATAGTTAATAATTGTTTTTGACCTTGTGATATATTTGATGCATCCTCATTTAATAATGTGTCATAACCTTTAGGTAGAGTTCTTATAAAGTGATCAGCATGAGCAGCTTTTGCAGCTTTTATTACATCCTCATCAGTAGAATTTTCTTTTCCATAAGCAATATTTTCTTTAATAGTCCCTTTAAATAACCAAGTATCTTGAAGAACCATTCCAAATGTAGTACGTAAATCACCACGATTAAAGTCAATTATATTTATTCCATCAATAGTTATTTTTCCATCATTAATTTCGTAGAATCTCATTAAAAGATTAACTAATGTGGTTTTACCAGCACCAGTAGGTCCTACGATTGCTATTGTTTCACCAGGTTTAACATCTATATTCATATCCTCAATTAATATAGAATCTTCTTTATATCCAAATTTAACATGATCAAACTTAACAGATCCTTGTAAATTATTAATAGTGTGTTCATCTACTTTAGATGTATTGGTATCTTGAATTTCTTCTATTTCATCTAAGATTTCGAATACACGTTCAGCAGATGCAATAGTAGATTGAATGATATTAGCTATATTTGCAGTTTGATTTATTGGTTGAGTGAATTGTTTTGAATACTGAATAAATGCTTGAATATCACCAATAGTTATATATTTTTTAGTAACCAATAATCCACCAACAACTGAAACTAATACATATCCTATATTATTTATGAAATTCATTAAGGGCATCATAAGACCAGATACAAATTGAGCCTTCCAACCAGCTTGATAAAGTTTATCATTTATCTCATTAAATGTATCAATAGCCTTTTCTTCATGTCCAAAAGCTTTAATAATTTGATGACCAGTATACATTTCTTCAATATGACCATTTAATTTCCCAAGTTCTTTTTGTTGTTTTAAAAAGAACTTTTGAGAACGCTTTATTATTGGTCTTGTGGCAAATATACAAGCAGGTAACGTAATTAAACAAATCAAAGTCATTATAGGACTGATGCTAAGCATCATTATAAGTATTCCAACCATAGTAACAATAGCTGTGATAAGTTGTGTTAAACTTTGTTGTAAAGTACTACTTATATTATCAATATCATTAGTAACTCTACTTAAAATATCACCATGAGAATTTGAATCAAAATATTTTAAAGGTAATCTGGCTAATTTTTCATTTACATCTTTACGCATTTTTTGAACAGTTTTTTGTGCAACTCCAGCCATAAAGTATTGTTGCAAATATCCAAAGAATGCACTAAATAAATATAAAGAAGTAAGAAGAATTAAAATATTTTTTAAAGCATAAAAATCTATTTTTGCGCCTGGAATCCCTTGTAGTTTCATGGTTACACCATTAAATAAAGTAGTAGTAGCTTCACCCATTACTTTAGGGCTTAGTATATTAAATAATGTACTTAATATAGCCATTATAAAAACAAAAATAAGAGTAAATCTTCTAGGTTTTAAATATCCAAGTAGTCTTTTTAGTGTTCCTTTAAAATCTTTAGCTTTTTCACCAGGTAAAACCATACGGGGTCCAGGTCCGTGTCCACCCATAGGTCCACGTTTTTGATTAGATATCTTTTTAAGATCTTTACTCATTTTCTATCTCCTCCTTTGAAAGCTGAGATGAAACTATTTCTTTATATACATCACAAGTTTTTAATAGTTCTTTGTGAGTTCCAATACCTACAATAATTCCGTCATCGAGTACAATAATTCTATCAGCATCCATAACAGTACTAACTCTTTGGGCTACAATTAAAACAGTAGAATTAACAGTTTCATTTTTTAAAGCAGCTCTAAGTTTTGCATCAGTTTTAAAATCTAATGCAGAAAAACTATCATCGAAAATATAGATTTCAGGTTTTCTAATAATAGCACGGGCTATTGATAAACGTTGTTTTTGACCTCCAGAAACATTATTGCCACCCTGATCTATTACTGTTTCGAAGTTATCTTTCATTTCTGAGATAAAGTCAGTAGCTTGAGCAATTTCAGCAGCATGTTTAATTTCATCTAATGTGGCATCATCTTTACCATATTTAATATTTTCAGAGATTGTTCCAGTAAACAGTACAGCCTTTTGAGGTACAAATCCTATTTTATTTCTTAATTCATGTTGTGGAATGTCTTTTATATTAATTCCAGAAACTAATATTTCACCATCAGTTACATCATAAAATCTAGGTAAAAGTCCTATTAAAGTTGATTTACCAGAGCCTGTTCCACCTATAATTGCTGTAGTTTCACCAGGATTAGAAGAAAAATTAATATTACTTAAGACAGGTGTTTCAGAATCAGAATATTTGAAAGACACATTTTTGAATTCTACAAATCCTCTTAAGGTAGTATTAACCTTGTCGTTATACTCATCTTTTATAGAGGGTTCTATTTCAAGAACTTCATTTAATCTTACAGCAGAAGCAGAAGCTCTTGGTATCATAACAAACATCATAGAAAGTAATAATAATGAGAACATTATTTCCATTGTGTATTGAATAAAGGCCATTAAATCACCAATTTGCATACTTCCTTGATCAATTCTTATTCCACCAAACCATATTATTGCTACAGCAGTTAGATTAAGAATTAATTGCATAAGAGGCATCATAACAGCCATTATTTTATTTACCTTTATTGATGTATTTGTAAGATCATCATTAGCCTCATTGAATCTAATTCTTTCATGAGAAATACGATTAAATGCTCTAATTACTCTGATTCCAGTAAGATTTTCTCTTAAGACTAAATTTAATTTATCTAGCTTTTTTTGCATTGATTTAAATAATGGGGTAGCTTTTTTACTAACGATAGCTATAGAAACTATTACCCATGGTGCTGCAAACAATAAAACAGTAGAAAGCTTTGCATTTGTAGTTAATGCCATTACTATTCCACCAGCACACATTATTGGAGCCATAAGCATCATACGTAACATCATTACTAATACTTGTTGGATTTGATTTATATCATTGGTAGTTCTAGTGATTAATGAAGCTGTACCAATTTGATTAAAATCCCCAACAGATAGAGTTTCTACTTTAGTAAAGATATTTTTTCTTAAATCTTTTGAAAAGCCAATAGCAACTTTAGATGAAAATAAACTTGAAAAAACAGCAGCAACACTACCTAAAAGAGCTACTAATATCATTACTGTTCCTATTTTTAGTATGTAATTAATATCTCCATTAATTATTCCTTTATCTACTATATTGGACATGAGTTTAGGTAAATATAATTGTGTAAAAGCTTGGCATGCTGTTAATAAAATAATAAATAATATACCAAACTTATATGGTTTTAAATTCTTAAATAATTTCAGCATTTATTTTCACATCCTTCAAATATATTGTTTAGAATATGCTAAACAAATAGTATTTAATTATTATTATTACAATTAAGCGTAAGATTATCCTTTAGTTTACTCAGTAATCTTCTTAATGTTAATTCCTCTTCAAAAGTAAAATCTTTAAGGCATATGTCATCTAGATATTCTAGTGATTTACTTATGTTTTTTATAGTTGTATGTCCTTTTTCAGTAAGAAATATTTTAGTTGCTCTTTGATCACACTTATCTTGCTCTTTTCTTAAAAATGCTCCTTTTTCTAATCTAGATATCATAACGTTTGTTGTTGCAGGTTTAATATGCAAAACATCTGAAAGTTCTCTTTGACTTTGTCCATCCTTATTATATAAAGCCATTAATAATTTGGGTTGACCAGGGTGTAAATTTTCATCAATTAAGGAACTCATAGAAGAAAAATGTAATCGCATTATATCTACTAATATTCCATGTATTGAATGTGTTAAATCATAAGACAAAATATCATCTCCAATTTTAAATTTAGTTAGTTGACTAACTAATATTATAATACTAAAAATGTAATATTCAATACTAAAAGTAAATAAATTACAATGAAATTATATTTTGTGAAATGTGTATTTGTATACAGTTATAGTAGTGAAAAAATGATGATATTTCATGTAATTATAAATAATAATAGTTATAAAGTTAATTATATTTATGAAAAATATAATTAGCTGGCTAAGTATATTTATAGATAAAAAGTTTAATAAAATAAAGTGAGAATTGTGTTAATACATATAAATAAGTATTATATTAATGCATTATTTATCATATAAAAATATTATGCACTTTATGTTATAATAGTGACTGATAATATATAATAAAATTTTGAGGAATTTATATATGAATTATGTTTATATTTTAGAATGTTCAGATAATACTTTTTATACTGGATGGACAAATGATTTAAAAAAAAGAATAAAAATGCATTCTTTAGGAAAAGGTGCAAAATATACACGGGGAAGAACTCCAGTTAAACTTTTGTATTATGAAGTGTTTGAAGATAAAAAAGAGGCTATGAGAAGAGAGTATAAAATAAAAAGGTTAACGAGATTACAAAAAGAAATATTGATAAAAAATTTTGACTGTACTTTATTATAGTGTTGATATATTTAAAAAGAAGTCAGAAAATTTGGAGGGTGTCATGAAGGTTACTATAAAAGAGGTTGCTAGAGAAGCAAATGTTTCAACTTCAACTGTATCTAGAGTATTATCAGATAGTAGTCAGATTAGTGAAGAAACTAAAAGTAAAGTAAGAGAAGCTGTTAAAAAGTTAAAATATAAACCTAATGCAATAGCTAGAAGTTTAGCAAATAATAAAACAAGAATAATAGGTGTAATACTTCCTAATGAAGCACAGGATTTATTAACAAATCCATTCTTCATTCAAGCCATGAAGGGGATGAGTGTATATGCACAAAGCAATAATTATTATATTACTTATGCATTTAGTAAGGATGAAGCACATGAAGCACACCATGTAAAGGATTTTATAAATAGTAATTTAGTTGATGGGATTTGTTTATTAAGAGCTAAATCTGATGATAATAACATAACATACTTAAAGAAGACAGGTTTTCCCTTTGTTATTATAGGAAGACCGGAAGAAACAGAGGGAATTCTATGGGTGGATAACGATAATTTCAAAGCAACGTATGACTTGGTTAATGATTTGGTTAAGCACGGAAAGAAAAAAATAGCTTTTTTAGGAGCTAAAAAAGAATGGAATTTAACTAAAGATAGAGTAAATGGATTTAAAGTATCATGTCAAATGAATGGAATTAATATAAAAGATCAAGATATTATAATTAAAGAAGAATTTACTGAACAAGAAGGAATTGAAGCTACTAATGAATTATTAAAGTTAGGAATTCCAGATGCTATTATAGCAGAAGATGATATGTTAGCTTTTGGTTCATTAAAAGTATTTAAGGAAAAAAATTTAAAGGATATTTCTATAATAGGTTTTAATAATACACAGTTAGCTGAGTTTCAAAATCCACCATTAGCATCTGTTGATATAAATGCATATGAATTAGGATATTATGCATCTAAGATATTAATAGATTCATTAGAGAATAATAATAATGTTGATCATTATATAATTGATACTAAATTAATAATTAGGGATTCGATAAAGTAAGATATTTTATTGAATCACATATAAGAATTTTTGCAACCGATTGCGAAGAAATACTTTGTAATTATGAGAAAAAATATGAAAACAAAAGAAATAAGCATAATTTTTATCTGAAAAAGAAAAAAATTCTTTTGTAATCGGTTAAAATAATTGATATAATCAAAATACAAAAGTAAGTGAACGACTAACTTTAAATACGAATGATGAGTTTGTATTACTAAAAATTTGATTAAATAATATGTTTTTAGTATATATAAAAGTAATCATTTAATTTTTATATTTTATGCAAGCGATTGCGAAAGGAATGTATTAGTTAATGAAAAAAATTTGGTGGAAAGAAGCAATAGGCTATCAAATTTATCCTAGAAGCTTTAAAGATTCTAACGGAGATGGAATTGGTGATTTAAGAGGAATAATATCTAAATTAAATTATTTAAAAGAATTGGGAATAGATGTAATCTGGATATGTCCAATGTACAAATCTCCTAATGATGATAATGGATATGATATAAGTGATTATCAAGATATAATGGAAGATTTCGGAACTATGGATGATTTCGATGAATTATTAACAGAAGTTCATAAAAGAGATATGAAGTTAATTATTGATTTGGTTATAAATCATACTAGTGATGAACATAAGTGGTTCATAGAATCTAAGTCATCTAAAGACAATCCTAAAAGAGATTGGTATGTTTGGAAAGAGGGAAAAGACGGTGCTGAACCTAATAATTGGGAAAGTATATTTAAAGGTTCTGCATGGGAATATGATGAAAATACAGAAGAATATTTCTTACATCTATTTTCAAAAAGACAACCTGATTTAAATTGGGAAAATCCTGAAGTTAGAAATGAACTATATAAGATGGTAAATTGGTGGTTAGACAAAGGTATAGATGGATTTAGAGTTGATGCTATAAGTCATATTAAAAAAGATCAAACTTTTGAAGATATTAAAAGTGAAAGTAATGAAAGATATGTATCTTCTTTTGAAAAACATATGAATTTTCCAGGTATACATAGATTTTTAGCAGAACTTGCAGATAATACTTTTGAAAAATACGATATTATGACTGTTGGTGAAGCTAACGGAGTTGATTCTGAAGAAGCAGAACTTTGGGTTGGTGAAGAAGACGGAAAGTTCAATATGGTATTCCAATTTGAACATCTTGACTTATGGGATTATGATTCTGATAATAAATTATCAGTTGTAGGTTTAAAGAAGGCTTTAACAAAATGGCAAAATAATCTAAATGGTGTTGGTTGGAATGCATTATTTATAGAAAATCATGATATTCCAAGAGTTATTTCAACTTGGGGAAATGATAAAAATTATAGGGTAGAATGTGCCAAAGCACTAGGTTTAATGTATTTTATGCAGCAAGGAACACCTTTTATTTACCAAGGACAAGAACTCGGTATGACCAATGTTAAGTTTGAAAACATAAGTAAATATGATGATATAAAATCAATAAATATATTTAATGAAAGAATAGAGTCTGGAGTTTCTAAAGAAGAAGCACTTAGAGAAATATGGGCAATATCAAGAGATAATTCTCGTACACCAATGCAATGGGATGCTAGTGAAAATGCTGGATTTTCAAAGAATAAACCTTGGATAGATATTAATTCAAATTATAAAGAAATAAATGTTGAATCTGAATTAAAAAATCCTAATTCAGTATTAAATTTCTATAAGAGAATGATAGATATTAAAAAGAATAGTGAAACTTTAAGTTATGGAGAATATAAACTTATACTAGATGAAGATGAAAATATATATTCATATATGAGAATTTTGGGTGATAAGAAATATATGATTATATGTAATTTATCAGATAATGAAAATTTATATAAATATGAAAAAGAAACATTAATATTTGAAAAATTAATTTTATCAAATTATGGAGTAAATAAACATGATGAAATTAACAGTATAAATTTAAAACCATGGGAATGTAGATTATATAGGGTAGTATAATATTAATCTATTTGTTATAAGCGGGTATTATTGCTTTAGTATAAAAGGGTGTTGAGAAAAAATAATCATAAATAAGGATAGGTGGAGAGTAATGGAAGCGAAAAAAGAAAAATTATTTTCATTTGAATTTTGGCAAAAGTTCGGTAAAGCACTTATGGTAGTTGTTGCGGTAATGCCAGCAGCAGGGTTAATGATATGTCTTGGAAAATTAATAGGAATGTCTGGAGATTTGTCTTTAGTGCAAACCATTGCAAGAGTTGTTGAAGATTTAGGATGGGGTATTATTGGTAATTTACACATCCTATTTGCAGTTGCAATAGGTGGATCTTGGGCAAAAGAGCGTGCAGGTGGAGCATTTGCAGCGTTAATAGCATTTATACTTACTAATCGTATTACAGGAGCTATATTTGGAGTAAGTTCAGCAATGTTAGCAGATAAAACTGCAACAGTAACATCACTTTTTGGAAAACAATTAATAGTTGGAGATTATTTTACATCTGTACTTGGAGCACCAGCTCTAAATATGGGAGTTTTTATTGGAATTATTTCAGGTTTTTTAGGAGCCTCATTATATAATAAGTATTATAACTTTAATAAATTACCTAATGCATTATCATTCTTTAATGGTAAACGTTTTGTTCCGTTTGTTGTAATTGTAGGATCAGTAGTAATGGCACTTCTACTTTCAATTATATGGCCATTTGCTCAATCAGGATTGAATGCTTTTGGGATATGGCTTGCTGAATCAAAAGATACAGCACCAATATTATCACCATTTATATATGGGTGTTTAGAACGTTTACTATTACCATTTGGATTACATCATATGCTTACAATACCAGTAAATTATACTGAGTTAGGTGGAGTTTATACAATATTAACTGGCGCTAATGCAGGACATGTTATAGCTGGACAAGATCCATTATGGTTTGCTTGGATATCAGATTTAATAAATTTAAAAGGTGCAGGGGATATGTCTGCATATAATAATTTGTTAGCGACAGTTACACCAGCAAGATTTAAATATGGACAAGTAGTTCTTTCAAGTGCATCATTAATAGGGGTTGCTCTTGCTATGTATAAGAATGTTGATGAAGATAAGAAACATAAATATAAATCAATGTTTTTATCAGCAGGTCTTGCAGTATTTTTAACAGGGGTTACAGAACCAATTGAATTTATGTTCATGTTTGTATCACCAATACTTTATGGAGTATATGCAGTTATTACAGGTATAGGATTTGCTTTAGCTGATATTATTAGTTTGAGAATTCAAGCTTTTGGATTTGTTGAATTATTAACTCGTGTACCTATGTTTGTAAAAGCAGGATTATCAATGGATTTAGTTCACTTTGTAATTAGTTCAATTGCTTTCTTCTTCTTAAATTACTTTACATTTAGTTTCTTAATAAAGAAATTTAAGATTGCTACTCCAGGTAGAAGAGGAAATTATATAGATTCAGAAGATGATGAGTCTTCACAAAAACAATCAAATTCAAATACAACAGGTGATGAATTAGCAGTAAAAATAATTTCATTATTAGGTGAAAGAGAGAATATTGTGGATGTTGATGCATGTATGACACGTTTACGAGTAACAGTAAAAGATAAAGCTTTAGTTGCAGATGAAAAAGAGTGGAAGAAAAATGGAGCACTTGGTTTAGTAGTAAAAGATAAGGGAATACAAGCCATATATGGACCTAAAGCAGACGTTTTAAAATCGAGCATTAATGATATATTAGGAGTGTAGTAAAGTGAAATTATTAACTTTAAATTGTCATTCTTGGCAGGAAGAAAATCAAATAGATAAAATAAAATATTTAGCAAAAACAATAGCTGAAAAGGATTATGATGCTATAGCACTTCAAGAAGTGAGTCAATCAATTAATTCAAACGTTATTAAAAGTAATTTAAAATATGATAACTTTGCAGTATTATTGAAGTCTGAATTAGATAAATATAATACTAATTATAATTTCTTTTGGGATTTCTCTCATATAGGTTATGAAAAATATGAAGAAGGTTTAGCTATATTTACTAAACATAATATAGTTGATGAAAAATCATTTTTTATAAGTAAAGCAACTGATGTAGAGTATTGGAAGACAAGAAGAATTGTAAAACTTACATTTGAGTATAATAATGAAAATATAGATATATATTCTTGCCATTTAGGATGGTGGGAAGATCAAGAAGAACCATTTAAATATCAAGTAAAAAAATTATTAGAAGAAAACACTTCTAATAATACAACATTTTTTATGGGTGATTTTAATAATAATGCATTCATAAGAAATGAAGGATATGATTATTTACTTAATAAAGGATTAATTGATACATTTACTATATCAAAGGAAGCTGATAATGGAATTACTGTTAGAGGAAAGATTGATGGCTGGGATGAAAATAAAGAAAAACTAAGATTAGATCTTATATTAAGTAATAAGAAATTAGATGTTTTAACATCTAAAGTAATATTTAATGGAATAAATAAAGATATAATATCTGATCACTACGGTGTTGAAGTTAGCCTAAACTTATAAATTAAAATAAATAAAAAAATAAGACGAATAATTTTATTCGTCTTATTTTTTTTCTATTTTTTGCATTATATCATATAGCTTTGATACACAATCACTTAATGTATATAAATCATCATCTTCTAAAACTTTGATTTTATTTGCTAATTTATCTTTTGCAGCATTTCTAAATTTTTCAAATATATCTAATGCCTTTGTAGTTAATTCAACTCTAAGTATTCGTCTATCTTTAGAATCAGGATATCTATTAACTAGACCATATTCTATAAGTTTATCTATTATGGGTGTCATATTAGATTTAGATATACCTAAATTACTAGCTATTTGAGATATTGGTGAAGAATTTGATTTATGAAGATATAAAATTACTTTTGTATGAGACGGTGGCATAGGAAATTCATTCATATAATCTTCAACTTCTTTTGGTGGTTTAGGAAAATTCTTTATAAATTCATTTTCACTAAAGACATTATTTTTAACTAAAAATAAAAAAGTTAATAAAGAATCGGAAATTTTATCTAAATCTTGTTTATGCATTAATCTAACTCCTTAATATTCTGTAAATATAAACTAAATTATAAACTAATACTTATTTAGATACAAGATATGAAAGTTATTGACTTAGAATAATTATGAATTTATAATTAAATATACTTTATTAATTAATACTAATATTTATAAAAATTAACTGAACATAAACATTTTTCTAAAGAAAATAATGTTTTAATTATAATAATATAGATTAAAAGATTGGACAGGTTGAGAGGGATTTTTAAGATTTGTAGAAATTATTTTAATTTAAAAGATGACACTAAAAAGGTTGGAGGGCAATAAGTATGAAGAAATATTTAGCATTATTATTATTATTTAATATGATTTGGCTAGTTGGATGTGGAAATAAAGATTTAGCAATAGAACAAGAAAAATCAATAGCTGTATCAGTTAAAAAATCAAAAAGTAGCGAGATAGAAAACAAGAATATGTTTACTGGTACTACTAAAGTAGCAACTGAAACATCAATTACAACAGAAATGGGTGGAACAATAGAAAAAACATATGCTTCACTTGGACAAGAGGTTAAAAAGGGGGATATACTTTTAACTTTAAAGGGTGATGATGTTAATAATAGTCTTAGTCAAGCTAAAGCAGCTTTAGAATTAGCGCAAGCAAATTATAATAATACTACAAGTGGAACTATAGAAAGTCAAACAAATCAATTAGAAAATTCAGTGAAACTTGCTCAACTACAATATGATGAAGCAAAAAGAAATTATGATATGTATAGTGCATTATATCAAGCAGATGCAATAAGTGAAGATCAATATAAAAAAATAGAGCTTAGTTTAAATCAAGCAAAACAACAATTAGATATAGCTCAAAAATCATATACAACAACTACTGAGAAAAATATTCCCGAATTACAGGAATTAGCTGAAAAACAATTAGAACAAGCTAAAGTATCATATGATGTGGCTACAAGTAATTTAAATAAACTTACATTAGTATCACCTGTTGATGGTGTTATTACTGCTAAAAATTGTGATTCAAATGAAATGATTAGTCAACAACAACCAGCATTTGTTATTTCTAGTCCAAATACTTTAGAAGTAAATATAAATGTAGCTCAATCTGATATAAATAAATTTTCAGCAGGACAAGATGTAGAGGTTGTAGTGGATGGACAAACTATTAATGGTAAAGTTGAATACGTACCTTTAGTTGTAGATTCACAGACGTCTTTATATCAAATAAAAATATTAATAGATAATTCATCAAATACTTTAAAAGCAGGAATGTCAGTAGAAGTTAATTTGAGTTTAGAAAAGAATGAGAATACAATAACTATTCCTAAGAAAGCTGTATTTGAAGAAGAGGGTAAGAAATATTTATATATAGTAAATGATGAAACTAGAGCTATAAAAACAGCTGTAGAAACAGGAATAGAGACAGCAACAGATGTTGAAATTAAATCTGGAATTAATTCTGATGATACAGTAGTTATTGGAGGAATAACACTTATTACAGATGGAAGTAAAGTATTCCCTGTAGAAAAGGAGGACTAATAGTATGAATTTAACTAAAACCTCAGTTAAGCGTCCTCTTACAATAATAATGGTATTTTTAGTTGTTATTATGTTTGGTTATATAGGTTATACGAAAATGCCAGCTAACTTGATGCCTGATATAGAAGTTCCAGTAGTATTAGTTACTACTCAATGGTCAGGTGCAGGCCCAGAAGATATAGATGAACAAATAAGTGAAAAAATTGAAGAAAAGTTATCTGCAGTATCTAATGTTAAAAAGACAGTTTCTATGTCTCAAGAAAGTGTTTCAATGGTTGTAGCACAATTTGAATATGGGACTGATTTAAATGAAATATTAAATGATGTAAGATCAAAGGTAGATTCTGTTCAATCAACTTTACCTGATGATGTTACAAAGTCTACAGTGCTTAAAATGGATATGAATGCTCAAGCAATATCCCAACTAGTTATTTCTGGAGGACATAGCTCAGAAGCTTTAATGAAATATGCAGAGGATACTATTCAACCAAAAGTTGAATCTGTAGGAGGCGTTACAGAAGCCGGAATTAATGGTGGAAATAAATCTCAAGTAAATATAACAGTTGATCCAGCGATTTTATCCAATTATGGAGTAAGTATTCAAACTATACAAAATGTTTTATCAGCTACTAATAAGACTTTTCCATATGGTTCAATAACTCAAGGTGAAGATAAAATAGTGTTAAGAGGTATTGATGAATTAAACTCGTTAGAAGATGTAAAACAAGTTCAAATACCAGTGAGTGGTGGAAAAACTGTTAGATTAGATAAGATATGTGATGTTGAGTATGGGTTTGTTGAGAAACAAGCTATATATAGATATAATGGAAAAAATAGTTTGGTAATAGATATTCAAAAACAACAGGATGCAAATACTGTACAAGTTATGAAAGATGTTCATAAGACAGTAGAAAAACTTAATTCAGAAAACCCTGAATATAAAATTGAGGTAGTTAATGACTCTAGTGAATATATAAATGATTCAATTAAAAGTGTAATGCAAAATCTTGCTATAAGTGCTATTATTTCGTTTTTAGTAATTTTTCTTTTCCTAAAGAGTATGAGAGCATCATTAGTTGTTGCTATTGCAATTCCTACATCAATAATAGGTGCTATTGCATTACTTTATTTTACAGGTGAAACTCTTAATATGGTAACATTAGGGTCACTTGTAATAGCAGTAGGTATGGTTGTAGATAATGCAACTGTTATTATAGAAAATATATTCCAGTATAGAAGAGATACTACATTGGATATTGATGACTGTTCTATAAAAGGTGCTCAAACTGTAACAAATGCAATAGTAGCATCAACATTAACAACAGTAGCAATATTTTTACCTATTTTATTTACAGATGGATTTACTAAGATAATGTTTGGTGCATTAGCTAAGACGCTTATATATGCATTATCATTATCATTAATAGTAGCAGTAACACTTGTTCCTAGTATTTTTGCAAAATTAAGTAAAGGCACAAATGCAAAAAAACTTGTTGAAAAACCATCACCTGTTTTTGATAAATTTAATGATAAATATAAAAATATATTAAAAGTAGCATTAAACCATAAAAAGGTAGTTGTACTTATAAGTATTTTATTATTTGTTGCCTCTATATTTGGAGCGACACTTATAGGGATGGATTTTATGGCGTCAACAGATGAAGGCAAATTAAGTGTATCAATAAGCTTGCCAGAAGGTCTTGAATTAAATGCTAGTGATTACTATGTATCGATGGCAGAAAACAAGATTTCTGATATACCTGAAATAAAGACCATAATGACTACATTAGCATCATCATCAAGAAGTGGTAGTAATAATGCTAATATAGCAATAGAGTTAGTACCAGAAAATGAAAGAAAGAAATCTACAAATGATATAGAAAAAGAAGTTGTTGAAAAAATGTCAACTGTGCCTGATTGTGAAATAAAAGTTAGTGCAAGCAGTAGCATGATGGGTGGATCAGATGGGGTTTCACTTGAATTAAAAGGTCCAAACATAGATGTATTAGAAGCAATAGCAAAACTTGCAGAAGAAAAATTGAATTCTTTACAAGGGTTTAGAAATGTTGAAACATCTCTTTCTGATACAACTAAAGAAGCACAATTTAAAATAGATAAAGATAAGGCTCAACAATATGGTATAAATACATCGGGAATAGCAGGATTATTACGTACAGCAATAAATGGTAATTCTGTAACGACAGCGACAATAGATGATTATAAAGTTGATGTCAATTTGAAATTTAAAGAATCTAGTATTGATAGTTTAGAAGATATAAAACAAATCAAAATTGTATCTCAAAGTGGTCAAGAAGTTCCAGTTGTGGCATTTGCAGATATAACAATGGAAGATAGTTTAAAATCTATTTCTAAAAGTGACGGAGATTATACTATAACTATTTCAGCAACAGTAGATAATTTGGATACAAGTACCGCATCTAAACAAGCTATGAATGCTATAAATGAATTAGATATGCCAAGAGATTATGGTATTTCATTTGGTGGAGCAACAGAAATGATGAATGAATCAATGGGTGGTTTAATTTTTGCTATGGTTGTAGCAATAATACTTGTTTATATGGTAATGGTTGCTCAATTTGAATCATTTAGTAAACCGTTCATTATAATGTTCTGTATACCATTTGCATTTGTTGGAGTTGTTATTGCATTAGTAATAACAAGAGCAAATCTTAATGTAATAGGAATGCTGGGGTCTATATTACTGGTTGGTATAGTGGTTAATAACGGTATAGTTTTAATAGATTATATTGAACAACTTAGAAAAGCTAAGCCAAATGAGAATTTAATTGAAATAGTTTCTATTGGTTCATCAACAAGACTTAGACCAGTTCTTATGACAACAATGACAACTGTTGTAGGAATGATACCAACTGCACTATCTTTTGGTAGTGGAGGAGAAACAATGCAACCTCTTGCAGTAGTAATAATAGGTGGACTTTCAGTATCGACAGTAGTAACACTTATATTAATACCTACCATTTATATGATATTTGATAAGGTAGAAAAGAAATTCCATAGTAGATTTAATAATTTAAAAGATAAAATAGCTAGAAAAGTAAATAATTTATCTTTTAGAAATAAAGAAGAAGTAGATACTAATAATGAAGAGTTAAATTATGATATAAATTTAAAACAAATAGAAGAAAAAACTGAAGAAGTATTAAATAATAACGATGAAAATAAATAATAAGTTTTTAAAGAGGTGAGTATAGAATGAAAAAGAGTTTAAAAAGAATAGTTGCATTAACGATTGCTGGTTTAATAACGTCAGCTTCACTAATTCAAATTCCAGCAAATGCAAATACATCTAAGCCAATATTAAGTTTAGAGAAAGCTATAGAATCTGCAATAGACAATAGCTATCAGATAGTATTGAATGAAGAAAAACAGGATATGCTTGAAGAAAAAGATGATTTTTATCAAGATGTTGATATGGATGATGACGGATATAATGATATACAAATGAGTCAAAATGAACAAAAAAGAAAATTTTTAGAAGATCAGATATCTGTAGATGTAACTAGTAAATATAATTCAATGGTAATACTTGAACAAGAACTAGAAAACTTAGAAATAGATATAGAAATTAAGACTAAAGAATATGAAAATATGGAGTTAAAGAAGAAAATTGGATTAGTTACTACAATTGAGATACAAAATGCTAAAGCTGAGTTAGAAAAACTTAAAGCTGACAAAAAATCAAAAGAACAGGAACTAAAGAATAGTAAGAAAGTTTTTGAGATAATAACGGATGTAGATGTTGAAGATTATGATTTAGAGGACAATGTTAAATTTAAACCACTAAAATTAGATGAATCTTTAGATTCTTATCTTGATGATAGAATAGATACTTACTTTAGATATAATAAAAAATTAGCTGATTGGGTTGAAGATAACTATTCAAGTACAGCAGGATCTAAACCAACACCTCCAAACGAAAATGATTATAAGGATGAAGAGGGAAACACTAAGCCTGAATATAAGGATGCGTTAAATAATTGGTCAACTAATTATTATAATTGGATATCAGTTTCTTTAAAAGATATAGAAAGTGAATATAATGCAAATACAGCTGTAGATTCAGTAAATGATGGAAAAAGGACAATGAAACAAACATTGCTTACTACTTACACAAAGCTTGTAACATTAGAAGGTAATATAACTTCAATGAAAGCACAACTTGATGTACTATATAATAAAACTAAGATAATTAAGCTTCAATATGATATTGGACTAGCTACAAAGCAAGATTATTATAAACAACTTTTAGCTACTGAACAATTAGAAGTTAGTTATAGTTCATTAATTAACAGTTACAATGATTTAAAGGAAAAAATAGATAAGCCTTGGGCACTTTCTTCAGGAATGTAATTTAAATTATGCTATGCTTTAAATATGATTTGATACTAAAATATCAATTATTATTTAAAGCATAGCCTTTTTATGCTGTACCATTATTTCTGAATTATGTTTGGAATGTATATAGCGTTAAAAAAAACCTTTCTATAAATTCGCCTAGGCAAATTTGTTTTTAAAGATAATGTTTTAGTAAAGCGTGACATATGCATAAGTAAAGTGAAAGGGGCAACTATAAATACTAAAAGAGCATAGTATAATTATAAGTTCATATTGTATTTTTTGTTGCTAAATAGATATTTATAACTTAGAATTTTCATTAAATTTAAATATATAGTATAATTACTAATAAATTGTGAATACACCTTAGTAATACACTATATTTTAATTATGTTTTTATATAATAGTAAAAAGTTTGTGTATTTAAGAGTGCATTTTAAGAATTTTAAAATATAAAATCAATTAAAAATACAATATAATAAGGAATTAATTTGTATTAATTGTTAAATATTTAGGGGGAGTAGAATGAAAGGGTTAAAGAATACATTAAAAGTAATATTAATAGGACTAATAATAATAGCTTCTACAAACATAAATGTTTATGCATCAGAAACTTTTTATGATTCTAATAAGTTAAAAAATGAAATTTATAATAATTTAAAAGATTGGAAAACAGATTTTACGCTTAATTATGGAGGAGATAATATTCAATCTATTTTAGATAGCGCAATAGATAGTGAAGATTATTTAGAGAGATCAGTATCTTCTTATAATATTAAAATTAACGGAGAAAAAAATAAATTTGCTATACAATATAGAACAACTAAATCTCAAGAAGATTTTATAGACTATGAATTGAAAAGAATAGTAAATAATTTAATAGATAAAAATATGAGCACAGTAGATAAAGTTGTTGCTATAAATAATTATTTAGTTAAGATATACAAATACGATTATAGTATAAAATCTGATAATGTATATTCTGCATTAACAACAAAAGAAACTATTTGCCAAGGTTATGCTATGACAGCATATAAAATGTTTAAGTTATTAGGGATAGAGTCTAGAATAGTTAGTGGTACTATGAATGGAACAGGACATGCTTGGAATTTAGTTAACATCGATAGAAATTGGTATAATTTAGATATAACTAATAATGATAATGTAATTAGAGATAAATATTTACTTGTTAGCGATGAGTTTTTAATAAATAATGGATTCCATTGGAACAAATCTAAGTATCCAACTTCATATTATAATTATTATAATACTCAAAAGACTTTTACAGATTATAATAATGATAATGAAAATGATATAGTTAGTTATTATAATGGAGGATATTGGTACATTGAAAAAGGCTATTGGCACTATTTTAGATTTAGTGGAAAAGATGCACGAGGATGGCTTAATAATGATGGAAACTGGTATTACTTTGATAATGATGGAAAAATGAAAGTAGGTTGGCTATTAGATAATGGAACCTGGTATTATTGCTATTCAAATGGGCAAATGGCTTATAATACAATGATAGGAAATTATAGATTAGATGAAAATGGAGCTTTGATAAGTTAAATATTATTATAATCTATGTTAAAGATTAAATTATAGAAAATTTAAATATATAATATACTTTAATAAGCACTTGTATTTTGATTTATGCAAAATATAAGTGCTTTTTGTGGAAATATGAAAGAAATTAATGATTTTTTATTTAAAATATTAAAGATAAAAATATATATTAAGAAAATAGTAATTTATTAATACATAATTATACAATAATGTATGTTTGTTTTATTTTATAAAGAAAATATTGAAATTTGTAGAATTTTATGTAGAAAGATATATATTATATTATAGACAAAAGAAAATTATATGATAAAATAAATCCATAGGCATGAAATTAACTATAAGGAGGGAATATCTGTATTAATATAATTTAAAGCGCCAGGACTTAAGTGGTAATATGATTGGTAATGAATTTATTATTGAGTTATTTTTATAAGAGAAAAGGTTTAAGATTATCTGTAAGATATCTTATAGAATCTTTTTAAAGTAAGCTCGATTAATATATGTTTGCTAAGTAATTTTTGATTGCTAAATCAGAGATTTAGACAATCACTTAAGTTGACGAGGTTGGGGAGTATCGAAACTTCGGCGGGTGCCCCACGGTATTTGCACTACCGTTAACAACTGGCAAAGCTATAAAGTAATTTATAGAACAAATCCAGTTAGGTGTTAAAACCTTCTTAATTTAGATTTTGTATTTATGAGTATTATTATGCCTATTTTTAAGTTTATAATTAGAAAAATCTAAAAGAGGTTATAATTTTAATATTATGAATTAAGAAAGGAAGATTAATATGTGCGGAATAGTTGGATATTTAGGAAGTGGAAAAGCTACTTCATTTTTAATTAATGGATTATCAAAGTTAGAATATAGAGGTTATGACTCAGCTGGAGTAGCTGTTGTTAATAACGGAGAAATTGAAGTAAGAAAGTTTCAAGGAAGATTAGCTAATTTAGCAAATGATATAAAAGCAAATCCTGTTGAAGGAAATATGGGAATAGGACATACAAGATGGGCAACACATGGAGCACCATCAGATGCTAATTCACATCCACATTTAAATAGTAAAGAAACAATTGCTGTAGTTCAAAATGGAATAATTGAAAATTATTTAACATTAAGAACATGGCTTAAAGGAGAAGGATATACTTTTAAATCAGAAACAGATACAGAAGTAATTCCTAATTTAATTGATTACTATTATGAAGGAAATTTATTTGATGCTATCATTAAAACATTAAAAAGACTTGAAGGAAGTTATGCTTTAGGTGTTGTTTGTAAAGATGAGCCAGATAAATTGATAGCAGTAAGAAAAGAATGTCCTTTAATTGTAGGATTAGGAAAAGATGAATCATTCATCGCATCAGATATTCCTGCTGTATTAAGCTATACAAGAGATGTATATCTTTTAGAAGATCATGAAATAGCTGTTCTTTCAAATGAAGGAGTTAAACTTTACGAAACAAATGGAAAAGAAATACAAAAAGATATATATCATGTTACATGGAATGAAGATGCTGCTGAAAAAGGTGGATTTGAAGATTTCATGTTAAAAGAAATTCATGAACAACCAAGAGCTATAAGAGATACTATGGCTGGAAGAATTTCAATGGAAAAAAGTATGCTTTTAGATGATTTAAAAATAACTAAAGAAGATTTAGAAAATACAGATAGAGTATTTATAGTAGCTTGTGGTACTGCATATCATGCTGGACTTGTAGGTAAAAACTTAATTGAATCATTTGCAAAGATTCCAGTAGAAGTTGATATTGCATCTGAATTTAGATATAGAAATCCACTAGTAACTGATAAATCTCTAGTTATCGTTATAAGTCAATCTGGAGAAACAGCAGATACATTAGCAGCTTTAAGAAACAGTAAAAACATTGGTGCTACAATAATAGCATTAACTAATGTTGTTGGAAGCTCAGTATCAAGAGAAGCTGACCATGTATTATATACATTAGCAGGACCTGAAATTTCAGTTGCTTCTACTAAGGCGTATACAACTCAAATAATTGGAATGTATATGATGGCTATGACATTTGCAAAAATATTAGGCAAATTAAAGAGTGATAGATTAGAAAAATTAAAAGAAGAATTATTGGATTTACCAGAAAAATTAGAATTAGTTTTAGAAGATAGAGAAAAAATAAAAGTTATAGCTGAAAAAATGTATGAAGAAAAAGATGTTTTCTATTTAGGAAGAGGATTAGATTATGCAGTTGCATTAGAAGGATCACTTAAACTTAAGGAAATATCATATATTCATGCTGAAGCATACGCTGGTGGAGAATTAAAGCATGGTCCTATAGCATTAATTGAAGAGGGAACAAATGTAATTGCTTTATTAACTCAAGAAGCTTTAAAGGAAAAAATGGTAAGTAACATTGTAGAAATTAAAGCAAGAGGCGCAAAGGTTATTGGAGTTTGTTATGAAGGAACTAAGGGCTTAGAAGAAGTTCTAGATGAAATTATATATATTCCAAGAACTATGGATATGTTTGCACCAGTATTAAGTGTTGCTGCACTTCAATTATTATCATATTATGTAGCAAAAGCTAAAGGTTGCGATATAGATAAACCAAGAAACCTAGCTAAATCTGTTACTGTAGAATAATAATTAAAATTAATGAAATTTAATTGTAGTTAAAATAAATTTTTATCAAAATTATATGAGGCTAGTCATTTTAATAAATTTAAAATGACTAGTCTTATATTTATTTTATTGTTTAGAAAATTATATTATTAAAAAAGATTGTGGAAAATATAAAGATAAATAGTATTTTATAAATGGGGGTGAGCTTATGTATACTCCACGATATTATTTTAGTGGTAATTTTAAACGTTACGAGGAACTGTTTATTAGTAAAGAACATGAAATAAAACATTATAAAAAAGGAGAATATCTATGTAATATAGATGATAGTATGGATACAATATTTTATATTATATCTGGAACAGTAAAATTATCTATGTTACATCCAAGTGGTAATGAAAAGAATTTCTCTTTTCATGGTAAGGGAACTATACAACCTTTTTATTACCCATCTGATTGTAGTCTTGAACATTCAGTATTGCTTTTAGCAATATGTGATGTAGAGGTTTTAGCTTTTAAAAAAGATATTTTTGCAAATATTATTAAAGACAATCCTGAATTATATGAAACTATGCTAGAAGGCTTTGTAAAAATGGTTAATTTATTGATGTATGATACTACAAATATTCTTTTTAATGATGGCCTAGTTAAGATATGTAATTTTTTATATTCTTGTTTAATGTCATCAGAATTTAAAGATGGAGTAATTAGAATATCTCAAAAGGATTTATCTGCAATTATTGGAATGAATAGAACTAATACAGCTAAGTATTTAAAGCTTCTTCGCGAAGAAGAAATCATTAAAACATCTAGAAATAATATAACTATATTAGATGAAAAGAATCTTTTAAAGCAATGCTCAAATGAATTATATAAAATATAGTTTTGTGTACTTAAAAGTACATAACTTTTATATTAAATGTGTTATCATCAACAGGACATAAACTTAATTATCCTGTATAAATTAAATGATGTTAAAAAATAGTATGTTGGATACATAGTTTGTTACCAAGGTACTTTTTTTATAGAGAAAATTATTTGAGAGGGTGTTTTATGGTTAATTATCTAAAATATAAAAATAAAAAGGATATTTAATATCTTAATTAATATTATTTAAAAAAGTTAGGATGGTAAAAATGGCAAGAAATTTTAATTTATTAAAGGATAGCGAAAGTAAATTATACTTAAAGTATTTAGCACCAAGTATATTTGGTATGATTATGCTATCAGGATATGTATTTGTAGATGCATTATGTGTTGGGAGAGCATTAGGTGGAATTGGACTAGCTGCTTTAAATGTAAGTACACCAACAATATCATTGATGTATGCAACAGGATTTCTTTTTGCAACAGGTTCTGCAACGATATATTCTATTTTTAAGGGTAAAAATGAAGATGAAAATGCTAGGAAGATGTATACTTTTGGATTTATTAGTGCATTAGTTATGGGAATTATTTATTGCATTTTGGGTATCTTATTTGTTGATAAAATAGCATATTTCCTTGGTGCTACTGACAATACAATTGAAATGACTAAACAATATATGTTAACAATTTTAAGTTTTGCTCCATTTTTTGTTTTAGATATTTTTATGAATGTGTTTGCAAGAAATGATAAAGCACCTCATATATCAATGTTAGCAACTATTGCTTGTTGTTCACTAAATATTGTATTAGATGTATTGTTTGTTTTTGGATTTAATTTAGGAATGTTTGGTGCAGCAATTGCTACAGCAATTTCAACAGTAGTTAGTTTTATAATAACATTTTCTTATTCGTTAAGTAAAAAATCAGGACTTAAGTTAAAAAGATTTATACCAAAATTAAATGATTTTTTAAGAATAGTAACTAATGGAGTAAGTAGTTTTATTAGTGAAATGTCAGTAGGGGTAGTTACAATTGCTTTTAATAGAGTTATTTTAAGTCATATAGGTGAAATTGGAGTATCGTCTTATGGAATTATAGCTAATATAAACTTGATATTTTTCTCGATTTTTATGGGAAATGCTCAAGCAATGCAACCTTTAGTTAGCATTAACTATGGAGCTAATGAATATAAAAGAACATTTAACTTTTTCAAATTAGGAGTTACATTTGCTATGATAGTTGGAGTAGTATTTACTTCTACATCTGTATTTTTATCATATCAATTAAGTTCTTTATTTATAACTGATTCAGAAATCATAAAAGTAACAGCATCAGCACTTAAAATATATGGACTAGCATATTTAATAATGGGAATAAATTTATTGTTTGATGCATTCTTTTATTCGGTTGAAAAACCTAAATTTGCAGTTAGCATATCTTTATCTAGAGCATTAGTTATTGTTTTAAGTATGTTATTTATACTTTCGAATGTTTTTGGAAGCATTGGAATATGGATGACAGTTCCAGTTACAGAAGTATTTACATTATGTATTGGGCTTACTTTATTTGTGAAATATAAACATAATCAATTGTCACTTAGTTTAGAGAATTAATAATTTTTATTTTAAGTTTCTCTATAATATGTATTGATATAAATAAATATCAACACATATTATGGAGATTTTTATTATTTGGATTAATTAATATATATACTTTATTTATTTGTAGAAGAATGATATAATTTACAGATTGGATATATATTTACATTATTAGAATTTAACTTAATAATATTCTAGAGTTTATAAAATATTTAAAGTAAAATCTATATTTTATAAGTATTATAGGATATAAAATTAATTAATGAATAAATTTAACGATTACTTTAGTGATTGAGAGAAAGTATGAAATAATTTAAGGATTATTTTGTGCTTTTTTTTTTATACATAAAGCTAATTATTATCTAATAAAAGAGAATATAAATAAAATTGAAATTAGTATAAAAATGGTTTTAGTACGATAGTATATATAATTATATTTAATTATATATTATTTAACATAATAATTAGTTTAAATTATTAAATAGGGGGATGGGTATGAATAATAATTGTCTGCATGACTTACAAAATGGAAGTGACATTAGAGGAATTGTATTAACTAATGAAGATCAAGTTATAAATTTAACTAATAAAGAAATTAAAATTATAACAATAGCATTTCATGAATGGTTAAAAAATAAAAATAAACTTAATAATTTAAAAATATCAGTGGGGATAGATTCTAGAATAACTGGAAATGAATTTAAACACACTATAATTAACACATTAGTCGCATGTAAAGTCACAGTATATGATTGTAAATTATCAACTACACCTTCAATATATATGACAACTATTATGGATGATTATAAATGTGATGGTGCTATAATGATAACCGCAAGTCATCTTCCTTATTATTATAATGGTATAAAGCTATTTACTAAAAATGGATGTTTGGATAAAGAAGAAATTCAAGAAGTATTAAATATAGCATCAAAATATGAAGATAATAAAGAATATATTTTTGTAAGCGAAATGGAAGCAAGAAGAATGACTGTTTTTAAGCCACTTATAGATGATTATTCTAAGCTATTAGTTGAAAAAATAAGAAAAGAAATTAATTCATTAGAAAATTATGAAAAGCCTTTAACAGGTATTAAAATTATATTAGATGCAGGAAATGGTTCTGGGGGCTTTTTTAAAGAGAAGGTATTAGAAGAATTAGGTGCAGATACTACTGGTAGTCAGTTTATAGAGCCAGATGGAACATTTCCTAATCATATTCCAAACCCAGAAGCGGATATTTCTATGAACTTAATAAGCAATGCAGTAATTGATAATAATGCTGATTTAGGAATAATTTTTGATACTGATGTAGATAGGGTTGCTTTAGTTGGAAGAGAAGGCAGATTTATAAATAGAAGTTCTCTAATTGCACTTGTATCTGCAATGGTATTAAAAGAACATAAGGGCTCTACTATAGTTACAGATTCAGTTACTTCAGATGGAGTAGGCAAATTTATAAAAAAATTGGGTGGTAAACATTATAAAGTTAAAAAAGGATATAAAAATATTATAACCCAAGCTATGAATATAAATAATAAAAATGAAGAATGTTATGCAGCTATTGAAACAAGTGGTCATGTTGCATTAAAAGAAAATTATTTTTTAGATGATGCAGCTTATTTTGCATCAAAAATACTTATTACTATGGCTAAATTAAAAAAAGAAGGTAAGTGTATTGAAGATTTAATAATTGATTTGGAATTACCTAATGAGGAAAGAGAAATAAGGTTAGCAATTAATGAAAAAGATTTTAATGATTATGCAAATAAAATATTATATGATCTTGTTAAGTTAATTTCTAATGATGAAAATATGAAAATTGATGAAGACAATTGTGATGGAATAAAAGTTATATTTAATGAAAAATTTGGTGAAGGTTGGTTTACGATAAGATTATCTTTACATGAACCCAAAATAGTAATTAATATTGAATCTAATAAAACATCAGAATGTGAAAAAATATTAGAATTTATTAAAAATTTTATAAATAACTATAATGTAAGTTATTTAAACTGATTTTGAAATTTTAGATTAAATTTAAAGCTATATATCATAATAAAATCATGATATATAGCTTTTTATATTTTAAATAAGACATGAGTATAATATATAAAATTTTACTCAATAGTATAAAAATGATATAATATAAGATAAAACCTCAGTAGAATAAGTTTTATTTTGTATATTTGTTAAAATAATTATATTAAAATTGCTATATTAAATATAATAATGCAATTAAATATAATTATTTAATTTAATATAACTGTCTATTTTCTTAAATAATTCACAAAAAAAATACAATAATATAAGTATAGGAAGGAAGTGATGTAGTTATATGGTAGTGCCATTAATTTTAGCATCTTTAGTATTAATAATTTGTGTGTTTTCAAGTAAAATATTATATAAGTTTGGAGTTCCATCACTATTAATATTTCTAATCTTAGGAATGATATTTGGAAGTGAGGGAATAGTTGGAATTCAATTTGATAATTATAAAATAGCAGAGCAAGTTGGATCATTTGGATTAGTCTTTATAATGTTTTATGGAGGATTCTGTACTAATTGGAAGCTAGCAAAACCAGTTGTAACAAAAGCAACATTAATGTCTACACTAGGAGTTCTTATAACAGCGGGCCTTACTGGAGTATTTTCTACTTGGGTTCTTAAATGTTCTTTATTGGAAGGTCTTCTAATTGGTGCGGTAGTAGCATCTACAGATGCAGCATCAGTATTCTCAATATTGAGGTCTCAAAATTTAAACTTAAAGGGTGGATTAGCATCTTTACTTGAAATTGAAAGCGGTAGTAATGATCCAATGGCATATATGCTTACTGTAATAATATTAAGCTTTATGGCTGGAGCACAACAATCAATAACTAAACTTTTATTTTTTCAAATATTATTTGGAATTATAGTTGGAGTTATTTTAGCTAAATTAAGCACTTTTATTCTAAAAAATATTATATTTGAAATAGAGGGACTTTATCCTGTTTTTGTAATGGCAATTGCTATTTTAGCATATTCATTAAGTATATGGATTGGCGGAAATGGTTATTTAAGTGTTTATATTGCAGGTATAATAATGGGAAATAGTAAGATACAAAATAAAAGAAGTCTGGTTAAATTCTTTGATGGAATATCTTGGCTAATGCAAATAATGTTATTTTTCATATTAGGGTTGTTATCATTTCCATCGCAAATACATTCAGCATTTATACCAGGGCTTTTAATTTCTTTATTTTTAATTTTTATAGCAAGACCAATATCAACTTTTGGAATCTTAAGTTGGTTTAAAGTGCCTATAAAGCAACAAATTTTTGTTTCGTGGGTAGGTCTTAGAGGTGCAGCTTCAATAGTTTTTGCTATATTAGCAGTTACAAATGATGCATTTATAAATTTTGATATATTTCATATTGTATTTTTTATAGCGTTATTTTCAGTATCATTACAAGGAACATTGATATCTCCTATAGCGAAAAAATTAGATCTTGTTGACAATGAAGCTGTAGTATTAAAAACTTTTAATGATTATCAGGAAGAAATGAATACTAAATTAGTAGAATTTGAAATAAAGCCAGAAAGTAAGTTGGCTAATAAGAGTATTATTGATGCGAATATACCAGAAGATATATTGGTTGTTATGATAAAACGTAATGGAAAGATACTACATCCAAAAGGAAAAACTGTTATTTATTGTGGTGACACTTTAGTTTTGACAGGAGAAAATTTTGATGATATAGAATTGTAAGAACTAGTATTATTAGATATAAAATAATATGTTAGCAAGAATATAAAAGTAAATAGAAATGTTATAGGGTTATATTAAGGTTGAAACTTAATATAACCCTTAATTTTTAAATTTAAAGTATGCATTAAAGATATTTAGTAAACAAAGTTTGACTATATATTAACAAATTATCGCGGGAACGGTTGTTGTTTTCATGAAAATATAATAAATTCAAATTATAAACAATATATGAATTTAATAGATAATAAGGTTTTTAATAAAAAAGTATAAATATAATAGTAATATTATAAATAAACAGTGCGAAAATAAATAAAATTATAAAATATAGAATTATGCATTGAAGAAACAACTTAATTAGAATATAATTAAGTTGTTAATAATTTAACAAATAATAAAATTATTAACTATATCTATTGATATATTTACCAATCCTCTTAATGATAAGTTTAGATATTTAATATAGTTGATATAGTATCTAAGCTTATTTTTAGAAAACGTTTATAAAAATTCATATAATTAATAGTTTTTATAGGTTTAATGTAAATATGAAAATAAAAATTAATTTATATAAATAAAACAAATTAAATGGTAAAGGGGAAAAAGATATGTATATTAGTGATGTTGAAATTATCTCAAAATCGGCAAGAAATAAATATGAACTATCTAAAAATTCACCGAGGAAATATACAACCAGAGCGATTGTAGCGGGATTCTATCTAGTAGTAGCAATAATTTTATCATATACAATAGGTGCTATTTTGAATCCTAATTATCCAGAAATAGCTAGGATAATGGTAGCAGCTACATTTTCAATAGCATTAGCACTTATTGTTTTTTTAGGTGGTGAATTATTTACAGGTAACAATATGGTTATGGCAGTAGGTGTTTATACTAAAACATGTAATTTAAAGATGGCATTAAAAGTATGGTGTTTAAGTTATTTAGGAAATCTTTTAGGAGCAATAATTATATCATTTTTATTTGTTAAAAGTGGTGCATCACTTCCTTTAATACAAGAGTATATATCTGGAATATTGGCTGCTAAACTTAACCTTTCAGCATTTGAATTATTCATAAGAGGAATTTTATGCAATTTTATTGTGTGTTTGGGTGTATTATCTACTATTAGATTAAAATCTGAAAGTGGTAAATCTATAATGATGTTTTGGTGTGTATTTGCTTTTGTTATTGCTGGATTTGAGCATAGCATAGCTAATATGGGTATTTTTTCTGTAGGATATTTTGCATTAGGAGGTTTATCAATGACTTTAATAATAAAAAATCTATTTTGGGTAACATTAGGTAATATAATAGGGGGTGGAGTATTACTAGCATTGCCATTAACATATATGAGTATTGAAGAATAATTCAAAGTGTTTTAGCTATTTTTTAAACAAGCTAAAACACTTTTTTAGTACTCTAAATAAATATTAAATTCTTAGACAGTATGTATTCTCCGTGATAAAATAAATCTATAGGATAATGTTTAAATAATTAAATTATATTATAGATAGATGGTGATTAAGTGATTGTAATAAAATTAGAGAAGAATAAAAAAAGACAAATTATTTTTAAAATTAAATTTACAAATGGTGAAGAAAATAAATTATTCTTTAAAAGAGCTATTATAGAAGGGAAAAAGATAAAAGGTGAATTTGATTATCAAGTGCCTTTAAGGTTTTTTATTCCCATAGTAAAAAATATAAATAAAGAAGATATCTTGTTAGATAAAGATAGCATACTATCTTATTTAGAATTTTCAGATGTATATGATGAAAATTATTATTATGAAATACAAGCAACTCCAAATTATATGAAAAAGTGGAGAGAAGAAAGCTGCCCTGAGATTTATAAAGTAACTATTAATAAAGAGAATTGTAATATAGAAAAAGAAATTATTTTTAATAAACCCAAAGTTTATTTTGATTAGTTAGTTGTTTTATGTAGAAATAAAAAAATTAGAAATAACTTTATATTTAGATATTTCTAATTAATATTGTAATAATTTTATTTTTCACCATTTATGATTACATCTATTTTTCCTGTATCTGGACTAATTATTAATCCATGTACTCTTATATTCTTAGGAAGTAAAGGGTGATTTTTTATCATTGCCACGCTTTTTTCTATTGAATTTTCTATAGATTCAAATCCATGAAGCCATGATTCAATATTTATTCCAGAATTATTTAAAATAGATATAGTTTCATCATCTATACCTCTATCAATCATTTTAGTTATAATGTTTTTAGAATCTAAATTACACATGCCACAACCATGATGTCCTACTACAAAAACATCTTCAGCTCCAAATTCGTATATTGAAACCAATATACTTCTCATTACACTACCAAATGGATGAATCACTGTTGCACCAGCATCTTTGATTATTTTTGCATCTCCATTTTTTATATTCATAGCTTTAGGTAATAATTCTGTTAATCTAGTATCCATACATGATAATATAACCATTTTCTTTTTTGGAGTTTTTGTTGTAATGAATTCTTCAAACTTTTTATTTTCTACGAATAGTGTATTAAATTTTAATATTTCCTCTAATTTATTCATATATTGCCCCACCTTTATTATTTTTATTAAATAGATTATACAATTAAAATAATATTTATCAAGTGATATTTAAGATATATTTTACTAATTAAAAATTTTTTATATGGTGTTAAGTTAATATAGATAATAATGTTACAAGTTGTTTAAATATTAAAATTTAGTTATACTTATTCATAATAAATATTTTGAGATTAATTTTATGGGGGCTATTTATTTACTAATATAATAAAAACGGGGAGATAACTAATATGAAAATTATAGAAGATAAGAAAAGGTTAAGAAGAGAAATATTAAAATTAAGAAAAGAAATTAATTTTGATGAAAAGAAAAATTTTGATAATGCAATTCACAATAAGTTTTTTAAAAGTAAATTTTATTCACAGTGTAAAAATATATTTGTGTATATTTCATATGACTCAGAAATTGATACTAAAACTTTAATAGAAAGAGCATTAAAAGATGGAAAAAATATATATGTTCCTAGAACTAATTATGAAACTAAATTAATGGAAGCTGTTAAAATAGTATCTTTGGAGAATCTTATTGAAGATAAACATGGTATTTTAGAACCTAAAGAAGATGAATTAGCAACGAATTTAGATAATATTGATCTAATAATAATTCCAGGAGTTGCTTTTGATAAAAGTGGTGGAAGAATGGGATATGGAGGAGGATTTTATGATAGATATTTAAATAAATGTAAAAAAGATATGCATAAAATTTCTTTAGCATATGATTTTCAGATATTAGATTATATACCAATGGACAACCATGATATAAAAGTAGATTATATTATTACAAACATAAAAGAAATTAAATGCAATTTTTAATAAAATAGAAATATGATAAAAAAAATAAAATTTATAGTTGCAATTGTTAAAAAATGATATATAATATAAACATATTAAAAATAAATCTGTTATTAAGAATGGTGGAGGGACTGGCCCTATGAAGCCTGGCAACAGCTAACTTTAATGCGAAGGTTAGAATTGTGCTAAATCCTGCAGGATTTTTCCTGGAAGATAAGAGATGCATAAAAGTTATATAAATTTGTTTTATAAACTATTTCTCTATCTTTAAAGTCAGGGAAATGGTTTTTTTTAATATCTTAAAACATATTTTAAATAAATAAGCAATAAAATTTAGGGGGCAATAAGATATGAAAATAGAAACAAAATGTTTACATGAAGGCTATAAACCAAAGAATGGGGAACCAGTAGCGTTACCTATCTATCAAAGTACTACATATAGATATGATAGTACAGAAGCAATTGGTAAATTATTTGATTTAACTGCTGAGGGGCATATGTATTCACGTATATCAAATCCAACAGTTGGAGCTGTAGAAGACAAAATAGCTTCACTAGAAGGTGGAATAGGAGCGCTTTGTACTAGTTCTGGACAAGCTGCATCTTTAATAAGTATATTAAATATTTTAAAAGCTGGAGATCATATTATTAGTGCTGCAACAATTTATGGGGGAACAATTAATTTGTTTGCAGTAACACTAAAAAGATTTGGGATAGAGTGTACATTTGTTGATCCTGATGCTTCAGAAGAAGAAATACAAAAAGAATTTAGAAAAAATACTAAAGTTGTTTTTGGTGAAACTATTGCAAATCCAGCTATAGCTGTATTTGATATAGAGAGATTTGCTAAAATAGCACATAAAAACAATGTACCTCTTATAATAGATAATACTTTTGCAACTCCTATACTTTGTAGACCAATAGAATTTGGAGCAGATATAGTTATTCATTCTACTACTAAATATATGGATGGCCATGCAGTTCAAGTTGGAGGAGTTATTGTTGATAGCGGTAATTTTGATTGGACAAATGGAAATTTCTCAGAGTTTACAGAACCTGATGACTCATATCATGGAGTAATTTATTCAAAAGACTTTGGAAAGTCTGCATATATAACAAAGGCTAGAGTACAACTTATGAGAGATTTAGGAGCATATATACCAGCAAATGCTGCATTTCTTTTAAATTTAGGTCTTGAAACACTTTCAGTTAGAATAGAAAAACATTGCAGAAATGCTGAGAAAGTTGCAGAATTTTTAAGTAGTAATGAAAAAGTTGAATTTGTAAATTATCCAACAGTAAAAGGAAATAAATATGAAGATTTAGCAAGAAAATACTTACCGAATGGTTGCAGTGGAGTAGTATCATTTTCAATTAAGGGAAGTAGAGAAAATGCAATTAGATTTATGGATAATTTAAAACTTGCAGAAAATGTAGTTCATGTAGCAGATATTCGTACATGCGTACTTCATCCAGCAAGTTCAACACATCGCCAACTTACAGATGAGCAACTTTTAGCAGCTGGGATAACACCAGGACTTGTTAGATTATCAGTTGGCCTTGAAAATATAGATGATATATTAGAAGATGTTAAACAAGCATTAGATCGAGTTTAACAAGAATTTTCTTTAAGAAAATGTTTATATATGCATAAATAAAGGTGGACTGAGTAATTAAACTCAGGAATACTAAAATGAGTATAGTCCAATTTCAGCTTGTTCCCAATATGAAATTGTGACAAGCAGTAAATTTGACTAAGCTTTATTTTAGCATTCTTAAAGAAAATTCCTCAGTCCATAAGCTTTATACTAAATTATAAACTATTTCAGTGAATCAAAAGAAATTATCTTTCTTTTGTAGCTATTTCATTTAATAGTCTTTCTGTAAAGGCATCTAATTTTATAGCGCCTTCATCATCATTCTTTCTGCTTCTTACAGAAACTTCATTGTTAGCAGCTTCTTTTTCACCAACAACTAAGATGTAAGGAGTTCTTTCAAGTCTAGCTTCTCTGATTTTATAACCGATTTTTTCAGCTCTATAATCGGCTTCAATTCTAACACCTTTATTTCTTAATGATTTAACTACTGATTCAGCATAATCATTATATTTATCTGATATTGGTAACACTTTTACTTGAACTGGAGAAAGCCAAGTAGGGAATGCACCAGCATATTTTTCTATAAGCATTGCTAAAGTTCTTTCATAACATCCAATTGATGATCTATGAATTATATATGGACGTTTCTTTTCTCCATTTTTATCAATATAGCTCATATCAAATCTTTCAGCTAAAGCAAAGTCGATTTGAACTGTGAACAATGTATCTTCTTTACCATGAACATTTCTACATTGTAAGTCAAGCTTTGGACCATAGAATGCAGCTTCATCATCAGCTTCAACATAATTAATTTTTAAATGATCTAAGATAGTTCTCATAGTATCTTGAGTTTTATTCCAAGCTTCAGGATCATTTATATATTTTTCAGTATTATTTGGATCCCATTTAGAAAATCTATAACTTATATCTTCATCAATTCCTAAAGTTTTCATTAGATATTGAATTAATTCAAGTACACCTTTGAATTCTTCTTCTAATTGTTCTGGAGTTACAATTAAATGACCATCAGCTAAAGTAAATTGTCTAACTCTTATAAGTCCATGCATTTCACCAGAAGATTCATTTCTAAATAGAGTAGAAGTTTCACCGTATCTTATAGGAAGATCTCTATAACTGTGTTGTTCTGCATTATATATAGTATATTGGAATGGACAAGTCATAGGTCTTAAAGCAAATACTTCTTCGTCCTTTTCTTCATCTCCTAATACAAACATACCATCTTTATAGTGATCCCAGTGACCAGAAATTTTATAAAGGTCACTTTTAGCCATAAGCGGAGTTTTAGTTAATACATAACCTCTTCTTTCTTCTTCATCCTCAACCCATCTTTGAAGAGTTTGAACAATCTTAGCTCCTTTTGGCATTAATAAAGGAAGACCTTGACCAACATTTTCATCAGTAGTAAATAATTTAAGTTCTCTACCTAATTTATTGTGATCTCTCTTTTTAGCTTCTTCAATAGCTTCTAAATATTCATCAAGTTCTGATTTCTTTAAGAAAGCAGTACCATATATTCTAGTAAGCATTTTATTTTTTTCGTCACCTTTCCAGTAAGCACCAGCGCTTCTAGTAAGTTTGAGTGCTTTAATTGGTTTTAAAGACATAACATGAGGTCCAGCACATAAATCAGTAAATTCACCAATTTTGTAGAAGGATATTATTTCATCTTCACCTAAATCATTTATTAATTCTACTTTATATGGTTCATCCTTCATTAATTCTAAAGCTTCATCTCTTGGAAGTTCAAATTTTTCAATTGAAGGATTTTCTTTAATTATTTTTTTCATTTCTGCTTCAAGTTTTTCTAAATCTTGAGCTGAAAATGCAACATCTTTATCAAAGTCATAGTAAAAACCAGTAGCAATAGAAGGTCCTATAGCTAATTTTGTTTGAGGAAATAATCTTTTAACAGCATAAGCTAAAACATGAGATATACTATGTCTTACAGCATCTTTACCTTCTTGAGAATCAAAAGTGCATATGCTTAAAGACACATCTTCATTTATTTTATTTCTAAGGTCGCAAACCTTACCGTTAACAACGCCACAACAAGCGTTTCTAGCTAAACCTTCACTAATTGATTTTGCTATTTCATATACAGATAATCCAGCTTCAAATTCTTTAACTGAACCATCTTTTAAACTTACTTTTATCATTATAAAAACTCCTTTCAAATTCATAAAATAAAATTTAGTACAAAATAAAAAAACTCCGTCTCTAAAATATATAGAGACGAAGTAATATCCGTGGTTCCACTCTAATTATCTAATACACTTATTTAATTTTTAAAAATATACTTATATTAATTAAACAAGTAGAGTATTAGATCACTTGAAATTACCGTAACGTGGTAATAAACGGACTGTATTAAAGTCACTCAGAGGTGGTTTTCAACTAAAGCTATTTAAGAATAATTCCACCAACATATTCTCTCTCTGAAAATAAGATTTTAGTTTACTGTCCTCATCAACGTATTATCGTATATTATTTTTTATTATAATCATTGAATTTTTTTATGTCAATAAAATAAGAAAAATATTTGTTATAAAATTAAGGTTCCTTGTCTATATTGTCGATTAATTTATCTAGGGTTAGATTTTCAATCATTTCTTCAGTATATAGTTTTCCCCCCATAATTTTAACTACTATATCTAATTTTTTATATCCTTCTTTATATACTTTTAAATTTTTAACGATTCTTTTTAGTTGATTTTTAGATACTTCAAGTAATATCATCAATTCTTTAAATTTATAATAATCATTTTGAAGAAGATAAAATAAATTATTTTGAAGTTCTAACTTGTACAAAATATCAGTTTCTTCACAATGATGAGGTCCTGGTTTACCTCTATGATGATATGAACATAAATATTTGTAATTTAATTTTATATCCAATCCACCTTCACTTCTGTGAACAATATGATGAATGTCAGCCTGCTTTTGGCATATTTCACACAAATACAACTGCGTTCCTCCTTAAAAGCTTGTATATATATTATAGAATAATCAGAATAAAATATCAATTTACTTAGCTTCTATTATAGGTAAGTAGTAGAAGCTCCTACAATATATAGCCTAATATATACATATTTACCTATAATAAATAATATTTAAAAAAAATCTCAAGTGTTACATTTTTGAAACAATTAAGATTAAGTTTTGAAAAGATTAATTGTTATTATATAAACATAGTAAACGTTTCAAAGAGGGGGAAGCTTAATGAGTACAGTAGAGTTATTAGAACAGAACCCTATTATAGCATCTGTAAAAAATGAAGAAGAATTAGCATTAGCGCTAGAATCTTCAGTACAGATTATATTTGTGTTATTTGGCAGTATTATGAATATAAAGGAAGTAAGCAATTTAATAGATGAAAAAGGAAAAATTGGAATAATTCATTTAGATTTAGTTGATGGTTTTGTTTCAACTAAAGAAGTAGTAATTAGTTACTTAAAAGAAAATACTAAATTTAAAGGAATTATAAGCACCAAACCACATATTCTTAAAATCGCTAAAAATTATGGATTATTAGCAATTCAAAGATTCTTTATATTTGATACATTGTCATTCACAAATTCAAAGAATCATTTAGTATCAGGAGCTGATGCAATAGAAATATTACCTGGAATTTTACCTAAGGTTATAGAAGATATGTCTAAAAATACATTGAAACCGATAATCACAGGCGGATTAATTGAGAATAAACAGGAGATTATTTCAGCATTACAATCTGGTGCAACATGTATATCTACAACTAAGCAAGAGCTTTGGAGTGTTTAGTTACTAAATTTAAGCATATTTTAAATATTTCTTTTATTACAGGAATTATTTATAGTATAAAAATAAACAAAGTTTTACAGACTAAAAGATTAATTTTGTGGAGGGATTTTTATGTTTAACTTTTTAAAACCGGCACCTCATATCGAGAGAATGCCAGCAGAAAAGATACCATCAAGCTACAAGAGATATCGTATACAAGTATTTATAAGTATATATGTTGGATATCTTATTTATTACTTTGTAAGAAGTAATTTCTCATTAGCTAAGGTATATCTTATAGACCAAGGATTTACAAAAACTCAAGTAGGTTTTGTTGCATCAGCTTTAGGACTAGCTTATGGTGTAAGTAAATTCGTAATGGGTAATGTGTCCGATAGATCAAATCCAAAATATTTCCTAGCAATAGGTCTTATATTATCGGGTGTAACAAATTTATTCTTACCTAATGCAACTAATATAGGTATGATGTTTATATTAATGTTACTTAATGGATGGTTCCAAGGTATGGGATGGCCTCCATGTGGTAGAATAATGACCCACTGGTTCTCAGATAGTGAACGTGGAGTTAAGATGTCAATATGGAATACAGCACATAATGTTGGTGGTGGATTTATCGCTACAGTAGTATTATTTGGTGTATCTGTATTTGGAAGTTGGAAAGGTTCATTTTACCTACCAGCACTTATCGCTATAGTTGGTGGTATTCTTTATATGTTCTTTGCAAAAGATACTCCTCAATCAGTTGGTTTACCACCAATCGAAGAGTATATGGATGATTATCCAGAAGTTGCAGAACAAGTTGAAGATGCAGAAGCTGAACTTACTGCAAAAGAAATATTATTTAAATATGTATTTAATAACAAATTATTATGGTGTATTGCTCTAGCTAACGTATTCGTTTACTTAGTTAGATACGGTGTTATAAACTGGGTTCCAACTTACTTACAAGAAGTAAGACACTTTAATCCAAAAGATTCATCTATAGCATTTGCTTTATTTGAATATGCAGCTATTCCAGGAACTATTATAGTTGGATGGATTAGTGATCACATATTCCATGGAAGACGTGCTCCAATAGGAATCATTTGTATGGTTGGAGTTGCAGTTGCAACATTTGTTTATTGGAAGAGTTCAAGCCCAATGGCAATCAATTGTGCTTTAGCATCAATCGGTGCTTTAATCTACGGACCTGTTATGCTTATAGGTGTTAGTGCATTAGACCTTGTACCTAAGAAAGCTGCAGGAACAGCTGCTGGTTTCACTGGACTATTTGGATACATGGGTGGACAAGTTGCAGCAGAAGTTGCAATGGGTGCTGTTGTTGATAAGTTTAGCTGGGACGGTGGATTCATATTATTAATGGTTTCATGTGTTTTAGCAATATTCTTCTTATCATTCACATGGAATTCTCATAATATTGCAGCTAAAAAAGCTAATTAATAAGTTAACCAATTAAACTGATTAAATAAATAAAAAACGATTTACCAATCCCCAATTTTATAAATTATTATATTAATGAAAAAGTATATTTTCAGACTTTTAGTCTGAAAATATACTTTTTTTTGTTCTCTTTTAATTTGAGAATTATAACTATATGATGTTTAATAGAATATTTATAGAAGTAAATACCAATAATAGTAATATAATTTAAAAACTATATTAGTAGTAAAAATACAAAAAAATATAGTATAAAAAAGTTGTTAAAATAGTATTATATACTATATAATATAATTAAATAGATGGAATATAAAATAAAATGGTTTAAATATAAATGAAAGAATGGTGATTGGGTTGAAGGAAAAATATAATTCATTTAAATATTGGGATGATATAATCAGTAAAAATAAAACGATAAGAGGTCATATGTTTATGGATGAACTTCCGAGTGAAAGAAGTCTTTATTTCCATACTCTTATTTTTAATAAAAGTGCAGGGGTGAATAGTATTTGGGGATATATGCCTAGCCCTAAAACTTTGCTTGGATATTTTCAACATTCATTTTTACAAGAGGCTTTTTATAAATGGATACATGGAAAAGAAGGATTAGTAACTAAAGTGCCATCTTTGCCAGTTGAAGCTATAGTTAGAGAAGGCGAAAAGCTTAAAAAAATAAATAAAGATATAGCTAAAAAAATGAGATATGATTATGAAAAATTAAATAGTTTATGGGATGCTCCTGTAAGCAAACTTAATTTAGAGGTAAAAAAGTTTATAAGAGATTTTAACGTAAGATGGAGTGGAGATAGTAATCAGTTTATATATATAAAAATATTTAAAGATGCTAAAGAATTAGGTGATTTTGTAGTATCATCTAGTTTAATTACTAGCACAGAAAAAGAGTTAGAAAAAAAAATAGGTGTATCTTTAGAAGAATGGAAATACATTTGTGAGAATGCAGCTAAGGATAAAACAAAAGGAGAAAAATTCAGAAAAATATTATTAAAAAAATTAACAGAAGTGTTTTAATATAAGATAATATTTTATAAAAATAATAAGGGTTACTAGAAATAAATAAGAAAATTTCTAGTAACCCTTAAAGTATTATTTTTTAATAACAGAACATATGCTTTGCGATGATATTCCAAGCATGCTTCCTGTGAAGCCAAGACCTTCTTCTGTAGTGGCTTTTATATTAATTTTATCAATCTCTATATTAAGAGCATTAGATATATTTACCCTCATATTTTCTATATATGGAGCAAGTTTTGGTTTTTGAGCAATAATAACAGAATCAATATTATTTATAATATATCCATTTTTTATGATTAATTTATTTACTTCTTCTAAAAGTTTTATACTAGATATTCCTTTGAATTTATTATCAGTATCAGGAAAATGGCGACCAATGTCTCCTAATGCACAAGCCCCTAATAATGAATCCATTATTGCATGTAATAAAACATCTGCATCAGAATGACCTAACAATCCTTTTTCATAAGGAATTTCAACTCCACCTAAAATTAATTTTCTATTTTCAACCAGTTTATGAACATCATATCCAAGTCCAACTCTCATATAACAAAGTTCCTTTCAAGTTAAAATAAATTTTAATAAACATATTTTAATTTTATCATTTAAATTTATAGTAATCAATTTTAGTATTATTATTATCAGTTAAATAATTATTATCAAGAAACTCTGAAGAAAATTTAACATGTATATAAGAAATGAGGCGGTTGAAAATAAAAGTAAAAAAATTTATTTTACGCTTTTTTATAAAATCTACATATATAACTTTTTTTCTCATATTGATCTCCATAAATATATTATTTTTTAAGTACTAGATTCATCTTTTAATATTATGATAATTGGAGATTATAGATAAATTGCTTAAGGTGAAGTTGAATGTGGATAGCAGTAAAATAAATTTCTATGATATAATAACATCATATGAAACAATAGTTAATTTTGATATTTATAATATTAATTAAATCAAATATTATAATATTCAATTGGAGGAAAAATAAAATGGACAAGCTAAAAATTAGATATGTCTTTTCATCATCACCAAATATATTATTAATAGGTGGAAAAATAGATATAAATAGAAATAAGCAAATAGAATCATGTTTAAAAAGATTACCTGCATACAATATTCTACTTAAGGATTTAATTAACTATCCTCCTAAAGAAAAGCAGCGTAATATAATTTTAAATATCTCTTATTATATATTAGAGGATGAAAATTTAAGGGATTCTGTTGAAAGAAAAAGAGAATTACCTATAAGGAATGTTTGTAAAAAAATTGATATTAGTGAAGAATTTTTAAGAACATGGAAAGAATATATTTTATTTTATTATGTTATTTTTTCAAACGAAAATTATAAATTAATTCAAGAATATTTAAAGATAGAAGAAAAATCAAATAATGTAGCAACTTTAAATAATATAAAAAAAACAGAGTTTTTTAGGGGGTTAGTATTAAAAAGCTTAAATAATAGCGCATATATTTTAACATCAAATGGAGAATTAATTAAAATAAAGTGTGATAAAAATATTAAAATTGGACAAGAAATTAGTGGGCAACAGAAAAAAACTTTTAGGTATTATAAGATACATGTTTGTATATTGATATTTTTAATAATGATAATGGGGATGTCTTTATATTCACATTACTGTAAACCACAAAGCACAATAATAGTAAATACAACATCAGCTATAAAATTAGAATGCAATTTTTTAGATAAAGTTATATATTCATATTCTGCAAGCGAAAAGGGTCGTAAACTTATAATTTCAACTGATGTTTTACATCAAGATATTGATGAGTCTATAAAAGAAATTTTAGATTATGCAATTAACAATGAAATGATACCTTCAGATAATAAAATATTAATAACTGTAAATGGTGAAACTTTAAAATATGGTATATTAAAAGAAACAAGCAAATATTTAAATGAAGTAAATGAAAAAAATAAAAGCGAGAATAAGAGTCAAATTTCTGTTTTAATAAATAATGGTGGAAATCAACATAAATTAACAACAAGTTCATATGAATAAATAAAAAGATAGAGGCTAAAATTATTTTAATTTAGACCTCTATCTTTTAGTTTAGGTATATTGAATAAAAAATATTGATATATTTATAAGCTTAGTTGATGAAATAATTTAAGCAAAGAATAATAAGTTAATATATTCCCTTTAGAATTAAATTTTAAATCAGATATATATAAAATGTAGTATGTTATTTTTTTGTGTTTTCTAATAGCTGTTTGAATGTATCCATATCATAATTAGAACTTATATAGATTCTATTAAGTAATAGTGGATTATCACCTCTATCAGAAAGGCCTAAATCTGTAGTAAATCCTAATTTAAAGCCAGCATCTTTAGCTGCTCTTACACTATTATCATCATAGTTCCCATAAGGATAAGCAATACTAGTAACCGGTTTTTCAGTAATTGCTTCTAATGTTTCTTTAGATTCTAAAAATTCCTTTAATTGTTCATCATATGTCATCTTAGTAAGATCAGGATGACCAGCAGTATGGCTTTGAATATCTATTCCATAATCAGACATTTTCTTTATAGCTTCCTCAGAAAGATAATATTTTCCATCTAATTCAAAAGTAATACAAAATATAGTAGCTTTCATATCTAAATCTTTTAATATAGGAAATGCATTAGTATAGTTATCCATATATCCATCGTCAAAAGTAATTACAATGCTTTTTTCTGGAATGGGAGTATTGTTTAATAAATGATTTTCTAATTCTTTAAGAGTTAAAGTAGTATATCCAGAATCCTTTATATATCTAAGTTGATTTCTAAGTTTTTGAGGAGCTATAATAACCTCATTATTTTCAGAATTTTTAACTGAATGATAATATAATACTGGAACTCCAATATTATCATTGGTTAATTTTAAATCATTGTTTGTGTTAATTTCTTTTTCATCTTCAACATTAGAGATTTCTTTATCTTTATCATTAATTTCTGTATTATTATTATCAATAGTCTCATTAGTGGTAGAGTTATTTAAATTTTTATCAACAGTGTTTTTTAAGAATAAGTTATTATACATAAAATATGAAATAATTACACAAATTAAAATACAAGTTGATATAATGATTGTTTTTTTTGTGAAAAAGTTATTTGAAATTTTCAATTATAATATCCTCCTAGTTAATTTAAGTCTTTATATATAATATAAACATAATAATCATATTTTAACATAATATTTTTTTATAATAAAAAAACAAAAAAGAAAGAAATTTACAACTTATCAACATTATCCACAATTGCCTGTGGATAACCTGTTATAAATTTAAATTTATCTAAAAAATTTATCTGTGTATTATGTTGATATTTTTTTTATATATGTTTTTATGGAAGGAGAAAAAATAAGATAATGCATTTAATTTCAAATATTATATCAGTATTTTTAATTCCCTTGATGTTATCACAAAGTTATCCACAATACATGTTTATAAATAATATAATAAAAAACGACAACAATCTAAAAATTGTGGAAAAGTCTATAAATAAAAATTTAAGTTATTTAATAGAAGATATTAGAATTTTGCAAATTGAAGGTGGAAAAGATAAAAATAAAGTAGATAATATAAATTCAAAAATAAATTCTGATATTATGAAAAATGTAATAGAAGCAGAAAAAACTTCAGCAGAATATTTTAAAGAAAATATTCCTAATTTTCCGTATCAAATATTATCTAAGTATATTGTTAGTAGAAACGATAATAATATTTTAAGTTTTTATAATGATTATTATGAATTTTTAGGTGGAGCACATGGAATGACTACTAGGACTTCATATACAATAAATAAAAATAAAGAAGAATTTTTAAAATTAAATGATTTATTTAAATCAGGATATAATTATTTAGATATAATAAATAAAGAAATTGAAAAGCAAATAAGAATGAATCCTGACAATTATTTTGATTCAGGAAAAATATTTAAAGGTATAGATGAAAATCATAATTTTTATTTGGATGAAAATAATCTTATAATATATTATCAATTATATGATATAGCACCATATGTATATGGAATTCCAGAATTTAAAATTCCAATAAATTTATTTGATGAAAATTTTATTTATAGTTAGGCTTTTATACATCTTATTTACATGATAATATTTACGTTAGAGATAATAGGCTTAAAGGAGGGTATAATGAAGAAGTTCTTAAAAGAATATATGATAATAACTATAGGTCTTATAATAGTTGCAATTGGTCTTGAAATGTTTTTCTATTCCAACAATATAGCATCTGGAGGAGTTTCTGGATTAGCATTAATTTTAAATAAAATTTTAGGAATTGAACCTGGAATAGTAATGCTTGTATGTAATATTGTATTATTTATTGTTGCTTTTATATTTATTGGCGGTAGTTTTGGAATAAAGAGTATGTATGCAGCATTTGGTTTATCCTTCATATTATCAGCTGTAGAAAAATTTTATAAACCAGTAGCAATAACTAATAATTTAGTTTTAGCAACTATATTTGGAAGTGTACTAGTAGCTATGGGAACAGCAATTATGTATACTCAAAATGCAACCACAGGAGGAACTAGTATTACAGCTAAAATATTAAGTAAGTATTGTCATATGGATTTTGGAAAAGGATTATTAATATCAGATTCAGTGGTTATATTATTGGCAATTTATACATTTGGTATAGAACTGGGATTATTTGGATTGTTAAGTGTGTACTTAACTGGTATTTTAATAGATAAATTTATAGATGGATTTAATTTATCAAAACAAGTTATGATTTTTACTGATAAAGAAGAACTTGTAGCAAATTACATAATGAAAGATGTTGCGAGAGGGTGTACTGTTTTTTATGGAAAAGGTGGATATACTAAAAAACAAAATTGCGTTATTCTAACAATATTAAGCAGAACTCAGTTTATTAAATTAAAGCAATTTATGATGAAGAATGATCCTAATGCATTTATAACAGTAAATGAAATAACAGAAGTATTAGGTCAAGGATTTAAAAATATATTAGATAATTAATAATTTAAAATTGATATTTTAGTATAAAGTTCATGGACAAGAGCAGTTATTAAAAAACTCTGAAAATCAAAATTAATCTAATCAATGAATTACGATAATTAATATTATCAAATATAAAATTCATATAATTACTATTGATAAGCAATTAATAAAAAATTTTTAGTCAGAATTCTAAAAAAGTAAATTACAATTGAACTTAGAAATTATACTAGAATATCAATATTGTTTTTAAATAAATCTATAAAGTTAATTATTTATTATGAGAATTTTTGTTTTGATTTCCTCTAAATCCATATCCATCAGAAATCTCTCTGTTAATTGAGTTTATTTTCCCAGTTATACATCCTCTACAATGAGAAGGAGTATCTCCAGTACAAATCTTGCCAGGATATAATGCATAGAGCTTTCTATACTCACCTTCAGTTACATTTGGCATAACTACATTAGCACCACTTTGAAGTGCTAATATACGACCGTTTTTATGCAATGATTCCATTGCAGTAGTAGCAGGAATATTTATGTCAGGAAGTAACAATCTAGTTATAGCCATTACTTTTAAAGCTAAATTTAAATTTCCACCTTGAGAGTTTTTAAGTGGTGTATCTTCATTAGGGATAAAAGGACCAATACCAATCATATCAGCATTTAATTTTTTGAAAAATAAAATATCATCGGCTAAAGAATCTAATGTTTGATTTGGTAATCCAACTAATATGCCTGTCCCAACTTCATAATCTAAATCTCCTAAATTTTCTAGACACTTTAATCGTTCATCATAGCTCATCATAGGGTCCATTTCTTCATAAAGTTTTTTGTTAGTTGTTTCAATACGAAGTAAATATCTATCAGCACCAGCTTCTTTAAAAGCTTTATATTCTTCATAAGTCTTTTCACCTAAACTTAATGTTAATGCTACATTTAAATTTTTGATTTCTTTTATTATTTCCACCATTTTTTCTTTAGTAAAAAAGTCATCTTCTCCACCTTGAAGAACTATAGTTTTATAACCATAAGATACAGCTTTATTGGCAAAATCTATAATTTCCTCTTTACTTAATCTATATCTTTTTATATTTTTATTATCTCTTCTTAATCCACAATATAAACAGTTTCTCTTACATATATTGGTGAATTCTATTAATCCTCTTAAATGAACAATATTACCTAAAGATTTTTCACGAACTTTATCAGCAGCTTTAAATAAATAATCATTTATATTGTCGCATGATAGTAATTGTAATATCTCATCTTTATTTAGTTCATGTGTAATACTTGCTTTTTCAATTAAATTTTTCATGTATCCTCCATAAGTTTAATTTATCATAATACTTTAAATTTAGTATACTATATAAAAAATAAGAGTTAAAGGACAAGAACTTGCCATTTAACTCTTAATATTTTACTTTAAGCTACTTGCTTTTTTTCCTTAATTTTACCGCCTTTATTTTCAGTGTTTATATAATCATCTTTTTCTGAATCATATCTAATTAATTTATATATTTGAATTATTAATGTTGGAAGGAAAGCAAATAGATAGATATATCCTAAATTTGATCCGCTTAAAGGTATAACTTCAAATAATGATTGTAGTGGAGGTACTAATAATACTGCATTTAATAGTAGTAACCCAATTCCGAAAGCTATCCAACTAAATTTATTTTTAAATAAACCTAATGCGAATATAGATTTTCTTCCTCTACAATTAAAACCATGGAACAATCTACCTAAACATAAAGTTGCAAATGCCATTGTGCTAGCAGTACCAACAGGGCCACTAGATAATCCTATATGGTAAGCTGTAATAGTAGCAATTGCGATTAGTAATCCTTCAGAAAGTATACTTTTAACAAAACCTTTATTTAAGATAGATTCTTTGCTATCTCTAGGTTTTTCATTTAAAACATCTCTTGTTGATTTTTCCATACCTATTGCTATAGCAGGCAAACTATCAGTAAGTAGATTTATAAATAGTAAATGAACAGCAGCAAATGGTACTGGTAAAGCTCTTAATGAACAATATAGTACAGCTAATATTCCAGAAGTATTTCCAGAAAGTAAAAATCTAATTGAATTTTTTATATTAGCATAAATATTTCTACCATTACTTATAGATTTAACTATTGTTGCAAAGTTATCATCAGTTAATATCATAGAAGCAGCATCTTTAGAAACTTCAGTACCTGTAATACCCATTGCAATACCAATATCAGCTTGTTTTAAAGCAGGAGCATCATTTACACCATCACCAGTCATAGCGACTATTTTATCTTTACTTTGCCATGCTTTAACTATTCTGATCTTGTGTTCTGGAGATACTCTAGCATAAACAGAAATATGTTCTAATTTATCTAACAAATCTTTATCAGACATTTTATCTAATTCAATACCATCAACTGATATATCATTTTCTTGGATTATACCTATTTCTTTAGCAATAGCTGAAGCTGTAACTTTATGATCACCAGTAATCATTACTGGCTTAATTGAGGCTTTAATACAATCTCTAACAGCTGCTTTTGATTCTTCTCTAGGTGGATCTATCATTGAAATTAAGCCAATAAATATAAAATCTTTTTCATCATCTAAAGACAGGTCCTTTTTACCATCCAATTTTTTATATCCAAATGATAAGACTCTTAATCCATTAGATGATAACTTATGATTCATATTATTTATATCAGTAATATCTTTTTCAGTAATTTTTCTTACACCTTTAGAGGTTTTTATTAGTGATGATCTCTTTAATAATACATCAATAGCACCTTTAGTAATCATTAAATATTCATTATCTATATTGTGAAGAGTACTCATTAATTTTCTATCAGAATCAAAAGGAATCTCACTTAGTCTAGGATGATTATTTCTATAATCTATTTCATTTATATCAAATTTATGTCCTAAATTAGTTAAGGCTACTTCAGTTGGATCACCAAGCTCTTTACCATCAACAGATGTAGAATCATTACAAAGAATAGAGCTGTCTACTAAAAATTTTGAAAGTGAGTTATTTAAATCAATTTCTTCAGAAGTAATTAATTTATCATCTACAAAAATACTTTTAACTGTCATTTTATTTTGAGTTAATGTACCTGTTTTGTCTGAACAAATTACAGATACACAGCCTAATCCTTCAACTGCTCTAAGATTTTTAATTATTGCATGTTCTTTAGACATCTTTTGAGTTCCCATAGAAAGGACTATAGTAACTATTGAACTAAGAGCCTCTGGAATAGCAGCAACAGCAAGAGCAACAGCAAACATTAATGAATCTAAAATAGTATTATTTCTATAAACATTTAAAGCAAATACAATTGCACAAATAATTATTACGCCAATAGCTAATTTTTTAGAAAAATCATCTAGAGACACTTGAAGAGGAGTCTTTTTTTCTTGAGTCTCTTCCATTAAAGTAGCAATTTTGCCTAATTCAGTATTCATACCAGTACTTGTTACAAGGACTGTACCTCTTCCATAGGTAACTAAAGAGCTTGAAAAAACCATATTTTTTTGATCACCTAAAGCTACTTCAGTTTTATCAATTTTTTCAGAAATTTTATTAACACTTTCTGATTCTCCTGTTAGAGAACTTTCATTAACTTGTAATGAAAAACTTTCAAGTATTCTTCCATCTGCGACTACTAAATCACCAGCTTCTAATATTAAGATATCACCTGGAAGTACATCTTTAGATGGAATTTCAATTTTATTAGAATTTCTAATAACCTTAGCAGTAGGAGAGGACAGTGCCTTTAAACTACTTAATGATTGTTCAGCTTTAACATATTGAACTGTACCTAAAATAGCATTTATAGTTATAACTACTAAAATAACTATAGTACTTTCAATATTTCCCGTTGCTATTGAGATTATTGCGGCAGCTATTAAAATAATAACTAGCAAGTCTTTAAATTGTTCTAAGAATACAGTGATAATACTTTTTTTCTTTTTTTCAGTCAATGTATTTTCCCCATATTTGTTTAAATGTTCTTTTATTTTTTCTTCAGTAAGACCATTTAAAGTTACATTAAAATCTTTTAAAGCATCCTCAGAACTTTTACAAAAAAATTTTTCCATATCATTCAATCTCCTTCTTATATTAGTTATCATATATAAAAAATAATAAGCAATATTATTATATAGTTTGCTCATTATTTCATTTGAAATGCTTAATGAACAAAAAAAGACTTTTAATATGATTTCAGAATTCTGAAATCATATTAAAAGTCTCGTCACCACAAAGGTCATAACACCAGGTAAATAAATAACCGAGCATGTTGATGTTATATTATAACTACTCCCTCTTAATTCAATATTAAATTTAATATTCTTTAAAACTAATATATTCTAATTTTAAAATTTTGTCAATTAAATTTTACTATAACTAGTAATTAATATTAATTTTTAGTTATAATATAATTAAAAATATTATTGAAGAGGAGATTAATTATTATGTTTACACCTATTAAGACACCAAAAGTATACGATCAAGTTATAGAACAGATAAAATTTAAAATAAAAAGTGGTGAACTCAAGAAAGGTGATAAGCTTCCATCTGAAAGAGAAATGGCAGAGTCTCTTTGTGTTTCACGTACTTCAATAAGGGAAGCTATAAAAGCTTTAGAAGTTGTAGGCCTTATAGAAAGTAGGCAAGGTGCAGGAAATTATATAAAAACTAATTTTGATAATTCACTTTTTGAGCCATTGTCAGTTATGTTTATGCTTCAAGAAAGCTCTCTTAAAGAAATGTATGATTTAAGAAAAACACTAGAACTAGAATGTGGAAGATTAGCATCAAAAAATATAACAGATAATGAGTTGGATCATTTAAGTGCTATACTAGATAGAATGTATGAAGCCGGGACAGAGGAGGAAAGTTTAGAATTAGACATTAAATTTCATTATCTTCTTGCAAAAGCAGCAAGAAATGTTTTACTTATTAATATACTTGAAGTAATATCTCAGCTTATGGATGAATTTATAAAATCATCTAGAATGCAAATTTTACATACAGGTAATAGTAGAGAAATATTATTAACAATACATGAAAACTTAGTAAGAGCATTAAAGTTTAGAAATGAAAAACAAGTATTTAATGCAATGTTAGAACATTTTGACTTGATATGGAAAGCATATGGATATGAAGAATAGTAGATTATTCTTAAGTGAAATATTGTTAATAAAATATCAATCAAAAAGTTTCTATAAAAATAAAAAGATATTTTTTATTTTTATAGAAACTTTTTTTTGTGGAAAATTTTAGACTTTATTATGTTAAAGAGGAGAGAAAATACAACTCTAGATAAAAATAAGTATACTTGCAATTATAAATTCAATGTAAATGTTTTCTGTTAATTTAATAACAATTATTTACATGGCAAACTTTTAAATATATAATAATAATTGTAAGTGGTAATACCAATTGCAAATTGGTATGATATGTTACCAAAATGGAGGGATAACCGTGTACATTTTATTTGTTTTAGCTTGTATTCCTATTGTTTGGCTTATGATTTCATTAGGAAAGCTTAAGATTGCAGGCCATAAGGCATGCCCTATAGCTCTCTTAATAACATTATAAAAAGAATTATGACAAGCGTAACAACAGATAAAAGAATATTAGTACTTATTTTAGCTTGGGGATTTGGAGGATTTCTTGAAGCTATAGCGGGATTTGGAACGGCGGTAGCAATACCAGCAAGTATTCTTGCAGCATTAGGTTTTGAACCAGTATTTGCAGCTATTATTTATTTAATAGCCAATACAACTCCTACAGCTTTTGGTGCTATAGGATTGCCGATAATCACATTAGCATAAATTACAGGGTTAGATATACATCAATTATCATATGCAATAACAATTCAATTAGCTGTAATGATAATAATAATTCCATTTATTCTACATTGTGTTTTCAGGATTATTAATATATTTCTGTGGACCACTATTTGGATTTTAAAATATAGTTTTTTAGGAGGTATTTACATGAATATTTTAGTTTGTATTAAACAAGTACCAGGAACTTCAAAAGTAGAGGTTGATCCAGTTACTGGAGTATTAAAAAGAGATGGTATAGATTCAAAAATGAATCCATATGACTTATATGCATTAGAAACTGCATTAAGAATAAAAGAAAATGAAGGTGGAAATGTAAAAGTTTTAAGTATGGGACCTAATCAAGCACTTAGCGTAATTAGAGAAGCATATAGTATGGGTGCTGATGAGGGCGCATTATTATCAGATAGAAAATTTGGAGGTGCTGATGTTCTAGCTACATCATATACAATATCTCAAGGAGTAAGAAAAATGGGGGATTTTGAGTTGATAATCTGCGGAAAGCAAACTACTGATGGAGATACAGCTCAAGTAGGACCGGAAATGGCAGAGTACTTAGACATACCTCATGTAGCAAATGTTGAGAGAATCATAGAAATTAAAGAAAAATCAATTATAGTTGAAATGGATATGCCTGAAACTTTAGAAGTAGTTGAAATTTCATATCCTTGCTTAATAACGGTAGATAAAGGAATTTTTGAACCAAGGCTTCCATCTTATAGAAAGAAAATTGCAACTAAAGACAAAGAAATTTCAATTATGAGTTTAAATGATTTTGAAGATAGAAATGAAAAGAAATATGGACTAAATGGTTCGCCAACTCAAGTTGAAAGAATATTCCCACCAGAAGTTAATGATGATAGAGAAATGTGGATAGGCGATTCAAGTGAGTTAGCTGAAAAGATAGAACATAAATTAAAAGAATTTAAGTTTATTTAATTATAAATTAGTTTTTAGTGAGTTTAAGGATTTTTATAAATAATATTAAAAAGGATTATTAAGGATATATAAATAAAAACGTTAATCAAGGAGGAATGATTTATGGCAAAATTAGTTGTTAATCAAGAAAAGATAACTAATAAGAAAGAGTTAATAAAAATATGCCCATTTGGTGCTCTTGAAATAAATGATGGAAAAGTTGAGATAAATGGAGCTTGTAAAATGTGTAAGCTTTGTGTAAAGAAGGGTCCAAAGGGAGCAATTGAATATATTGAAGAAGAAGTTAAGTCAATAGATAAGGATTTGTGGAAAGGAATATCTGTTTACGTAGATCATGTCAATGGGAAAATTCATCCAGTAACTTATGAATTGATTGGTAAAGCTAGAGAATTAGCAGCTAAAATAAATCACCCTGTTTACTGTGTATTCATTGGTCATAAAGTTTCAGAGGAAGCAAAAGAATTATTACATTACGGAGTAAATAAAGTATTTGTATATGACGATGAAGAATTAAAAGATTTTAGAATAGAACCTTATGCAGCAGCATTTGAAGATTTTATTAAAAATGTAAAACCATCATCAATATTAGTTGGAGCTACAACAATAGGAAGATCATTAGCACCTAGAATGGCTGCTAGATTTAGAACAGGTCTTACAGCTGATTGTACTATCCTTGATATAAAAGAGGATACAGACTTAGTACAAATTAGACCAGCATTTGGTGGTAATATAATGGCACAAATAGTTACACCTAATTCAAGACCACAACTTGCAACAGTAAGATATAAAGTAATGACAGCACCAGAAAGAACAGATGATGTTAATGGTGAAATAATTAAATGTGACATTAAAAAGGATAAGCTTAAATCTGGGATTAATGTTCTTGAAATTAAAGAAAAAAATACAGAGGTAGGAATAAGTGATGCTGAAGTAATAGTAGCAGCTGGTAGAGGCATTAAGTCAGAAAAAGATTTAGCAATGATAAAGGAATTTGCAGAGTTATTAGGTGCAGAATTTGCATGTACTAGACCTTTAATTGAATCAGGATGGGTTGATGCTAAAAGACAAATAGGATTAAGTGGTAGAACAGTAAGACCAAGACTTATAATAACTTGTGGAATTTCAGGTGCAGTTCAATTCTCAGCTGGAATGAATAATTCAGAACATATATTTGCTATAAATAATGATGATAAAGCTCCTATATTTAAAGTTGCTCATTATGGAGTAGTAGGGAATATATATGAAATTATTCCACAACTTATAGAAAAAATAAAAATGAGCAAGGAGGCATAAGGCTATGACTTATAAAAATGTTGAAGTTAAAGATTATGAATATATACTATCTATTGCAGAAAATGATAAAGAGAGAGTTTTCTTTGGAGATGAAATAAACGAAGATTATAGCCATGATGAATTAGGTGGAATAAAGAAAATGCCTGATATAGTAGTCCACGCTATAAGTACAGAAGAAGTCTCAAAGATAATGAAATATGCTTATAAAAATTCTATTCCAGTAACTCCAAGAGGCTCAGGTACGGGTCTTGTAGGTGCAGCTGTTCCAATTAAAGGTGGAATAGTTATAGATCTTTGTAGAATGAATAAAATATTAGAAATAGATGAAGAAAATCTTACTCTTACATTAGAACCAGGGGTATTGCTTATGGAAATAGGCAAATATGTTGAAGAATTTGATTTATTTTATCCACCAGATCCAGGTGAGAAATCAGCAACTATTGGTGGTAACATAAGCACAAATGCAGGTGGAATGAGAGCGGTAAAATATGGTGTTACTAGAGATTATGTAAGAGGGTTAGAAGTAGTAATGCCAAATGGAGAAGTAGTACAGTTAGGTGGAAAGGTAGTTAAAAATAGTTCTGGTTACTCATTAAAGGATCTATTAATAGGATCAGAAGGAACTTTAGGTATAGTAACTAAAGCAATATTAAAATTATTACCACTTCCTAAAAAATCATTAAGTTTACTTATACCATTCCCAACATTAGAGAAAGCTATAGATACAGTACCTAAAATAATTAAATCAAAAACAATACCAACAGCTATTGAGTTTATGCAAAGAGAAGCTATATTGGCAGCTGAAGAATTTTTAGGAAAGAGCTTCCCAGATAAATCATCAGATGCATATCTTTTATTAACTTTTGATGGAAATTCAACAGAAGAGATTGAAAAAGCATATGAAAATGTAGCTAATATATGTTTAGAAGCTGGAGCAATAGATGTATTTATATCTGATACAGAAGAAAGACAAGAGTCAATATGGTCAGCTAGAGGATGTTTCCTTGAAGCGATAAAGGCATTAACTACAGAAATGGATGAAGTTGATGTAGTTGTTCCAAGAAATAAAATAGGCGAATTTGTTAAATTTACTCATGAACTTGAAAGTAAATTTAATATTAGAATAAAGAGTTTTGGACATGCTGGAGATGGAAACTTGCATATTTATATTTTAAAAGATCAATTAGAAGAAAATGTATGGCATGAAAAACTTGAATTAGTTATGAAAGACATGTATGACAAATCAAAAGAATTAAAAGGACAAGTTTCAGGAGAGCATGGAATAGGCTTTGCTAAGAAACCATATTTAAAAGAATCACTTTCAAATGACGTACTTTCAGTAATGGAAGGAATTAAATTAGCATTTGATCCTAAAAATATATTAAATCCAGGAAAAATATTTAAATAAATTACCTCTCAATTTATATAAATTTTTTTTATAAAGGGTGTATCAAATTTTGATACACCCTTGTTTTTTGTTGTGAAGAAATAAAACTGTGTCTAAATGCTGAAAGGCCTATTAAAAATTGATATAAGTAAAAATTGATATAAGTAAATATTGTTTAAAAGTTGAAAGGGAAAGGAATAAATTATTTGGTGAAATTTTTAACTATAAAATAAAATCTAGTGTCTGATAAAAGTAATAGATTTTAATTTTAATAAAAAATTTATCTTAAATTAAATGTTATTAATTCAAGATGAAGTTCAGTTAAGTATATGAAGTGTTTTTTTACATAAACTAATTTCACTTAATTTTTTGGAGGTATTTTTTATGTATTTTTACTTTCTAATAGCATGTGTGCCGATATTATGGATTATGATTTCACTAGGTAAATTTAAAGTGCCTGGATATAAAACATGTCCAATAGCATTTATAATTACATTTTTGCTTGCTATATTTGTTTGGAGAATGGATTTGCTTGAAGCAATTACAGCAGGATTTGAAGGTGTTGCCTTAGCATTGTGGCCAATAATAATTACAATTATAGGAGCAGTGTTCACATATAATTTATCAGTTTATACAGGAAGCATTGAAATTATAAAAAAATGATGACAAGTGTAACAAATGATAAGAGAATATTAGTTTTAATATTAGCATGGGGATTTGGAGGGTTTCTTGAAGCTATATCAGGTTTTGGAACAGCAGTAACAATACCAGCTAGTATTTTAGCCGCCCTAGGTTTTGATCCGATTTTTGCATCTATTATATGCCTAATAGCGAATACAACACCAACAGCTTTTGGAGCTATTGGAATTCCTGTAACTACTTTAGCAGAAGTAACAGGATTAGAGGTAAAATATTTATCTTATATAGTAACACTTCAATTATCTATATTAATTATTTTAATACCCTTTCTATTAGTTTTTATGACAGGTAAAGGGATTAAATCTATAAAAGGAATATTTGGAATAACTTTAGTTTCTGGTATAGGATTTGCATTACCACAAATTATTGTTGCAAAGTATATGGGAGCAGAATTGGCAGGAGTTGTTGGTGGGGCTATATCAATGGGACTTACAGTATTTATAGCAAATAAATTTTATAAAGAAAGTAAAGATGTTAATTATGAGATTAAAATTATAAAAAATAGAGATACAGTTTCAGCTAAAAATGCTTTATTGGCTTGGTTACCATTTATATTATTATTTATGTTTATAATAATATGTTCGCCGTTGTTTCCTTTAATATATAAGCCGTTGTCATTAATAAAAACTTCAATTTATATTCATAAAGGTATTGGATCAAAGGCGTCTACATTTACATGACTTATAAGCCCAGGAACTTTAATAATTATATCAACTTATATTGCAGGAATTATACAAGGTGTTAAATTTAAGGAAATAACTAATATATTAATAAAAACAATGAAACAAATGGTTAAATCAGCAATAACAATAATTTCAATTGTTGCATTAGCTAAAATAATGGGATATAGCGGAATGATTAAGTCAATAGCTGATGTAGTAGTTATGGTTACAGGAGGGTTTTATCCGTTAATTTCTCCACTTATAGGAGCTCTTGGTACCTTTGTAACTGGAAGTGATACATCTTCAAATATTTTATTTGGAGGACTTCAAGTAGAGGCGGCTAATTCTATAGGAGCAAATTCTTATTGGTTAGCAGCTAGTAATATGTTAGGAGCTACAGGAGGAAAGATGATATCACCTCAAAGTATAGCAGTAGCTACAGCAGCAACAGGTCTTGTAGGTAGCGAGGGAAAGATATTAAATTCAACTTTTAAAATATGTTTAATTTATGTAATCATATCTGGACTAATAGTATTCTTTTTTAGTTCGTTGTTTATTTAATAAAATACGTGGCTAATACAAGTATTGAACTAAAGATAAGTGTAAGTTATAAATTTATAATTTACACTCTTTAAATTTAAAATAAATAGTTATTAATAGCTATTTAATGTATTAAGTATAGTGAATAAGCTTAAATAAACAATATGTGCTTATAGAAAAAAATTGGGATTTGTCTTATAATTTGTATATTGGTAGTAAGATGATATGTAAATTATAAATAAAGGAGACTAAATATTATGACAGGTCTTGTTTTAGAAGGGGGAGCATTTAGAGGTCTTTTTACTGCAGGAGTCTTAGATGCTTTAATAGATATAAATTTAGAAATAAAATATATAGTAGGTGTATCAGCAGGAATTACTAATGGATATTCCTTTGTTTCTAAACAAAGAGGTAGAAATTTAGAAGTAATGGAGAGATTTATAGATCACAAAAGGTACGTTGGATATAATAATTTATTAAAATGCAGATCAATAATGGATATGGATTTTGTTTTTGATGAAATTCCTAATGAACATTGTCCTTTTGATTATGAAACTTTTGATAAATTTGATGGAAAAGTTTTAGCTGGAAGCGTTAATGTAAATACTGGAGAAGTAGAGTATTTTGATAAAGAGTATTTAGATAAGAAAAATACAATTCTAAGGGCTACATGTTCAATTCCACTTTTGTTTAAATTTATAAATATAAACAATCAACTTTATGCTGATGGAGGATTAGTAGATGCTATACCTATAAAAAAATCTATTTCTGATGGCAATAATAAAAATATAATAGTTTTGACAAGAAATGAAGGTTATAGAAAGCATGAATCAAAAGGAAATAAATTTGCGTATAAATTATATAAGAAGAAGTATCCTAAACTAGCATGCGTTTTAAGGGATAGACATATTGAATATAATAGTCAAATAGATTATTGCAAGGAACTAGAAAGTAAAAATGAAGCAATAGTTATTAGGCCAACAATAGAGATGAATGTAGGAAGATTTGAAAAAAATAAAGATAAATTAAAAGAGATTTATAATAATGGATATAAAGAAACTATGAAGATTAAAGATAGATTAATAAAATTTATTGATTAAAATAATGTATTTTGAATTATTTTAAGGATATATTTTTACAATGCAATTATATGCAAATAAATCATGGTATTTTTAATTATTTACATATAATGTTTAGATAAAATTTAATTTATATAATAAAATGTATATTTGATAGATAAAAATTAGATGAAAAAGGAGAATAGTTACTTGGTTAAAAAAGAATGTTCTAATAAAGATACAAATAATGAATTTATTGAAAATAAAGAAACTGATGAATCAGCAGAATTATATGATAATATGATGGATGATTTGTTTCAAAAATATGAAAATAAAATGAATAAAATGTTTGTAAAAGGAGTATATTCTTTTGAAGTATCAGAACAATTAAAATCATTATCTAAAGAAGCTGTATATAATATAGCTAAAAATTTAGGCATGAGTAAAATTTCTACATTAAACAAAGATGCTTTAATAGAAAAAGTTCTTAATGAATATACTGAAATAATTGCAAATCAATTTATATATTTTGAAGAAGAAAGATTTAATATTCTGAAGAGTTATCTTAATAATGATGGAGTAAAAATCTTTGATGATATTGATGAGTATGAACTTAGTAGAACAGCATACTTTATGCAACAAGGAATTATATTTCCATCAACAAAAGATGAAAAAGCAGTATTTTTAATGCCAAAAATAGTTCAAGATATAATAACTAATAAAGATACTACTGAATATATAGACATACTAAAAAGAAATAAGGAAGTATTAGATTTATATAGAGGATTAAACAAAGCATATGGAATTGTAAATAATAAAGATGTTACATCATTATTACAAAGGTATGATATAGAAAATTCAGATGAATTTAGCATAAATGAAATAATAAAAGAAGCTCAATACTATTACAGAGAATATAGAGAAGAAAAAGGATTTTTTATAAATAATAATATAGAAAACTGGTCTGATTTATTAAAAGATATAGAAAAAGATAATAAAGATTTAGAATATTACAATATAAATAAAAATGAATTATTAGATATGATTGGTTCAGAATGGATATATAAGAGTAAATTTGGAAAGTCATTTTTAAAGGAATTTACTAATATATTTGAGATAAAAAAAGATATGGTATATCAAATAATGGACGATTTATCATTTGATATTCAAGATAATGGTATGGATGACACAATAAATAGTTTGTTAGAATTAATAAATGCAAACAATTTGGAACTTAGAAATCACGTAAAAGGTGTAGTAACTAAGTTTTTAAGTAATATAAGGCTTTGGAAATATAGGGGTGCTACAATAAATGAAATAAGTGGAAACATTACAGAAGTTAAACCCAAAATAACTATTGGTAGAAATGATCCATGCGTCTGTGGTAGTGGGAAAAAATATAAAAAGTGTTGTGGAAAGAATTAAATAAGGATTTATTAGGTTATAAAAATAACTTTCTCAATTTATAAATAAATTTAATATTGGGTGTTTAAAGGAACTACTTATTTACTGGGTAGTTCTTTTATGTATTTAAATGGTTTTTGAATTTTATGATTAATTTATAAATAAATTGTTTTTTCACAAATGTTAATATTTAAACATATATTGAATTAGTATCATTACATGGAGTTGAAAATGCGTGATATACGGCCTGATATTAGCTGGAGGAAAAGGAAGTAGATTATATCCATTATCAAGAAATAGTCAACCAAAACAATTTTTAAAAATTATTAATGAGAAGAGTTTTTTAGTTAATACAGTAGAAAGAATAAAGCCATTAATAGATAGAGAGAATATTTATGTTGTAACTAATAAAGATTATGAAGATAAAATAAAAGAAGAGGTTCAAGATATAAAAAAAGAAAATATTTTTATAGAACCTGCAAATAAAGAAACTGCTACATGTATAGGGCTTTCTGCAGTTAAACTTTTAAAACAAGATGCAGATGCAGTTATGGTAGTGTTACCATCAGATCACTATATTCAAGGTGAGAAAGAATATTTAGACACCCTATCACAAGCAGTAGAAATGGCAAATAGAAGAAGATGTATAGTAACTTTAGGTATAGAGCCTACACGCCCAGAAACAGGATATGGATATATAGAAATGGGAGATAGATCAACAGGCAATATATCTACTTATAAAATTGCTAGATTTACAGAAAAACCAAATTTAGAAGTGGCAAAAGATTTCTTGTTAAAGGGAACTTATTTATGGAATTCTGGTATGTTTGTTTTTAGAGCAGATGTTATCTTAAGAGAAATTGAAAAGTATATTCCTAAAATGCATAAATCATTGATGGAAATATATAAGTATATAGGAGAAGAAAATGAAGAAGATGTAGTTAAAGAACAATATGAAATTATTGATGGAATATCAATAGATTTTGGTGTTATGCAAAAAACGAGAAAAGCGTTTGTAATAAAGTGTGATTTTAATTGGGATGATATAGGAAGTTTTAATGCTCTAAGTAGATTCTTAGGTAAATATAGAAGTAATAGCATATCTAAAAATGTATATATGGAAGACTGTGAAAGTTGTTCTGTATTTGGAGAGAAAAATTTAATAATTGGTTTTGGAATAAAAGATTTAGTGATAGTAGATGCTGGAGATGTTATTTTGGTTATGGATAAAAATAAAGATCAAGAGATAAAGCATTTACTAAATAAATTGAGTGATGAAGATAAATATAATGAATTTTTATAATATTTAAAAATAAGAGTATTAAAAAGGATAGATTTTTTAATCGATGATTATACTTTTTAACACTCTTATTTTTAATTTATTAATAAATTTATGGATAAATAGAAAATTATAAAAAAAATATATTATAATTCTAAAAATAACAGAAAAAAATGCTAATAAAAGCATTGTAAAATATATTATATAATACTATTATAAGAATATATGAATTAGTTATTATTAAAAATAAAAATGTTTTTATTAATAATAGCAAGTGAGAGGGTGTGTATAGAATTGATGATCAATACTCACAAACTTATTGCAGAGAATATTTTAAATAATACAAACAGTAAGAGTATTTATTTAATCAATGATTATAGATTTATATGGGGTAATATAAAACCTGATTGTGTACTTAAATATAAAATGATAAAGCATTATTTTATTGAGAGTATAGATATGATTATTAAAAAGATTGAAAAGTTATGTTCTTTATCGTTACAAGATGTTTATTACAAAATGTCTGTAAATAAATTTAGTGAAGAGCTTGGAGTTATTTGTCATTTCATATGTGATTATTTTTGTGCTCCTCATTATTATCGATGGGAATTTAAGAATACAAGTCAAGTAAAAAATCATGTTATGTATGAAAAGGATTTAGCTAAAATTGCCAAAGAATTTAATTCAAATGGAATTATAACTTCTAATATAGATGCAAATAATATTAAAGAATTTATTTATGATTTACAAAATCAATATGAGGGCTCTATGGATTTTAAAAATGATTTAACATATGCTTATTATGCTTGTGACAGTATAGTAAATATGGTTTTAAATAAAGTGTTTTTAAATGAGTGTAGTTTATCAAAGGTAGTATAATTAGATTTTTAAGAAACTTATTTTTATAAGTTTCTTTTTTGTTGCATAAATGGAATAATAGGAATATAATATAAAAAAACATATGAACAAATAAACATATGAACATGTAAACGGAGGAACTGTTATGAATAATGAAACTAATTTTGTAGAAAGCTGTAAATGTAATATTATACATGAAGATACAGTGATTAAGGTAAAAGACTCATTGCCACAAGAAGAAACATTGTATGATTTAGCTGAATTATTTAAAGTGTTTGGAGATTCTACAAGGATTAAAATAATATGTGCATTATTTGAATCTGAATTATGCGTTTGTGATATGGCAGCTCTTTTAGGTATGACTCAATCAGCTATATCTCATCAATTAAGAACATTAAAGTCAGCTAGGTTGGTTAAATTCAGAAGGCAAGGCAAAGTAATTTATTATTCATTAGACGATGAACATATAAAACATATATTTGATGAAGGATTTAAACATATTACTGAATAAGGGGGCGTAAATTAATTATGGAAAATGAAATTAAACTTTCACTTAAAGGCTTAGATTGTGCTAATTGTGCTAATAAAATTGAAAGAAAAGTTAATGATATGGAAGATGTTTATGAAGCTGATATGAATTTCTCATTAGGAAAATTAACAGTTAAATTGCATGAAAATAAGGATAGGGATAAAGTCTTTAATTTAATTAAAGATATAGTTAATAAATTGGAGCCAGACGTGATTGTAATTAATGAAAAAGATAATATTAGTTACAATTTAAATACTAATGAAACAAATCATAATAACAAGTGTAATAAAACATGCTGTAATCATGATAGCTGTTCATCTCACAATCATGAAAAACATCATGTACATTCCCACGATAATCAGGATAATTTTATAGAAACAGAGGAATGTGAACCAAATAGTAAAATAAAATTATTTGATAAAAAGAAATTTTTTTATGAAAATCAAATATTTATAATAGGATTAATCTTATATATAATAGCTGTTTTATTTAAAGAAAATAGCTATTTAAATATATCTATATTTGTTTTGAGTTATATTTTAATTGGTGGTGATGTATTAAAAACTGCATTTAATAATATTTTAATAGGTGAGATTTTTGATGAAAACTTTTTGATGACCATAGCAACAATAGGAGCATTAGCAATAGGTGAATATCCGGAAGCTGTTGGAGTTATGATGTTTTATAAAATAGGGGAGTTGTTTCAAGGATATGCAGTTAATAAATCAAGAAAATCTATAACATCACTTATGAATATACGTCCAGAATATGCAAATGTAATTACTGAATATGGGGAGAAAAGAGTATCTCCAGAAGAAGTTAATATTGATGAATTAATAGTTATAAAACCTGGGGAGAGAATACCTCTTGATGGCATAGTAGTAGAAGGAAAAGGAAGTGTAGATACATCTGCATTAACAGGGGAATCACTTCCTAGAGAAATAAATATAGATGATGAATTGTTATCAGGAAGTATAAATTTAAGCTCAGTTATAAAATTAAAGGTAACTAAAATTTTTAGTGAATCAACAGTATCTAAAATATTAAATTTAGTAGAAAATTCAAGTAGTAAAAAAGCAAAAACAGAGAAATTTATAACTAAATTTTCAAGACTATATACTCCAATAGTAGTATTTTTAGCAATAGCTGTTGCGATAATTCCTCCTATTATAATTTCAGGAGAAGTATTTTCAGACTGGATATATAGGGCACTAATCTTTTTAGTAATATCATGCCCTTGTGCATTAGTTATTTCTGTACCACTAGGACTGTTTGCAGGGATTGGAGGAGCATCTAAAAAGGGGATATTAATAAAGGGTGGAAATTATATTGAAGTTTTAAAAAATGTTGATACTATTGTGTTTGATAAAACAGGAACTTTAACAAAAGGAGTATTTAAAGTTACAGAAATTAATTCTATAGATATGAAAAAAGAAGATTTTTTAAGAATTGTGGCTTTAGGTGAAAGCTTCTCTACTCATCCAATTGCTCAATCAATAGTAAAAGAATTTAATGGGATTTTAGAAAAAAGATATGTAGAAAATTACCAAGAATTATCAGGACATGGAATAAAAGCTATAATTGAAGGGAAAAATGTTATATTAGGTAATTATAAGTTACTTGAGGATAATAACATTAATATAGAAAAAGTAGAAAAACCAGGAACGGTAGTATATGTTGTAATAAACAACAAGTATAGTGGAAATATAGTAATAGCAGATGAAATAAAAGAAGATTCAATTGAAGCAATTAATAAATTGAAAAATATTGGTATAAAGAAGACAGTAATGCTTACAGGAGATAATAAAATTGTAGCAAATAGTATTGGGAAAAGTATAGGGGTAGATGAGGTGAAAAGTGAACTTTTACCAAATGATAAAGTATTAGAAATTGAAAAATTAATATCTAGCAGTACTTCGAAAGGGAAAGTAATGTTCGTTGGTGATGGAATAAATGATGCACCAGTTCTTGCAAGAGCAGATATAGGTATAGCTATGGGAGGGATAGGATCTGATGCAGCTATAGAAGCGGCTGATGTTGTTTTAATGAAAGATAATCCTACAGCACTAGTTGATGCTATAAAGATAGCTAAGAAGACTAATGCTATATTATGGCAAAATATAATTTTTGCTCTTGGTGTAAAGGTGTTTGTATTAGTATTAGGTGCTTTAGGAATTGCAAATATGTGGGAGGCTGTATTTGCTGATGTAGGTGTTACTTTAATTGCTATATTAAATTCTATGAGAAGTTTAAAAAATTAATTAAATTAAAAAAATAGTTATATTTTATTGTAAATAATAAAATACTAATAAGAGCAGTTTTTATTATAGCTGCTCTTAAATTTTAAAAAAAATTAAATTAATATTGATATGTAAACATTTTTAATTTTTATAAAGTATAATTATTAAATATAAACCTAGAAAAAAATAAAATTTTATATTATGATAAAATATAGATGATTTTTATATTTGCTTATAGTCATATTAAAATAACATGATTTATAGGTGTTTAAAGGGTATTTTATAGGTGTTTTTAGTAAGTTATTAAAATAACATTTATTTTAGTAATGAGTATGTTAAAATAATATTTTATGAATATTTTAAAGTTTAAGTGTATCTTATATTACAATAATTAGTAATAAATTAGACTTTTAGAGAAGAGATTAAATATAAATAAAAATAAGGAGTAATGATATGGATAAAAATAAGAATATATCTATGGCAGTGATAAAGAGATTGCCTAAATATCATAGGTATCTTAATGAACTTATGAAAAATGATGTAGATAGAATATCGTCAAAAGAACTTGGAGAAAAGATAGGCTTTACAGCATCTCAAATAAGACAAGATTTAAATTGTTTTGGTGATTTTGGCCAACAAGGATATGGGTATAATGTTAAGGAGTTATATACACAAATTAATTCAATATTGGGATTAGATAAGGAATACAATGCTGTTTTGATTGGAGCAGGTAATATAGGTCAGGCAATAGCTAATTACAGTAGATTCGATAAGCTGGGAATTATGATAACAGCTATTTTTGATGCAAATCCTAAACTTATTGGAATAAAAATTAGGGATATTGAAATTAGAGATATTGACGAATTAGGAAGTTTCCTTAAATCTGATTCAGTTGATATAGGCGTTATATGTGTTCCTAAAAAAAGTGCACAAAAGGTTAGTGATGAGCTAGTCAATGGAGGAATAAGAGGAATTTGGAATTTTGCACCTATAGATTTGGTTGTTCCAGAAGATGTAAAAGTTGAAAATGTTCATTTAAGTGAGAGTGTATCTACATTAATTTATCAATTACATCAACAAAGATAAGGTGAGAATTTGAGGGGTTATATAAAAAATATGTTAATAATACAATATTTTATTGCAAATAATAATTATAAGTATTATAATTTAAGAAAAGAAAGATATTGATTGCATATTTTTTTGCAAGCAATTGTTAATATTATAACAATTGGCGACAATTGTTGACATGATAAGACTAATGTAAGCCTTTTATTTTTAAATTCAATTGTTAATATTATAACAATTTTAATTGAAAAATAAATTGCTGAGAATTATTTTAGAATTAATTTTTACCATATCTAAAATCTAAAAATACAAATTTATTTAAGTAAAAAATATAATTTAAATATATAAGTTTAAGGGAGGATTATAAAGATGGAATTAAAAAATGTAATTCTTGAAAAAGAAGGTCATTTAGCAATTGTGACAATTAATAGACCAAAAGCTTTAAATGCATTAAATTCAGAAACATTAACAGATTTAGACACAGTTTTAGAAAATTTAGAAAACGATAGCAATATATATGCAGTTATCTTAACTGGCTCAGGAGAAAAATCTTTTGTAGCTGGAGCTGATATATCAGAAATGAAAGATCTTAATGAAAAACAAGGTAGAGAATTTGGTGAATTAGGAAATAAAGTTTTCTTAAGATTAGAAAATTTAGACAAGCCTGTAATTGCAGCTATTTCAGGATTCGCTTTAGGTGGCGGATGTGAATTATCTATGGCATGCGATATAAGAATAGCTTCAGAAAAAGCAAAATTTGGACAACCAGAAGCAGGTCTTGGAATAACACCTGGCTTTGGTGGAACTCAAAGATTAGCTAGAATAGTTGGACTAGGAAAAGCTAAGGAAATGATTTATACATGCGATATAATCAAGGCAGAAGAGGCTTATAGAATAGGATTAGTTAATAAAGTAGTTTCATTAGAAAGTTTAATGGATGAAGCAAAAGCTATGGCTAACAAAATAATAGCAAATGCTCCAATAGCTGTTAAGCTTTGTAAGGATGCAATAAATAGAGGAATGCAAGTTGACATAGACAAAGCTGTGTTAATAGAAGCAGAAGATTTTGGAAAATGTTTTTCAAGTGAAGACCAAACAGAAGGTATGACTGCTTTCTTAGAAAGAAGAGAAAAGAATTTCCAAAATAAATAATTAAAATTAAGTTAAAAATCTAAAAAGGTTTTTATATAATTGATCATCAATAGAGTGTAATCAATAAGGAGGGTAATTTAATGAATTTCCAATTAACTAGAGAACAAGAATTAGTACAACAAATGGTTAGAGAATTCGCTGAAAACGAAGTAAAGCCAATTGCTGCTGAAGTGGATGAAACTGAAAGATTCCCAATGGAAAACGTTGAAAAAATGGGTAAAATAGGCATGATGGGTATACCATTTGCTAAAGAATTTGGAGGAGCAGGCGGAGATGTTCTTTCATATATAATGACAGTTGAAGAATTATCAAAAGTATGTGCAACAACAGGAGTTATAGTTTCAGCTCATACTTCATTATGTGCATCAGTAATAAATGAACATGGTACTCCAGATCAAAAAGCAAAATACTTACCAGAACTTTGTCAAGGTAAGAAAATCGGTGCTTTCGGTTTAACTGAACCGGGTGCTGGAACAGATGCTGCTGGACAACAAACAACAGCTGTATTAGATGGAGATCATTATGTATTAAACGGATCAAAAATCTTCATAACTAATGGTGGAGTTGCTGAAACTTTTATAATATTCGCTATGACTGATAAGAGCCAAGGAACTAAAGGAATTTCAGCTTTCATAGTTGAAAAATCTTTCCCAGGATTCTCAATTGGTAAATTAGAAGATAAAATGGGAATCAGAGGATCTTCTACTACTGAACTAGTAATGGAAGATTGTATAGTACCAAAAGAAAACTTAATCGGTAAAGAAGGTAAAGGATTTGGTATAGCAATGAAGACTCTTGATGGAGGAAGAATTGGTATAGCTGCTCAAGCTTTAGGTATCGCAGAAGGTGCTTTTGAAGAAGCTGTTAATTACATGAAAGAAAGAAAACAATTTAGAAGACCATTATCAGCTCAACAAGGTTTACAATGGTATATTGCTGAAATGGACGTTAAAATAGAAGCTGCAAGACATTTAGTATATAAAGCTGCTTGCAAGAAACAAAATGGACAACCATACTCAGTAGATGCTGCAAGAGCTAAATTATTTGCTGCAGAAGTTGCAATGGATGTTACAACTAAAGCAGTTCAAATCTTTGGTGGATATGGTTACACTAAAGATTATCCAGTAGAAAGAATGATGAGAGATGCTAAGATAACTGAAATTTATGAAGGAACTTCAGAAGTTCAAAAAATGGTTATCGCAGGAAGCATTTTAAGATAGATAGGGAGGACTTTAGAATGAATATAGTAGTTTGTGTAAAACAAGTTCCAGATACTACAGCTGTAAAGATTGATCCTAAAACTGGTACATTAATAAGAGATGGTGTTCCATCAATTATGAATCCAGAAGATAAGCACGCTTTAGAAGGTGCATTACAATTAAAAGAAACTTTAGGTGCAAAGGTAACTGTTATAAGCATGGGCCTTCCAATGGCTAAGGCTACATTAAGAGAAGCACTATGTATGGGAGCTGACGAAGCTATCCTATTAACAGACAGAGCATTAGGTGGAGCAGATACTTTAGCTACTTCAAAAGCATTAGCAGGAGTTATAGCTAAATTAGATTACGATCTAGTATTTGCAGGAAGACAAGCTATAGATGGAGATACTGCTCAAGTTGGACCAGAAATAGCTGAACATTTAAATATTCCTCAAGTTACTTATGTTCAAGGCGTTGAAGCTAAGGGAGAAGGAACTTTATTAGTAAATAGAGCATTAGAAGATGGATATGAAAAGATTGAAATAAAAACTCCATGTCTATTAACTGCAATTGAAGAATTAAATGAAGCAAGATACATGAATGTTGCTAACATATTCTCAACTAACGACAATGAAATCAAAGTTATGAGCGCAGGTGATATAGATGTAGATAAGGCTGAATTAGGACTTAAGGGTTCACCTACAAAGGTTAAAAAGTCAATGACTAAAGAAGTTAAGGGAGCAGGCGAAGTAGTTAACAAGCCAGCTAAAGAAGCAGTAACTTACGTTTTAGGCAAATTACAAGAAAAACACTACATCTAGGATAATAGGAGGGTAATTTATTATGAATATAGCAGATTACAGAGGCGTTTGGGTCTTTGCAGAACAAAGAGAAGGCGAATTACAAAAAGTATCTTTAGAATTACTTGGCGAAGGTAGAAAAATTGCTGATAAGCTAGGAGTTGAGTTAACAGCTTTATTATTAGGTAATAATATTGAAAACTTATCTAAAACATTAGCAGAACATGGTGCAGATAAAGTTTTAGTTGCAGATGACAAAAACTTAGAACACTACACTACTGATGCTTATACAAAAGTTATTTGTGATTTAGCAAATGAAAGAAAACCAGGAATATTATTTATAGGAGCTACTTTCATCGGAAGAGATTTAGGTCCTAGAGTTGCAGCTAGATTATCAACTGGATTAACTGCTGACTGTACATCATTAGATGTTGAAGTTGAAGATGGAGCTTTATTAGCTACTAGACCAGCATTCGGTGGTAACTTAATGGCTACAATTGCTTGTCCAGAACATAGACCACAAATGGCTACAGTAAGACCAGGAGTTTTCGGTAAAGTAAATACTGATGGAAGCAACTGTACTGTAGAAAAAGTAGAAGTTAAACTTGCTGATAGTGATGTTAGAACTAAAGTTGTAGAAATCATTAAAGCACACAAAGATGTTGTAGATATATCAGAAGCTAAAATACTTGTTGCTGGTGGTAGAGGAATGGGTTCAAAAGAAAACTTTACTTTATTACAAGAATTAGCAGAAGTTTTAGACGGAACTGTAGCTGGATCAAGAGCTGCTGTTGATAATGGTTGGTTAGAAAGAGATTACCAAGTTGGACAAACTGGTAAGACTGTAAGACCATCAATCTACATTGCTTGTGGTATTTCAGGAGCAATTCAACACGTTGCTGGTATGCAAGAATCAGATATGATTATAGCTATTAACAAAGATGAAACTGCACCAATAATGCAAGTTGCAGATTATGCTATAGTTGGAGATGTTAAGAAGGTTTTACCAGAATTAATAGCTCAAGCTAAAGCTGTAAAGAGTGCTGAATAATTAAAAGATTATAGTGTAAAATTATTATATATTTCAAATCCTTCATTAAAAGATATTTCTTTTAATGAAGGATATTTATAAAACATTTAAGGGGGATTTATCAATGAAAAAAGTTTTTGTACTTGGTGCTGGAACAATGGGTGCTGGAATAGTTCAAGCATTCGCACAACATGGTTATGAAGTAATCGTAAGAGATATAAAAGATGAATTTGTTGAAAGAGGAATAGCTGGAATCAACAAAGGTTTAACTAAGCAAGTTGCTAAAGGAAGAATGACTGAAGAAGTTAAAGAAGAAATTCTTTCAAGAATTTCAGGAACTACTGATATGAAATTAGCTGCTGACTGCGATTTAGTAGTAGAAGCTGCTATTGAAAACATGAAAATAAAGAGAGAGATATTTGCTGAATTAGATGAAATCTGTAAACCAGAAACTATTTTAGCATCTAACACTTCGTCTTTATCAATCACTGAAGTTGCTTCAGCAACTAAGAGAGCTGATAAAGTTATTGGAATGCATTTCTTTAACCCAGCTCCAGTAATGAAGCTTGTTGAAATCATTAGAGGAATGGCTACTTCTCAAGAAACTTTCGATGCTATAAAAGAATTAACAGTAGCAATTGAAAAGAACCCAGTAGAAGTTGCAGAAGCTCCAGGATTTGTTGTAAACAGAATATTAATTCCAATGATCAACGAAGGTATTGGAATATTAGCAGAAGGTATAGCTTCTGTTGAAGATATAGATACAGCTATGAAATATGGTGCAAATCATCCAATGGGACCTTTAGCATTAGGAGATCTTATAGGATTAGATGTATGTTTAGCTATCATGGATGTTTTATATAATGAAACAGGAGACACTAAATACAGAGCTCATAGTTTATTAAGAAAATATGTAAGAGCTGGATGGTTAGGAAGAAAGTCTGGAAAAGGTTTCTACGACTATTCAAGATAAAATTACATTTTTGGACTCAAGCATTATGCTTGGGTCTTTTTTTATTTTTATTAAAATTTTGTTTTAATATGAATTTTTTTGATTTATGATATTTTTAAGAGTATATTAGAGTGATATAATGTATTAAGAAATAATTATTTTTTATAAGGAGAGTTTCATATGTTAAAAGAAACAGCAATAAAATATTGGGATGATAAATATGATTTAAATTGTGCAGAATGCTTAATATATGCTTCTAATGAAGAATATGATTTAAACTTATCTAAAGATGCATTAAAGACAATGGCAGCTTTTGGCGGGGGAATGGCTATAGGCGATGTGTGTGGGGTGATTTCTGGAGCTATAGCTGTAATTGGAATCATGTTTACAGACATAAGTGGACATAAAAGTCCTATTGTTAAAAAAATGACTACAGAATTTATAAATAAATTTAAAAATAAGCTTGGAAGTAATAATTGTATTGAATTAAGGAAAGAATATAGAAAGTCTAAAAAAGAAGGAACTTGTATAGTTATGGTTGAAACAGCAGCTGATATTCTTGAAAGTATTGTAAATAGAGATAACAATTTTAAATTAGATTCTAATAAATATTAGTGTAAACATTTATTTATATTGTAAAAGAGTTATTTCTTTCAGATAAAATTCTTATTATATTATAAAGATAGAAAGGGGAATTTTAATTAATGGATTATAAAAGTATAGAAACTAGTGAAAATGGTGTAATTATAAGAGGGGTTAAAAATTTTAACTTAAAGCATATTTTTGAGTGTGGCCAAATTTTCAGATTTGAAGAAATTGAAGATGATAATTTTATAGTTATTGCATTTGGTAAATTGATTGAATTAGTTCAAAAAAAAGATGATGTATTTATATATAATACAACGGAAAAAGAATTTAAAGAAATATGGCTAAACTATTTTGATTTAGATAGAGATTACTCTATTATAAAAGAAGAATTATCTAAAGATGAATTATTAAAACAAAGTATAGAATTTGGAAGTGGAGTTAGAGTTTTGAATCAAGATCCATTTGAAATGCTTATTAGCTTTATAATTTCAGCTAGAAATAGTATTCCATCTATAAGAAAGACAGTAAATAAAATATCTGAACAATGGGGAAATAAAATTGAATACAAAGGAAAAGTATATTATGCATTTCCTACAATAGAACAAATAAAGGATGCTAAATTAGATGAAATAAAAGAAACAGGAGCGTCATTTAGAAGTAAGTATTTAATAGACACAATTGAAAATGTACACAATTCTATTGGTAATAAATCAAATTTATCAGAGAATGAAAAAGAATTGTTAAACAAATATGACTTAAAATATATAAAAGGATTAAGTGATGATGAATGCCATGCAGCTCTACAAGAGTTTAAAGGAGTTGGAGCAAAGGTTGCTGATTGTATAATGTTATTTTCAATGGGAAAAACATCTGCATTTCCAGTGGATGTGTGGGTTAAGCGTGCAATGATGCACTTTTATAATGCAGAAGAGGGTTCCCTAAATAAAATTAGAGTATTTGCAAGAAATAAATTTGGAAAATTATCAGGATTTGCACAACAATATTTATTTTATTATGCACGAGAAAACAATATAAAAGTATAAAATTTGATTTATATTTACAAAAACTTATAGTTAGTAAATATTATAGCAAATTCAGAAAAATTTGAATAATATGATTATGACATCTATCTAATTATTATTATGGTATAATTACCCTATCATTACATTAATATAATAATTTGTTGGGAGAGTGTGTGCGTAATATGTTCAAATTTGAAAATCAACTTATAAAGTTAAAACATGATGTTTTAAGTAATATTGTAAGGTTAGCTAAAGAGGATAATATTAATAAAGAAAATTTAGATAAAATACCTTATGAAATGTTACCAGGAAATGAACCTCAATATAGAGAAAGTGTAGTACATGAAAGAGAAGTATTATTAGAAAGATTAAAATTAGCATCTGGATTTATTCCAAATGGAAAAGGTACAGATGAGTTAGTAAACATAGAAGATGAAAAGCAAATATTGTATGTTATAAAAAATGCATGTGATATGTGTCCAACTAAGAAATTTGAAGTAACTGATGCGTGTAGAAATTGTATAGCACATAAATGCCAAAGTGTTTGTAATTTTGGAGCTATTACTTATGTGGATGGTAAGGCTTATATAGATCCTGATAAATGTAAAGAATGTGGAATGTGTAAAAAAGCATGTCCTTATGATGCTATTGCAGAGGATATGAGACCTTGCAAAAGATCTTGTCCAACTGGAGCGTTAGATATTAATAGTGATAAAAGAGCTATGATAAAACAAGAAAAATGCGTTAATTGTGGTGCTTGTATGGCTGCATGTCCTTTCGGAGCATTAGAAGATAGAAGTCTTTTAGTTAAAATTGTTAAAGAATTAACTAATAATTCCAATATTTATGCTGTTGTGGCTCCAGCAATAACAGGACAATTGGGTCCTAAAACTGGCTATGGACAAGTTAAAAATGCAATAAAGAAATTGGGATTTACAGATATGGTAGAAGCAGCATGTGGGGCTGATGCAGTAACTGTACATGAAAGTAATGAATTTGTTGAAAGAATGGAAAATGGGGATCCATACATGACTAATTCATGCTGTCCAGGATTTTTAAGTTATATAGAAAAAATGATGCCAGATCAAGTAGATAGAATATCTGGAACAGTTTCTCCAATGGTTGCAGCAGGAAGATTTATAAAAGCCAATGATAAAGATGCAAAAGTTGTGTTTATTGGACCATGTACTGCTAAGAAGTCTGAAATTTTAAGAGATTCGATAAAAGATGCTGTTGACTATGTATTAACATTTGAAGAATTATTAGCATTATTTGAAGGATTTAATATAGATCCAGCTAATTTTTATGATATTGTTGTAGATGAAGCTTCAATTTTTGGTAGAGGATTTGGAGTTGGTGGTGGTTTAACTGCTGCTATTGAAAATTATATAAAAGATAAGGGTATAGATTGTGAATTTAAACCAGTTAAAGTTTCAGGCGGAGCTGAGATTAAGAAAACTATGATGATGGCTAAGATGGGTAGATTACCTGGAAATTTCATAGAAGGAATGATGTGTGAAGGTGGATGTATTAATGGATCAGGAAAAATATTATCACCGATGAAAGCAAAATCATCATTTAATAAAGTAAATCAACAAGCTACTATGAAAAATGTATTAGAAAATTCTAAGATAGATGACTATAAGGATATAGATTTAGAAAGATAATTTTAAATTGCAAAAAAAGAAGCCCTTTTAGGACTTCTTTTTTTGTAAATAAATTGGTAATTATGTGTGGATAAAAAATGAAATTACATATTTTTTAAACTAAAATATTAAAAAATGTACATTAAGTAAAAAAAAGTTACTATATAATTATTAAAAGGTGTATTATATAAATTATAGGTATGTTTAGGGGGGAGATTTATGAAAATTTTGTTGGTTGATGATGAGGAATCAATATTGAATTTAATAAAAATGAATCTTATATTTGAAAATTATGAAGTAATAACAGCAGAATGTGGGATAGATGCCATAAACCTATTTAAAAGCGAATCTCCTGATTTAATTGTATTAGATCTAATGCTTCCTGACAAAGATGGGTTTGAGGTTATACATGAGTTTCAAAGCATAAATAGTGAAGTTCCAATTATTATACTTAGTGCAAGAGATCAATTGAACAATAAGTTATTAGGTCTTCAGCTTGGTGCTGATGATTACATAACAAAACCATTTGATAGTAGAGAGCTCATACTTAGAATAAGAGCTATATCTAGAAGAATAAATAAAGCTAAGGCTATTGGAAAAAATGAAATTAAAAATAAAACAAACGATATTATAGAAAAAGGATTTATAAAAATAATTGTTCCTGAAAGAAGAGTATTTATTGATGACAAAGAAGTCATATTTACACATATAGAATTTGAAATAATCTTACTAATGGTACAGAATCCGTTTAAAGTTTTTACAAGAGAAGAATTATTGGACAAGATATGGGGATATAGTTTTGTAGGAAATACTAGAGCTGTAGATATTCATATAAAGAGAATTAGACAAAAGCTTATAGGAAATGAAGACGTTATAAAGACAATATATGGAGTAGGATATAGGTTAGAGGTATAACACATGAATTGGGGTATTAAAGGAAAAATAGTAATAATGAATATATTTATTTTAATAATAGCTATATTGAGTATATATGTTGTAACAATTTATACACTGTATAGTCGAGTAATAAATAATTCAATAGATATGCTAAGGAAAGAAAGTTATACAAGTCAATCATTTATTATGAAATATTTAGAAACGGAAGATGATTTTCATGTAGAAAACGTTTTGAATGAGATGAGTCCTTTTATAGCAACATATTTATCTAATAATTGTAAATTTAGAGTTCAAATTTATAATAATTCATCTTTAATTGGAGATTCAGATAATTATCCTAATATAAGTAAGGATGATGATGTAGTAACGGCATTGAAAGGAAATAAATCTTATATTATAAGAAGGATTGAAGAATCTTCTTATATATTATTTTCAAGCCCAATTTATTATTCGGATGGTACTATAGGTTGTATAAGATATGTATACGATCTTAATAACGAGAATACAATTATAACTAATACTATTTTAAGTATGGTTTTATTTGCTATAGTTGCAATAATATTTTCGAGTATGATGAGTAATTCCTTTTCTAATAGAATAGTTAGACCAATAGTTAGTCTTAAAAATATTGCGAGAAAAGTATCATTTGGAGATTTTTCTAAGAAAATTAGTATAAATAGTAAAGATGAGATAGAGGATCTATCTAATTCTTTTAATATAATGTCTAATAATATAGAGATTATGATTGAAAATTTAAAAGATGAAAAAGAAACTCAAAAGAGATTTTTAGATAATGTTACTCATGAATTTAAAACTCCATTAGCAGCAATTTTAGGATATTCAGATTTATTGTTAAGAGTGAAAGAAAAGAAAGATATTGAACAATGTGTAAAATACATAGTACAAAGTAGTAATAGATTATTAAAACTTGTTGAGCAACTTCTTGATTTATCGAGACTTAACAAAAATGAATTAGAAGTTAAAAATGAAAATGTAGATATAAAGTCTATAATTGAAACTGCTGCAATGATGTTAAATCCTAGAATGAATAAATTTGGTATTAAACTTAATATGAATTTAATTAGTAAAAGTGTTTATGCAGATAAAGAAAAAACGGAACAAGTTATACTTAATCTATTAGATAATGCAATTAAATATAGTGAATGTACTGAAATAGACATATATATGGAAAATAATGAAGATTATGAAATAATATATATTATAGATAATGGACAAGGCATTCCGAAAGAAGATTTAAAGAATGTATTTGAAAATTTTTATACTGCTCATAAAGCATTACAAAAAAAATATGGTGGAAGTGGATTAGGGTTAGCAATATGTAAAGAATTTATGGAGAAACAATCTGGAAAAATAGAGATAAGCAGTTTGAATGGAACTACTGTAAAATTAAGTTTCAAACATGCAATTTCAAACTGATATAAAGTAGGGTGAAACAAGTTTATGATAAATTTTAACTATAAAATAGTGATAAATCTATTTGTTATACTAGTTATATTATTAGCTAGTATATATGTATATTTAAAAAGTAGTATTTACAATAATTTGATTGTTTTAGATGATAAAGAACAAGTTATGCAGCATTCAAGCCACTCAATACCTGTTAAAGTAGAGCTTTATAGTAGAAGATGGGGTAAATTAATTATAAATTCCAATGACGAAATAAAGGAATTTTGGAATATTGTTGAGGCTATGCCTAAGAGTAATAATTTTTATAATTCAAAAATAGAAAATTCGTTTAATGAGATAACAGGAACTATTTATTATTTAGATGGTGAAAAAGGTACTTTATATTTAAATAATACACTTAGAATAGATGATATTTATTATGGAGGTAATGATAGTTCGGCATATATAAATAGAATTAAAAACTACATTAATGATATTTTTTGTACACCATCAGTATTATCAGAACTTATAAATGATAAGAATAAAATAACAATTGTAGATGTTTATAATAATACTAAAAAATGTGGTAGTAATGATAAAGTTTTAATAAAAGATGAAGTAATGAATTTAAAAAGAATTATAGATAATAAAAAGTTAGAATGGGCTGTAGCCAATAAAGGTGATTTGAACTATCATATAAGAATTTATAGAGAAGAATCAGAGGAGTTTCATGATAATAAAATAGAAGATGATTCAAATAGTTATGATGTAATAAGTCTTGATATTTATGAGAACGATTATGTAATTGTTAGAGATTATGGTGATGAAATAGTAAATTCTTTCTATATGGAGGGAGATTTAAATAATATATGTGACAATTTATTTAATCAGTAATATTTATTGGAGGTAAAAATATGTTAAATAAAAGAAGGGGTATTTTATTAATATTTGTTTTACTTATAATTTGTATTCTTAATGGGTGCTCTAGTAATATATCTAGTGGTAAAGCTAGTAGTAAAGAAATACCAAATCTTAAAAATGAGAATTTAGTAGTTTATGTTGCATTTAATGAGGATGAAGCGAAGGTTTTGCTTGATGGTTTTAAAGAAAAAACAGGATGTAATTACACGTTTTTAAGATATCCAACAGAAGAATTAGCTGATAAAATTAAGAGTCAAGAAACTTTAGGAGAAGCAGATATATTTCTAGGGGGTACAGCTGATGCTGTTGAACTATTAAAAATGAATGATTGCTTAGAGAAATATACTATAAATAGTTCGAGTGAAATCCCTATAGAATATATGGATAGTGATGGATACTGGATAGGATTATATGTTGAAGCTTTATCAATAGCAATAAATGAAGATAGATGGGAAAAAGAATTCAATGATATTGAAAAACCAAAAACACTAGAAGAACTAGTAAACCCTAAATTTAAAGGTGAAATAGTACTTGCTGATCCAAGGACATCAGGAACTGGATATACTCTTTTATCTTATTTAGTACAAACTATGGGAAAAGATGATGCATTAGAATTCTTTAAAAAGTTAAAAAACAATGTAGGGCAATTTACTGATAGTGGATTTACTCCAGCTAAAAAAGTTGGAATGGGGGAATATTTATTGACAGTAAATTTTATAAATCAACAACTTATAGTTAAAAATTCAGGATTCAATATAGAATCTATTGTTCCAGACAATACAGGATGGACAATATGTCCTATAGCTAAGATAAAGGATGGAAAGAATAAGAAGGCTTCTGAAGCCTTTATGAATTACTGTGTAACTAAGGAAGCAGGAATATCTCTTAAAGATTTTTCAATGGGATTTTCAACAATACCAGGTGTTAATTATCCCAATATAGAAAAAGATTTTACTTCATATAAATTAAGTAAAGAATATGATTTTAAGAAAGCAGCAAAAGATAGAAAAGAATTATTAGAAGATTTAGAAGAAATAATGTGATAAGAAAATTAGGATATTAAATAAAATCATTTATATATTTAATATCCTAATTTTATTATAACTTAAATATTAATGCATATATTAATTGTTATAAGTAAAAAATAATTAATAGGCTAGTTTTATTAATAAAAACATAACCAAACAATAAAATACATAAATGGAAATAAAATATACAAGTGTATTGTTAAAATTAAAAAAGAAAATAAGAGAAAATATAAGTAAATGAGAGTAATATGTATGTAATATCAAATTTTAAACTTATAAAGCTATATAATATTATAAAAAATATTTGAATTATATGGTCATAAAGGATATTATAATAATTGTATTAGCACTCAATGCTATCGAGTGCTAATAGTTAATTAGAAAATATTTAATATTTAAAATATAGGAGGGACTTATTATGAGAATAAAACCACTTGGTAATAGAGTAGTAATCAAGAGATTAGAAGCAGAAGAAAAGACAAAGAGCGGTATAGTTTTAACTGGAAGCGCAAAGGAAGTACCACAAGAAGCAGAAGTTGTAGCAGTAGGTCCAGGAAGTATTGTTGATGGTACAAAAATAGAAATGGAAGTTAAAGTAGGAGATAAAGTTTTATATTCTAAATATTCTGGTACTGAAGTAAAATTAGATGGTGAAGAATACATGATATTAAAACAAGATGATATATTAGCAATAGTTGAATAGGAGAGTGGTATAAATGGCAAAGATGTTGAAATTTGGAGAAGATGCAAGAAGATCTATGCAAGTTGGAGTTGATAAACTTGCTGATACAGTTAAGGTAACATTAGGACCAAAGGGAAGAAACGTTGTTTTAGATAAGAAGTTTGGTTCACCATTAATAACTAATGATGGAGTTTCTATTGCAAGAGAAATAGAATTAGAAGATCCATATGAAAATATGGGTGCTCAATTAGTTAAAGAAGTAGCAACTAAAACTAATGATGTTGCAGGAGATGGTACAACAACAGCAACTTTATTAGCTCAAGCTATTATTAGAGAAGGTTTAAAGAATGTTACTGCAGGGGCTAATCCTATGCTTATTAGAAATGGTATAAGAATGGCTGTTGATAAAGCAGTAGAAGAAATTAAGAAAATTTCTAAGCCAGTAGAAGGAAAAGAAGATATAGCAAGAGTTGCAGCTATTTCAGCAGCTGATGAAGAAATTGGTAAGTTAATAGCTGATGCTATGGAAAAAGTGGGTAATGAAGGCGTTATTACTATAGAAGAATCTAAATCTATGGGAACTGAGTTAGATGTAGTTGAAGGTATGCAATTTGATAGAGGATATGTATCACCTTATATGTCTACAGATACAGAGAAGATGGAAGCTGTATTAGATAATCCATATATTTTAATAACTGATAAAAAAATAGGTAATATACAAGAAATATTGCCTATATTAGAGCAAATAGTTCAATGTGGTAAGAAGTTATTAATTATAGCTGAAGACATTGAAGGTGAAGCTATGGCAACATTAGTTGTTAATAAATTAAGAGGAACATTTACTTGTGTAGCTGTAAAGGCACCAGGATTTGGTGATAGAAGAAAAGAAATGCTTCAAGATATAGCTATATTAACAGGTGGAACAGTAATTGCTGAAGAATTAGGAAGAGATTTAAAAGAAGTTACTCTTGATATGCTTGGTCAAGCAGAGAGTGTTAAAGTAAGTAAAGATAATACTGTTGTTGTTAATGGTAAGGGTAATCCTGAAAACATAAAAGATAGAATATCACAAATAAAAGCTCAAATAGAAGAAACTTCTTCTGAATTTGATAAAGAAAAATTACAAGAAAGATTAGCTAAGCTTGCTGGTGGAGTTGCTGTAATCAAAGTTGGTGCTGCAACTGAAACAGAGTTAAAAGAAAGAAAGCTTAGAATAGAAGATGCGTTAGCTGCTACAAAAGCTGCAGTTGAAGAAGGTATAGTACCAGGTGGTGGAACTGCATATATTAATGTAATAAATGCAGTTGAAAAATTAACATCTGATGTTCAAGATACAGAACTTGGTATAAAAATAATTGTAAAATCATTAGAAGAGCCATTAAGACAAATAGCTAGTAATGCTGGCGTTGAAGGATCTGTTATTATAGAAAAAGTTAAAAATAGTGAAGTAGGAACAGGATATGATGCTTTATATGGAAAATATGTAAACATGATAAAGAGTGGTATTGTTGACCCAACTAAGGTTACAAGATCAGCTTTACAAAATGCAGCATCAGTATCAGCAACGTTCTTAACAACAGAAGCTGCGGTTGCTGAAATTCCTCAAAAAGAACCAGCAATGCCAGCACCAGGAATGGGAATGGATGGGATGTATTAATAAATAAAAAAGACTACCAGTTGGTAGTCTTTTTTATGCTTTATAAAAATATATAACTTTTTAAGCTTGAAAGGCTGTTAAAATTTAGTTTAAGATAATTACTTTAAAATAAGTAATTTTATTATAAATATATATTAACAATATTTGTATATTAACTGACTTAGATAGCAATAATTAAAATAATAATATTTTAATTATTGGAGGATAATATTTTGAATAACAAATTTTGTTTAAATAATAAGTATAAAAAAAATAAAGGATTTACTTTATTAGAACTTATAGCAGTGATGGCGATTATAACAATATTAGCAACTGCTATTTTACCTAAAGTAACTGGATATATAAATGAAGCAAAAAAAACAAAAGTATTAGATCAATGTAGAAAAGTTGTAATGGCAATAGAATCTTATAATTTAACACATTCTTCTAATTATGAAAAAAATAAAAATATATCTAATATAAAAGATGATAAAAGTATAAATAAATATTTGGAAGATGTTGAATTTAATAATTTGGAGTTAAATACAACTATTCAAAACTGTTATGATATATTAAATGGAAAAGAATTCAAATTGAAAACAGGCAGTGAAATGCTTGATTTATCTACAATTAATTAGTGAAATCGATTAAATTAAATAGATTTGTAATTTTTGCAATTTTAATTTCAATTTTATTGACTTTGATCATAGCATACATTATAATATTTTTAATTAAACAAAGAAAATATTTAAAAACTCGTATATACCTTGAATATGGCAAGGAGTATCTACCAGAAACCTTAAATTTCTGACTATGAGTGATATTAATACTTTAGTATATTTGAGATATATTAACGTATTAACTTCACTTACGGAGTTAATGCGTTTTTTTTTATACATAAAAATATAAGAAAAATGCAAGATAACATTCAAAAAAGTGAAAATATGAAATAAAAAAATCGGGGGGATAATTATGGCTACAATAATAAAAACAGCTTATACATTTGATGATGTATTATTAGTACCTAATAAATCAGAAATATTACCTAGGGAGGTAAGTGTAAAAACAAAATTAACTAAAACAATATCTTTAAATATACCTTTAATGAGTGCTGCGATGGATACAGTAACACAATCTAAAATGGCTATAGCTATGGCAAGAGAAGGTGGAATCGGAATTATCCATAAAAATATGAGTATAGAACAGCAAGCAAAAGAAGTAGATAAGGTAAAAAGACAAGAAAACGGAATTATAACTGATCCAATATTTTTATCAAAAGAAAATACACTTCAAGATGCTGAAAACTTAATGGGTCAATACAGAATATCTGGTGTACCTATAACTGAAAATGGCAAATTAGTAGGTATACTTACAAATAGAGATGTAACTTTTGAAACAGATTTTAGTAAAAAAATATCTGAAGTTATGACAAAAGAAAATTTAATTACTGCTCCAGAAAATACTTCTATTGATGAAGCGAAGGAAATTTTAAAGAAGCATAAAATAGAAAAGTTACCTTTAGTTGATAAAGACGGAAATTTAAAAGGATTAATTACAATTAAGGATATTGATAAGGCAAAACAATTTCCTAATGCTGCAAAAGATTTAAACGGCAGATTATTATGTGGGGCTACTGTTGGTGTTACAGCTGATATGATGGATAGAGTTGATGCATTAGTAAAAGCTAAAGTTGATGTTATTACAGTAGATACTGCTCATGGTCATTCAAGAGGAGTTATGGAAGCTGTTAAACAAATAAAAGTTAAACATCCAGATCTACAAGTCATAGCTGGTAATGTTGCAACTGCAGAAGCAACAGAAGATTTAATAAAAGCTGGAGCTGATTGTGTTAAAGTTGGTATAGGACCAGGATCAATATGTACTACAAGAGTAGTTGCAGGTGTTGGAGTACCACAATTAACTGCTGTTATGGATTGCGCAGAAGTTGGTAAAAAATATGGAATTCCAGTAATTGCAGATGGTGGATTAAAGTATTCAGGAGATATAGTAAAGGCTTTAGCAGCAGGAGCATCTGTAGCAATGATGGGATCATTATTTGCAGGTTGTGAAGAAGCACCAGGAGAAATGGAAATATACCAAGGTAGAAGTTATAAAGTATATAGAGGAATGGGTTCATTAGCAGCTATGGCTTGTGGATCAAAGGACAGATATTTCCAAGATGGAAATAAAAAATTAGTACCAGAAGGTGTTGAAGGTAGAGTAGCATATAAGGGGTATGTTTCAGATACTATATTCCAATTAATGGGCGGAATAAAATCAGGAATGGGATACTTAGGTTCAAAAGATTTAGATACTTTATATGAAACTGCTAGATTTGTTGTTCAAACAGCATCAGGATATAGAGAAAGTCATCCACATGATATAAACATAACTAAGGAAGCTCCAAATTATAGTGTAGGACAATAAAAATATATTTTATTATTAATTTTTATTGAGTAATGTTCTTAGTTGCTAGATAATTAAATTTATAAAGAACAATTTAGGAGGAAATGATGAAGAGAGATTTAGTTTTAGTTATAGACTTTGGTGGACAATATAATCAATTGATTGCCAGAAGAGTAAGAGAATGTAATGTATATTGTGAAGTTCATCCTTATAATTTAAGTGTTGATGAAATAAAGCAAATGAATCCAAAGGGAATAATTTTTACAGGTGGTCCGAACAGTGTATATGGTGAGAACTCTCCTTTATGTGACAAAGCTATATTTGAATTAGGTGTGCCTATTTTTGGTATATGCTATGGTTCTCAACTTATGTCTCATATGCTTGGCGGAAAGGTGGCAACTGCCCCTGTAAGTGAATATGGAAAAACAAAAGTTGATGTAAACATAGAATCTAAACTTTTTGAAGGTGTATCTTCTTCAACAATTTGTTGGATGAGTCATACTGATTACATAGAAAAAGCACCAGAGGGATTTAAAGTAATAGGTAAAACTCCTGTTTGTCCTGTTGCAGCTATGGAATGTGAAGATAAAAATTTATATGCAGTTCAATTCCATCCAGAAGTTATGCATACAGAGGAAGGTACAAAGATGCTTTCAAATTTTGTATATAACATATGTGGATGCACTGGAGATTGGAAAATGGATTCATTTGTTGAAAAGACAATTGAAGAAGTTCGTCAAAAGGTTGGAAATGGTAAAGTATTATGTGCATTATCAGGTGGTGTTGATTCATCAGTAGCAGCAGTATTACTTTCAAGAGCTGTTGGAAAACAATTAACTTGTGTATTTGTTGATCATGGCTTACTTCGTAAGAATGAAGGTGATGAAGTTGAAGAAATATTTGGACCTAATGGTCAATATGATTTAAACTTTATTCGAGTAAATGCACAAGAAAGATTTTATGAAAAGTTAGCTGGGATAGAAGAACCAGAACAAAAAAGAAAAATAATTGGTGAAGAATTTATAAGAGTATTTGAAGAAGAAGCTAAAAAAATAGGAACAGTTGATTACCTTGTACAAGGAACTATTTATCCAGATGTAATTGAAAGTGGTCTTGGAAAATCAGCAGTTATAAAATCACATCATAATGTTGGAGGACTTCCTGATTATGTTGATTTTAAAGAAATAATAGAACCTCTTAGATTACTATTTAAAGACGAAGTTCGTAAAGCAGGATTAGAACTTGGAATACCTGAAAAGTTAGTGTTTAGACAACCTTTTCCAGGTCCAGGTCTTGGAATACGTATTATTGGAGAAGTAACAGCTGAAAAAGTTAAAATAGTTCAAGATGCAGATGCAATATATAGAGAAGAAATTGCAAATGCAGGAATTGATAAGGAAATTGGTCAATACTTTGCAGCTCTTACTAATATGCGTTCAGTAGGAGTTATGGGAGATGAAAGAACTTATGATTATGCAATTGCACTTCGTGCTGTAACTACAAGTGATTTCATGACAGCTGAAAGTGCAGATCTTCCATGGGAAGTACTTGGAAAAGTAACAACTAGAATTGTAAATGAAGTTAAGGGTGTTAATCGTGTAATGTATGATTGTACAGGAAAACCACCAGCAACTATAGAATTCGAATAATATTAAAGAAGTTAATAAACATTTCAACAAAGTCTAAATTAACTAGGTTTGTTGAAATGTTTTTTATTATTTATGAAAGTGTATTATTTGTAAATATATGTATAAATAATAAAGTGTTGTGATTTATAATTATTATAAATACATCTAAAGAATAAAAAATAATTATATACTCGCTATTATTCCTACTTTCAGTTTGTAAAGTATTGTAATGTAAAAAGAGAGAATTTTATAATTTTTTATTTTGGGAATTTTGTGAAGTTATGATAGAATTATATAGTAAATTTTATTAATATAAAAACAAGAGGTAGAAAAATGAGGATAAGAGTACCGGATTATTATAAGGATTTTAAATGCATTGCATCAGAGTGTGAAGATACATGTTGTGCAGGCTGGGAAATTGTAATAGATGATGAAACATATGAGGTGTATAAAGCTGTAAATGATAAATTTGGAGATAGGTTAAAAAATGAAATAATTACAGATGAAGATGGAGAAAAAATTTTTGTATTAAAAGGAGATAATTGCTCTTTCTTAAATAAAGATAAAAAATGTGATATATATATTAATCTTGGAAAAGAAAAATTATGCAATACATGCAAGCAGTATCCAAGATTTATTGAAGAGTATGCAAGCACACGCGAAATAGGGATTTCTCTATCATGCCCAGAAGCAGCTAGAATAATTTTAAATAATTCTAAAAAAGTTGAATTTGAACTGGAAGAAAGTGAAGAAATTGTATGTACGTATGATGATATTAGTTATGATATGTTCATTCAAATAATTAGTTCAAGGAAAATGTTTATAGATATATTACAGGACAGATCTATTGAGTTAAATAAAAGAATAGCAATAATTCTTAATTTTGCAAAAGAAATTCAAGAGAAAATAGATACAAATAAAATATCTGAAATAACAAGTATTAGAGATAAATATTCAAATGATAAATTTATAAAAAAATTAATAGATCAATTAGATAATTACAAAGCAAAAAATATAGATAAATATAAAAATATTTATAAGTGTTTAAAAGCATATCAAAATATTAATCATATAAATGAAGATTGGTCTCATGTCTTAAAGCATACTACAGAATATTTTTATGATGAAGAAAATAATGTTAAGCTTTATGTGAATAAACATGATGAATTTGATAAATATTATTTGGATAAAATATATGAATATGAACATTTAATGGTTTATTTTATATTTAGATATTTAATGAAATCTTTATATGATTATGATGTAATTGCAAAAGTAAAATTAGCTATACTTAGTTACTTAATTACAAAAGAATTAAATGTTGTACGATGGTGTGATAATGAACAAGAGTTTAATAAGAAAGATCAAGTAGAGTTAATGCATATGTATTCTAAGGATGTTGAACATTCAGATGAAAATTTAGAGGAATTAGCAGAAATATTTGAAACAAATAAAATTTTTAGTTTAGAACATTTTATGACTATGTTAATGAATTAAGTAAAAAATATAGAAGATTAGTTGTTATTTATATAAGATAGCATTTAAATTTATTTTTTAGGAGGCACATTTTGAAAACTAGAAAAAATAAGGTTTTGAAAGGATTATTAGTATTAATATTATTAGTAATTGTTTCTTTACTTACATTTCAAATTAAAAATAATACTAAAGAAAAGAGTATTCAATCAACAAAAGAGGAAAATTCTAATGTATTAGAAGATAATAAAAGTAATTTTGAAGGTATAGATGTTACAAGTGAGGATATGGGGGTTACTGTTTTAGGATATCATTCTATTGGTGATGAATTTAAGAAGGATCCATTAGTTGTATCTAAAGAGTTATTCAGAACACATTTGCAAGCAATAAAAGATGCAGGTTATACAACTATAACATTAGATGAGTTATATGATTACTTATATAATGGGGCTAAAATTCCTAAAAAAAGTGTAGTTATAACATTAGATGATGGATATAAGGATAACTATACAAATGCATTTCCAATTCTTAAAGAATTTAAAATGAAGGCAACTATGTTTATAATAGCTGATTATCTAGATGGTGATGTATATGTATTACCATCACAAGTTAAAGAGATGAGTGATTATGGAATTGATATTGAGGACCATACACTTACTCATAAAGAGCTTTCAACTTTAAATTATGATGAACAATTAAAAGAAGTAAAAGAATCTAAAATTAAACTTGAAAATATAACAGGGAAAAAGATTAACTTTATTGCATATCCTTCTGGTAGTTATAATGATGAAACTTTAAAAGCTGTTAAAGAGGCTGGATATAGTATGGCATTTACTGTTAAAAAAGGACAAGCACACAAAGGTGATAGTCAATACGAAATAAATAGAGTATTAGTTGATTATACTTATAAACCAAGACATATAAAAAGAGATTTAAAATAAAAATTAATTATAAATAATGTTAGTTGTAAAGAGAATTAATATTATTTATAAAGTCTAGAATATAAATATTAAAAAATAGTTGAATTTTGTGGTAATTAAATACACAAAATTCAACTATTTTTTTATTTACAAACTTATATTAAATTTTTAGTTTATTAAATTAACAAATAGTCTACTTCGAACATACTATATAATATAATTATTTTACAAAAGGAGATAAAGAAATGAACTATTATTATAATGATGATGAATTAAATAATGATTGTAATGAATTGAGAAATAATGAATTTGGAGATTGTGAATTTGTAGATTATGAAGAATCATGTTGTTCTGATACAGAATCAGATAACAATAATTCAGAATGCAGAAGATGTTATAAAGAAGGATTTAAAGCTGGATGTGAAAAAGGATATAAAGAAGGCTTTAGAGATGGACGAGAAAAAGGATACAAAGAAGGATTTAGGGATGGCTGCGAAAAAGGTTGTAAAGAAGGCCGTGAAAAAGGATTTAAAGAAGGATTTAAAGAAGGTAGAGAAAAAGGTTATAGAGAAGGATTAAAAGACGGTCGCGAAAATGGATTCCAAGAAGGATGCGAAGTAGGTTTTAGACAAGGATATGAAAAAGCTATTAAAGATATTAAGAACTGTTTAAATAAAAGAAATTCATGTTGCTAGGATTTATTAAGTTGAATTTTCATAAAGTAATTTAATATATTATAAGAGAGTTTATACTTTGTATAAACTCTCTTTTTTAATAAAAATAAATAAAATAAAGAAATAGATTGTTTAATATACGAAAAAATTAAAAAACGTGTATAAATATGTTATAATCAATATGAAAATGTTTGCAAAGAGTGTACGAATATATAATTATAAGTATCTTTTTGATTAGTATACATTTTTTCCAACCAATAATGAAAAAGTGAATATTAAATAAATTGTATTAATGTATTATTATATAATTGTAAGATGGAATGAGGGATTGAAAATGATTACACAATCATTAGAAAGAAAGTTATTTACCATACTTGAGATGCTAGCTGATAGCAAGGGAAACACTTTAAAAGATTTTTCAGATGAACTTGGTGTTAGTACTAGAAGTATTAGAACTTATTTAAAGCAATTACAGGAAGAGATACCTGAAGACATTGTGGAAATAGTAAAAACTAATAATTCTGAGTATAAGCTAAATATAAAAGATGATGAAAAATTTAAGCAATTGCTAGAGCTAAATAGAAGACAAAAACAAAAATTTTGTCAATTAAATAATCCAGAAGAAAGAATTGATTATTTAATAAACAGGTTAGTAGAACTTAATGAGATTGTGACAATTGATGATTTGGCAGAAGAAATGAATGTAGGAAGAACTACTTTAGTTAAAGATTTAAAAAAAGTAGATCAGAAGTTAGATGAGTATGGATTAGTATTAAAGAGAAAAACAAATTCAGGAATAAAAGTTGAAGGCGATGAAATTAATTTAAGGCTAATTATACTTGAACATATATGTAAAACATATAATGATTCAATAATTTTATTAGAAAGCAATAATATTCTTACTAAGAAAGAGATTATTAAACTTCAAGAACAAATAGTAATGAATCTAAAAGAAAATAGATTTAGTGTAACCGAAGCTTTAATAAATAACTTAATACGATATATAGCAGTAATGCTAATGAGATTAAAGAATAATAAAAATATAACTTCACTACAATCACAATATAAAATAATAAAGGAATCAGAAGAGTATGAAATAGGAAAAACTATAAAAAGTACAATTGAAGCATTAAAAGATAAAAAAATTGATGATGTAGAAATAATTTTTATAGTAATGCCTTTACTTGGAAGAAATGCACCTTTGTATCATGAAGTATTAAGAAATTTAACAATAGGTGAAAATATAACTTTATTAAGAAAACAAATCTTTGACAAGGTTTTTGAATTTACTGGATTAAGCTTAGATGAAGATGAACAATTAATACAGGGATTAGAATATCATTTGTATTATGCACTAAATAGAATAGTACTAAATATAAAATATAAGAATCCTATGTTAAAAGAAATAAAAGAAAAGTATAAATTGCCTTATGAAGTTGCTAAAATAGCGGCTTCAGTTATTGAAGATAAGTATCAAGTACAAGTAGAAGATGATGAAATTGGATATTTAGCATTACATTTTGGAACTTATGTTGAAAGAGCAGGCAAATCTTTTATTAAAATAGAAAATGCAGCAATTGTTTGTGGGACAGGCTTAGGAACAGCAAAATTACTAATTATAAAATTGAAAAAAATACTTGGAGAAGAAATTAATTTTAAATCATTTTCCGATTTAGATTTTACAGAAGACATGGCAAGCAATTATGATATGATATTTACTCTTGTAGATTTAGATATAAATACTGAAATACAAATAGTAAAAATTACTTCAATTTTTGATGAAAGTCAATTAAAAGGAGAAATAGAAAGCCAAATATTCTTAAATAAAACTAATGAGAAAAGAAATGATACAGAACAATATATTTTAAATGGAATGTTAGATAAAAAATTAGTATTTTACTTAAATAAAAACAATTTCATGGATAATTTAGAAGATATGTTGGATAGTTTAATAAAATCAAATATTGTATCAAATGAATATAAAAATAGAGTTATAGCAAGAGAAAAGAAAGCAGGAACAGCATTTGGAGGATACATAGCATTACCACATGCAGTAGATGAAAAGGTAAACAGTGTAATAGTTTCATATGGAATACTAGATAATTTGATTATGGTTGATGGTAAAGAAGTTGGATTAATAATATTACTTGTAATACCTTCAGAAAGTCAGAATAGTCAAGATGTTATAGTAAAAACATATCAAGAAATTATAGATTTATCGAGTGATAAGAAGATAGTTCAAAAGCTAATAAAGAGTAAAAATTACAAAGAATTTAAAGAAGTTTTAGGAAGGAGATAAATTATGAATTCGGTTGTATTTTTAATAATTATAGGAATTACTGTTTGGATACTTAATTTTATCTTTGGATTAATTCAAATTAAGGATTTTAACAAAAATTATATAGAATTAAGAAGATTAGGAAAAGTAGCAATAGGACGAAAAAAAGGAATGATTAACTCAGGCACTATAGTTCTTATAAGAATTCAAAATGATGGATTAATCATAGAATCTAGAAAGATGCAGGGGGTAACTGTAGCAGCAAGAGTCAAACAGTTTAAAGGTCTTGAAAATATGTATATTGATAAGATTGAAGAAAACGATTTAAAAGAATTTAACAAACCACTTAAAAGAGCAATCTTAGATGCTGTTAAAAACTATAAAAAGTTTAGACACGAGGAGGGAAGTAAAAAAGAGGTAGACTTAGAAGTGGTTGTTTAAAAATTGTAATATATAATGAGGAGGTTTTCTTATGACACAAATGTTAGAACTATTAGCTAGAGGTGCAGATTCATTTATGAATCTATTTAGAGCAGGTGGTAATCAATTTATGGATTTCGTAACAGGAATTATACCACTGTTAATTGCACTATTAGTTACAATGAATGCAATTATAAAATTTATTGGGGATGAGAAAGTAGAAAAATTAGCTATGAAGTGTTCAAAAAACCCAATAACTAGATATTTACTATTACCAGTTATAGGAACATTCGTATTTGCGAATCCAATGACATTATCACTAGGTAAATTTATGCCAGAAAAGTATAAACCAAGTTATTATGCAGCAGCAAGTTTCTCTTGTCATACAATGAATGGATTATTTCCACACATAAATCCAGGCGAATTATTTGTATTCTTAGGAGTAGCAGCAGGAATTACTACATTAGGTTTTTCAACTACAGACTTAGCAATTAGATACTTATTTGTAGGTATAATAACAAACTTTTTCAGAGGTTGGATAACAGATTTCACAACTTCATATGTAGAAAAACAACAAGGCGTTAAATTAAACACAGAAGTAAAATTAGGATAAATTTTATAAATAATAAAAATTACTTAAATAAAAATTATTAGAACATAAAGTTAAATAAGATAGATAAAAAAATAAAAAATTAAGGAGTTGGCAATTATGGGATACAAAAAAGTTAAGATAAACAAAGGATCAGGCGGATGGGGTGGCCCATTAGTAATAGAACCTACAGAAAAAAGAAACAAGGTAGTATATATTACTGGAGGAGCTCAACCAGAAACAGCAGTTACAATAGCAGAGTTAACAGGATGTGAATTAATTGATGGATTTACAACAGGAGTTAAGGATGATGAAATTGCTTGTGTAATAATCAATTGTGGTGGAACATTAAGATGTGGAATTTATCCTCAAAAGAAAATACCAACAGTTAATATTATGAAAACAGGTAGAAGTGGACCTCTAGCAATGTTTATAAAAGAAGACATTTATGTTTCAGCAGTAAAACCAGCAAATGTAGAAGTAATAGAATAGGTTTATTTTCTAAGATATAAAGAATAGGATTTAAAGGAGGAAGACTTAATGAGTTACGATACTAGTAAAAAGATTAGTCAACAAACAGGAGGGCTTGTTGGAAAGATTGGTATAGCAATAGGAAACTTTAGTAGTACATTATTCCAAGCAGGAAGAGATACTATTGATACAGTAATTCACACAATATTACCATTCATGGCTTTCGTTGCAGTAATGATAGGTATTATAAATGAATCAGGAATAGGAAGTTTTATTGCAAATTTACTTACACCATTAATAGGAAATGTAGGTGGTTTAGTTGTATTAGCACTTATATGTTCATTCCCATTACTTTCACCATTCTTAGGACCTGGTGCAGTTATAGCACAAATAGTTGGTGTTTTAATAGGTACTGAAATTGGTAAAGGAACGATACCACCCCACTTAGCATTACCAGCATTATTTGCAATAAATGCACAAGCAGCAGCAGACTTTATACCAGTAGGATTAGGATTAGCTGAAGCAGAACCAGATACTGTACAAGTAGGTGTTCCATCAGTTCTATACTCAAGATTCTTAACAGGAGCTCCAACAGTTGTAGTAGCTTGGCTTGTAAGTTTTGGATTATACAGCTAAATTGCATTAATTAAAGAATCTAATTGTTAAAGAAGGGAACAATTTTATGAAGACGATTTATAGTACTAAAATAGAAAAAATTGGTGAAAATGCTGAAGAATTTTTTGCAGCAAATATGTTTATAACTTTTAAGGACAATGCTCCTCAAGAATTAATTGATTATTGCTTTATTCACAATGAAAATAATTTATTAGAAGAGATAATGCCACAAGACATACTTTCAATAGGTGATGTTAATTATGAAATAAAAGCAGTAGGTGAATTAGTAAATAAAAATTTAAAAGAATTAGGTCATATAACATATAATTTTCTAGGAGAAGAAGAAGCTCAAGTTGCTGGAACCTTATACTTAGAAAAAAAAGAAATTGCACCAATTGCCGTTGGTACAATCTTAAAAATAATAAGAAATTAATTTTAAATAGTTAAAAAATAATATTTAATAAAATTATAAGTCAATTTATATAATAAGTCAATTTAACGAAGAGTTTTAAAGTATTTTCAAGCTTATATAAATAATTAAATAATTTATAGGATTAATTGTTCTTTAAATTTTAAATAGGTTTGATTATAAATGTACTTATATCGGAAATAAGTAAAGATAATCAAACCTATTTTATTTATCAGATGTGGAGAAATAGTGTTCATATAAATTGTTAATTTAATAATGGAGGGATAAAAATGACAAAGTCATGGTTAAATCTAGAAGGAAAAACAGTAATAGTTACAGGCGGAGCATCAGGAATAGGTAAAGCGGTAGTACAAGAATTTTTAAATAATGGTTCAAATGTGGTTGTATGTGATATGAATCCTAATGCACCAGAATTAGATATTAATGAAAAAAGTGGAAAGATGTTATATGTAAATACAGATGTAACAAGTTATGATAGTGTTAAAGAAATGGTTTCAAAAACTAAAGAAACATTTGGACAAATAGATATATTAGTAAATAATGCAGGTATAAACATACCTAGACTATTAGTAGATCCAAAAGAAGAAAATAGCAAGTATGAATTAGATGAAGCTGTTTTTGATAAAATAGTTAATGTTAATATAAAAGGTGTATTTTTCTGTGCACAAGCAGTTGCTAGAGAAATGGTAAAGGCAGGCTCTGGAGTAATTGTAAATATGTCTTCAGAAAGTGGATTAGAGGGATCAGAAGGTCAAAGTATTTATGCAGCAACTAAAAATGCAGTGAACTCATTTACAAGATCATGGTCTAAAGAATTAGGAAAGCAAGGCGTTAGAGTTGTAGGTGTAGCACCAGGAATATTAGAAGCTACAGGATTAAGAACTATAGAATATGAAACAGCATTATCTTATACTAGAGGAATTACAGTTGAAGATTTAAGAGCTGGATATAGCAAAACATCAACTACTCCACTTGGAAGATCAGGAAAATTATCAGAAGTAGCGGACTTAGTTTGTTACTTAGGATCAGAAAGAGGAAGCTATATTCATGGAGTAACTTATAATGTAGCTGGTGGAAAAACTAGAGGTTAATTTTATTTAGTAAAAATCATAAAAATGTATTTTAAATCAATTTAGTACTCTCTCATAAATTTTAAATAAATATAAACATTAAAAGTTCCTAATATTATAAGGGACTTTTAATGCTATAAAGAGAATTTTAAATAATATTAACAGGGGTGTGAGGAAAAAATGATATATATATTAGATACTGCAAATTTACAAGAAATAAAAAGAGCTTATGAATTTTATCCTATGGAAGGTATTACAACAAATCCATCTATAATAAGTAAGGAAAAAGAAGATTTTATAAAAATATTAAAAAATATTAGAGAAATTATAGGTAATGATAGCATGTTACATGCACAAGTTTTATCATTAAAAGCTGAAGATATGATTGAAGAGGCTAAGTATATAGCAAGGCAAATTGGAGGTAACATATATATTAAAATTCCTGTTACTCCAGATGGAATAAAAGCTATAAAAATATTAAATAAAGAAGGATATAAAATAACAGCTACTGCAATATTTACAGCACAACAAGCTTTAATAGCAGCAAAAGCAGGTGCTAACTTTGTTGCACCATATGTTAATAGGATTGATAATATTAGTGGAAATGGAGTGGAGGTTGTTGGAGAGATTATTGAATTATTAGAATTGAATAATTTAAATACTAAAGTTTTAGCAGCATCTTTTAAAAATGTTCAACAAGTTAACGAAGTTGCTTTAAGAGGATGTCAATCCGTAACAGTAGGAATTGATATAATGGATAAACTTATAGAACATCCATTAACAGAATTAAGTGTAAAACAATTCATTAATGATTGGAAAAATGCATATAATAAGATTACAGTATTATAATAAAGTAAAAGAATAAAACTAGTTTTAATTATAAAAGTAGATAGATTTATATAATTTATCTACTTTCATAATTTTAAATTACTGTTTTTAGTATGAAATTCCAAAGTTTGAATAATATCATAAATGTTTAAGAAATGTTTAATAAAAGTGTGATATAATTGAAAAGTGAAATTTACGTAATTAATATATGGAGGTATGGTTGTGAAAAAAGGATTAACATTAGATTTAAGTAAAACACAAGCATTTGTAAAAGACTATGAACTAGATTACATGGAAGGAATGGTAAAAGATTCACATGATAGACTTCATAGTAAAACAGGTCAAGGAAATGACTTTTTAGGTTGGATAGACCTTCCAGTAGATTATGATAAAGAAGAATTTGCTAGAATTAAAAAAGCAGCAGAAAAAATACAATCTGATTCAGATGTATTAGTAGTTATAGGAATAGGTGGATCTTATCTTGGAGCTAGAGCTGCAATAGAAATGTTAACAAGTAATTTCCATAATGTTTTAGATGACAATAAGAGAAAAGTACCAAAAATATTTTATGCAGGTAATAACATAAGTTCAACTTATATGGCAGAGTTATTAGAAGCTATAGATGGAAAAGATGTTAGTGTAAATGTAATTTCAAAATCAGGTACTACTACAGAACCAGCTATTGCATTTAGAATATTTAAATCATACTTAGAAAAGAAATATGGAGTAGAAGAAGCAAGAAAGAGAATATATGCAACAACAGATAAATCTAGAGGTGCATTAAAAAGCTTAGCTGATGCTGAAGGATATGAAACATTTGTAATTCCTGATGATGTTGGTGGAAGATTTACAGTTTTAACACCAGTAGGTTTATTACCAATAGCTGTAGCTGGAATAAATATAGATGAAATGATGCAAGGTGCAGCAGATGCAAGAGAATCATATTCAAATCCTTCACTTAAGGAAAATGATTGTTATAAATATGCTGTTACAAGAAATGCTTTATATAATAAAGGTAAAGAAATAGAAGTATTAGTTAACTATGAACCATGTATTCATTATTTTAATGAATGGTGGAAGCAATTATATGGAGAATCTGAAGGAAAAGATAAAAAAGGATTATTCCCAGCAGCAGTTGATTTCAGTACTGATCTTCACTCTATGGGACAATATATTCAAGATGGTAGAAGAAATCTTTTTGAAACAGTTATTAATGTCGAAAAAGCTAGAAAAGAAATTACTATAGAATTTAGCGAAGGCGACTTAGATGGATTAAACTTCTTAACTGGAAAAACTATGGATTTTGTTAATAATAAAGCGTTCCAAGGAACGTTATTAGCACATAATGATGGTGAAGTACCTAATATGGTATTGAATGTACCAGAACTTTCACCTTACTATTTTGGTCACATGGTATATTTCTTCGAAAAAGCTTGTGGAATAAGTGGATATCTTTTAGGAATAAATCCATTTGATCAACCAGGAGTTGAAGCATACAAGAAAAACATGTTTGCTCTTCTTGGAAAACCAGGATATGAAGATATGAAAGATGAATTAGAGAAGAGACTTTAATTTATGAAAATTATAATTGATGGAGATGCCTGCCCAGGTATCTCCATTATTGAAAAAGTGGCTAAAGACAGGGGTATACCAGTAATAATTTATTGTGATATAAATCATTTTATACAAAGTAATTATTCAGAAGTTAAAATTGTGGATAGTGGTTTTCAAAGTGTGGATATGTTTGTGATTAATGAAACTAAAGCTAATGATATCGTCATATCTCAAGATTACGGGGTAGCAGCGATATGTTTGCCTAAGAAAGCAAGCGTAATTAACCCAAAAGGATTTATTTATGATGAAAGTAATATAGATCGATTACTAGAAGAAAGACATCTATCTCAAAAAATTAGGCGAGGTGGGGGTAAAACTTCAAATCCTAAAAAGAGAACTAATGAGGATAACTTAAGGTTAGAAAAAAATTTAATAAGATTAATTGAATTAGTTAATAAAAATATATAGAGGAGAATACCTCTATTTTTTTTTCAGTATATGCTAAGAATTATATAAATATGATATAATTTAAATAAAAATTAGCTGAAGTTATTTACAAAAAATGGAATAAATGTATAATATAATTAAGGAGTAATACAGAGAGGGGTTTTGAGGATGATGCAAGAGCTTCAGTTAAAGAATATAGAACTCATATTCAACAAGGAAAAACCGCAAACAAGAGGAACTGAAATAAATATAAAAAGTCAGATTAATAATCCTAAGGATGATATAGAATATAAATTTATTATTGGTTTAAATGGTATATGGACAACTATACAAGATTATTCAGAAAAAGATAATTGCTGTTGGAAACCAGTTTATGAAGGGGAATATACGGTTATGGTTCAAGCAAGGAATAAGGAAGGAATAAAGTCATTTGATTATGTAGCTAAAGAAGATTATTTAATTAGCAATAAAGATTTAGTAAGTCTTATTGATGAAGTTAAAATTGATAAAACTAGTTTAAATGTTGGAGAAAAGTGTTCTATAGAAGTAAAAGCATGTGAAGAAGAATTACTTTATAGATTCTATGTAAAGGGTGAACAAGGCTGGGAGCTTATTATAGATTATACAACAGATAATACATTGCTATATACTGCAAACAATGCAGGAAAAAAAGAATTTTTAATAGAATGTAAAAGAGTTAATTCTGATGATAATTTTGATGACTATACTACTGTTAAAATAAGGGTAGATGATATTGAAGATGTTGAGATAACTAATTTTACGTGTCATAATACAGAATTTATAGTCGGACAAGAACTTAAATTTACATTAGAAACTAAGAATGAAGATAATAGAACAATTTTATATAAATTTTACAAAATTTCTAAGGATGGAAAAGCAACTTGTGTACAAGATTATTCTACAAAAAATTATGTTGCTTACAAAGAATATACACAAGGTAGTTATAGACTTTTAGCATGTGCGAAAGATATATTTTCAAATAAAGAATATGATGATAGAGCTGTTCTTTTATATAATATAAAACCATATAAAGATATATTAATTAAAGGATTTACAGCAGATTTAAGTTCACCTCAAATTATAGATACTGATATAAAATTTAAAGCTGAAGTAGAAGGGGGCATAAACCTTTTATATAGATATAAAGTAAAAGGTTCATATGAAGAAGATACTGGATTTATAAGAAATTCTGAATATGTATGGAAACCTAGAGAATCAGGAAAATATGTAATATCAGTTTTTGTTAAAGATGCATCATCTCAATGTGAATATGAAGCTTGTGAAGAAATTGAATTTGAAATAGAGAAGAAGGGTAATAAACCAGTAAAAATAGTTGATGTTGTTATAGATAAAGAAAAAAGTGTTTTAATTAATCAACCTGTTAATATAATGGTTAATTCAGAAGGTGGGACTAGATTAAATTATTCATTTATAATATATAGAAATAAGGTAAAGATAGAAAAAATAGAAAATAGCAATCGAAATTGGGTTAACTTCACTCCAGAAGAAAAAGGTGATTATGAGATAGAAATTATTGTTAAGGATAGATATTCTGATAAGGAATTTGATGCTCATACATTTGTTTATTTAAAAGCAAATGAATATATACCTGGAGAAATAGATTATATAATGTTACCTTTAAAAAATAACTATGTAGTTGGAGATACTATAGAATTTGAATCAATAATTCAAAATACAAAAAGTGTCTTAGTTAAATATGTCACTAAGATTAATGGACATTTAGTTGAAGAAACTGAGTTTATTAAAAATAAAAAATTAAGATTTATTCCTAAAACATCAGGAAAATATACGATAGAGGTATATGCTAAAAATATAAAGTGTACAGATGAATATGATTCTAAAAAAGAAGTTAGTATATATATAAATGAAGCTCCGCCTGTTATAAATACGGAAATAATTATAAATAAAAAGAAGGTTAAAATTAATAATGAATTATCATTTGAGGTAAAGAGTACAGGTGGAAAAGACGTCTGTTATGAATTTTATTTAATGGAACATGGAAATTGGAATAAAGTTCAATCATATAGTAAGAAAAATTATTATAGTTTTATGCCATTTATTAAGGGAAAATATAAAATTTTAGTATTATCCAAAAGTTATTATAAGAACGTTAATTATGAAGATTATGCAGAAATATCTTTTAAGGTATTAGATTAAGATTTATAAACTTATTACGATAATAAGTTTAGTAGTTAATTTAAGTTTATGATTTTTATAAAAGATTCCAATTAAACAAAATATTTATATATGAATAAATAAAGTGAATTTATTAACTAAATTAATGAATACTAAAATTAATGTTTAAAACAGATGATAATAAAATTGGAGGGCAGTTATGAGTATAGACAATTTAAATTCATTTTCAAATGAATTAATGGCATTAACAGCAATTAGTAATAGTGGTAGCACTAGTAATGATAAAAATAATAGTGGATCAAATGGATTAGAATTTGCTTTAGTTATGCAAGCTTTAGCGGATAAATCTAATGAATCAACAAATGAGTCAAATAAAGATTCAAATGCATTAGAAGCAATGAAATCGTTAGAAAATACAAATACAACACCTGGGCAAAGATTAGATTATATGAAAATGGTTTTAAATGAAAATTTAACTTCTAAAATAAATGGTTCTAGTACTATATCAACTGTCAATTTGGATACTGATGATGAAAGTAAAAAGAGAATATATAAGGCAGTAGAAGACGCATCAAGAAAATATGGTGTAGATTCTAATTTGATTTTAGGTATAATAAAGCAGGAATCAGATTTTAATCCTAATGTGGTTTCTAGTGCAGGTGCAATGGGACTTATGCAGCTTATGCCTGAAAATTGTAAAGAAGATGGAGTAAGTGATCCTTTTAATATAGAACAAAATATTAATGGTGGAGTTAAACAGTTAAAGGGATATATTGATAGATATAATGGAAATGTAGAAATGGCTCTTATTGCGTATAATGCGGGGCCAGGAACAATGCAAAAAAGGGGCGTTACCTCTGTTGAACATTTATATAAAATGCCTAAAGAAACTCAAAATTATATTCCAAAAGTAATGGGGTATTATAAAGGTGGAATTTAGCATAAACTAAATAGAAAAATGAAGTTATTTAATAATGACTTCATTTTTTTATTGATCACTTTTATTAAGATGGTGATAGATGTATAAATAAATTACTAAGTAGTAATTGAACTTAAGAGTATAATAATTTTTTTATATGAATATTTATTTTGACATATGTGATAAGATACTATTGTATAGAAACACATATAAAATGACAGAGTGGAGTGAAGTAAATGGAGAGATTGGATAAAATAATTTCTAATTTAGGATATGGAAGTAGAAAAGAAGCTAAATTGTTAGCAAAAAAAGGGTTAATTGAAGTTGATGGAAAGATAATTAAAGATAGTAGTGTAAATATAGATCCTGAAAAATCTATAGTTAAGATAAATGGAGAAGAGATATTTTATCGTAAATACATATATTTAATGATGAATAAACCAACAGGAGTAATATCAGCAACTCATGATTCAAAAGATGAAACTGTTATTGATTTATTAGAATTAGATCATCAAATTTTTGACCCATTTCCAGTAGGGAGATTAGATAAAGATACTGTTGGACTACTATTATTAACTAATGATGGGGATTTTAATCATAGAATGATATCACCTAAATGGCATGTTGATAAAGTTTATTATGCTAAGATAGATAAAGAAGTAAATGAAAAAGATCAAGAAGCATTTAAAAAGGGTGTAGTATTAGATGATGGATATAAATGCTTGGAAGCTAAATTAGATATTATATCTGCGTCACCGGAAGGCTCAGAAGTTAGAATTACTATACAAGAAGGAAAATATCATCAAGTGAAAAGAATGTTTGAAGCACGTGATAAAAAGGTAGTATATCTAAAAAGAGAAGAATTTGGTGGTTTAATACTAGATGAAACTTTAGAAGAAGGCGAATATAGAGAATTATCAGATGAAGAATTGGCTATTTTAAATAAAAATTAACGAACATTAAAAGATTTTGCAATAAAATAATTCATTTTAGATGCATAAGTAAATATTTTTCGTAAAATTACTTGCATTTTAATATAGAATGGCCTATAATAATTTTGCAAGGATAAATAAAAGGAATTATATAGCCCCCTTTTTATTTATTGCTTATTGCTTATTGCTAAAGCGCAACCTAGCCCCAAGGGTTGCGTTTTTTTTGTTTTCATAAATGAAAATGTTTACTTGAGAAAAAAGTTGATTTAATATATAAAAATAATACATTTATATATATATAAATAAGTAAATTAGATGTAAAAAAATAAATGAAGGAATTAAGTCTTTAATTTAGAATATGTGACTTAATTCCTTCATTTTTAGTTGATTTTATATTTTAAAATAGGAGATAATAAAAAAGTATATAATTTTTAAAGGGATAATTATATATAATAGATGTATATAATTATTGAATTAACATACAAAGAGAAATATTATTAATACTTTCACTATGTTATAATATTTAGAGATCAAGAAAGGAGCAGATTAACTAAATGGAGTTAAAATCATTGCTTAATAAAGAACAATATGAAGGTGCAATTACCATAGATGGCCAATTGTTAATATTAGCTGGAGCTGGATCAGGAAAGACAAGAGTATTAACATATAGAATGGCACATATGATAGAAGATATGGGTATAGCGCCATATAATATATTAGCTATTACCTTTACTAATAAAGCAGCAAAGGAAATGAAAGATAGAGTTATATCACTAATTGGAAGTAAAGCTGAAAATATGTGGATATCTACTTTCCATTCAACTTGCGTTAGAATTTTAAGAAGAGAAATAGATAAGATTGGTTACACTAGTAACTTTACAATATATGATACATCTGATCAAAAAGTATTAATAAAAGAATGTATGAAACTTTTAAACATTAATGATAAAGATATATCGGATCAAGAGATACTAAGTAAAATTGGAAAAGCAAAAGATACTATGCAAACTGCTCAAAGTTTTATGAGACAAAACGAATCTAATTTTAGAGAAAAGAAGATTGCAGAAGCATATGAAATGTATCAAAGAAGATTAAAAGAAAATAATGCCTTGGATTTTGATGATTTAATATTTAAAGCCGTTGAATTATTTAAATCTAATCCAGAAGTATTAGATTTTTACCAAAATAAATTTAAATACATAATGGTGGATGAATATCAAGATACTAATGGCGCTCAATATGAATTAATTAAGTTATTGGCATCCAAATATAAGAATATATGTGTTGTTGGGGATGATGATCAATGTATATATCAATGGAGAGGGGCAGATATTCAAAATATATTGGATTTTGAAAAAGATTATCCTAATGCTAAAGTAATTAAATTAGAACAAAATTATAGATCTAAAAGCAATATATTAAATGCTGCGAATGTAGTAATTGTTAATAATGCAAATAGAAAAAGCAAAGTGCTTAGAACAGAACAAGAAGCAGGGGATAAGATAAAAATATATAGAGCATTTTCAGATAGTGATGAAGGAGATTTTGTTAGTAAACAAATTGCAGAGATTAAATCTAAAGAAAATAAAGAGTACAAAGATTTTGCTATACTATACAGAACTAATGCTCAGTCACGTATATTTGAAGAAAGTTTAAGAAGACGAGGAATTCCATATAAGATAGTTGGTGGAACAAGATTCTATGATAGAAAAGAAATAAAGGATATTTTAGCCTATCTTAAAGCTATAGTTAATCCAAGAGATGATGTTAGTTTAAAAAGAATAATAAACGTTCCTAAAAGAAGTATAGGTGATGCTACAGTATCAAAAATTCAAGAATTTGCAAATAGCTTCGAATTAGATATGTGGGATGCTTTAATGGAAGTTAGAACGATACCAACATTAACGCCTAGAAATGCTAATAATATAGAAGTTTTTACAAATTTAATGGAAGAATTTATGTCACTTAGTGAAACAGCTCCTATATCTATATTAATTGAGTCAATACTTAAAGATACAGGGTACTTAAAACAATTAGAGGCATCTAAGGAGATAGAAGATAAAAGCAGAATTGAAAACTTAAAAGAACTTGTTTCTGATGCAGTTGACTTTGAAAAAAATAATGAAGATAAATCTTTAGCAGCATATTTAGAAAAAGTATCATTAGTTCAAGATACAGATAAAATTGAAGAACAAGAAGATACAATAGTATTAATGACAGTTCATAGTGCTAAGGGCCTTGAGTTCCCCGTTGTATTTATGGTTGGAATGGAAAATGGTATTTTCCCGGGAAATATGTCGTTTGAAAAAGAATCGGAGATGGAAGAGTCAAGAAGATTATGTTATGTAGGAATAACGAGGGCAAAAGAAACATTGTTTATGACATCTGCTGAAGTTAGAAGAGTATTTGGTAGAACTGTAGCGTACTCTCAATCAGATTTTATAAATGAAATAAAGCCTGATCTTAAGGAATATGTAAGTGGAAATAGAATAGGTTCAGGAAATGGTTCTAATTCTAATGTTAAGACTCAAAAAAATGATTCTTATAATAATCCACATAGCCTAAGAAGTACAATAAGAAAAGAATTTTCTAAGCCATCTAATATGTCTGTTAATGATAACAATTCTGAATATTTAAATGCTAATGAAATTACCTTAGGTAGAAAAATACAGCATGAAAAATTTGGAATTGGTACAATAGTTAGTGTTCAGGGATCTGGAGATGATAAAAAGTTAACTATTGCGTTCGATAAACAAGGAGTTAAAAATTTAATGTTATCATTTGCTAAGTTAAAAGCAATATAAAATAAAAGTAAATTTTATGGTTTTACTATTGAATATAAAATAAATAAATTTATAAATTTTCTTAATTTAGGAGATGAAGATAATGGTGGATAAAATAGAAAGAATAAAAGAGCTTGTTGAAATATTAAATAAATATTCATATGATTATTATGTTCTTGATAATCCATCTGTGAGTGATAAGGATTATGATAAAAAATATGATGAACTTAAATTATTAGAGAAGGAAACAGGAGTTGTACTTCCGTACTCACCTACTTTAAGAATAGGCGATATTGTTTTAGATGGATTTAATAAATATACACACAAGGGTAAACTTTGGAGTTTAGATAAAGCTCAAAGTTTAGATGAAATAAAAGACTGGCATAATAGAAATATAAAGTTTGTTAATGATATGAGAGCTCAAGGTGAGGATTTACCTGATTTAAAATATATAGCAACTAAAAAGTTTGATGGGTTAACAGTTAATTTAACTTATAATGAAGAAGGTATGCTTGAAGTTAGTGCAACAAGAGGCAATGGAGAAATAGGTGAGAATGTTACTGCACAAGTAAAAACTATTAAATCTATACCACTAAAACTTCAAGAAAATCATGACTTATTTGAAGTACATGGTGAAGCAATTATGACACAAGAGGCTTTTGAAAAATATAATTCTAGTGCAGATAGTCCATTAAAAAATTTAAGAAATGGTGCAGCTGGAGCATTAAGAAATCTTAATGTAAAGGAGACTGCAAGAAGAGACTTATCAGCATTTTTCTATGATGTTGGATATAAAGAAGGATATCAATTTAAAACTTATTTAGAAATGATGGATTTTATAAAGGAAAAAGGATTACCTGTTGATGATTATTTAAAGGTATGTGTATCTATTGAGGATATAAAGAATGAAATAGATTATATAGAAAAAATAAGATTTGATCTAAATTATGATATTGATGGATTGGTAATTGCTATAGATGATATTAGAACAAGAGAATTATTAGGTTATACAGTTAAATTTCCTAAATGGGCAATAGCTTATAAATTTGAAGCACAAGAGGCTACAACAAAACTTGTAGATGTTGAATGGAATGTTGGAAGAAGTGGAAGAATAGGACCAACAGCAATATTAGAACCTGTGGAATTAGCAGGAGTAACTGTTAAAAGAGCAACCCTTAATAATATGGATGATATAAAAAGAAAAGGGGTAAGGATTGGTGCTGATGTATTTATTAGAAGGTCTAATGATGTTATACCAGAAATAATGGGAACACTAGAAAATACATTGGAAAATTCTGAAGAAATATTTCCACCAACTGAATGTCCGGCATGTGGTAGTCATGTAGTTTTAAATGGAGCACATTATTTTTGTGAAAACACACTTTCTTGTAAGCCACAATTGGTTAAAACCATAGTTCATTATGCTTCAAGGGATGCTATGAATATAGCAGGATTTTCAGAAAAAACAGCAGAACAATTATTTGAAAAGTTAAATATTAAATCTATATCAGACTTATATAAATTAAAAAAAGAAGATTTAATAAACTTGGAAAAATTCGGAGACAAGAAAGCTGAAAATTTATTAAATGCAGTTGAAGGTAGCAAAGAATGTAAATTATATTCATTTATATATGCCTTAGGTATTCCTAATGTAGGAGTAAAGACAGCTAAGGATATTGTAAATAAGTTTAAATCAATAGATGGGTTGAAAAATGCTACATTTGAAGAATTAGTATCAGTTCAAGATGTTGGTGATATAGTTGCTCAAGATATAATTGAATTCTTTAAAGAAGAAAAAGTAATAAGTACTATTGATGAATTATTAAGTTTAGGAGTAAATCCTATATTCGATGAAGTTAAAATAGTAGAAAGCATTTTTAAAGATAAAACTGTAGTTGCTACTGGTACATTACAAAATTATTCTAGAACTGAAATAAAAACTAAGCTAGAGAGTTTAGGTGCTAAAGTTTCAGGTAGTGTAAGTAAAAAAACAGACTATGTAATAGCTGGAGAATCAGCAGGATCAAAATTAACTAAAGCAGAAGAACTTGGAGTTGAAGTTATTTCTGAAGAAGAATTTGAAAAAATGTTGGGACGTGAAAGTTAATGAAGACATTAGTAAATTGGTTAACTTTAATATGTGGATTTATAACTAGTATTTTAATAGTATGTACTTTTTTGACTTGCTATCAATTTTATTATGTTAATCAAATTTTCAATTCATATTTACCAGTGCAGTTGGGGATATTTACAACCATGATTGCTCTTACAATTAGGTTTATAGTTAATGAAACTGGTAGAAAAAGAATAATATACTCTATGTTTAGTTTTACAATATCTATTTCTCTAATATTTTTTATAGTTAATTTAGTAAAATAGAAGAATTTATGATAAAATTTAATGTATTAAATAGATACTTATAAAATATAAGACATTTTATATTTAAATTGTCTTTAGTTTGAAAGGGAGGTTGACTATGTCTGTTACTAAAAAAGACGTTGAATATGTTGCAGAACTTGCAAGATTAAGTTTTAATGAAGATGAAAAAGAAAGTTTAGCATCTGATTTAAATCAAATTTTAAATTATGTTGAAAAACTTCAAGAATTGGATACTGAAAAGGAAGATATAATAGTAAACCCTTATTATATTGAAAACAAATTTAGAGAAGATGAAATTACCCCTTCAATTAAATTAGAAGAGGTTTTAGAAAATGCGCCTAAAACATTAGAAGAATATGTTTTAGTTCCAACAATTATAAGAGAACAATAGAAGATTGGAGGGAGAAATATGGATTTTACAAATTATAAAGCTCATGAACTAAAGGATTTAATTTCTAAAAAAGAAGTTTCAGTAGAAGAAGTTACTAAAGCTCATTTAGAAAATGTAAAGAATATAGATGCAAAAGTGAATGCTTTTTTATATATTGCAGAAGAAGAAGCATTAAATGATGCTAAAGCATTAGATGAAAAGTTAAGCAAAGGTGAAGATATTGGATTGCTAGGGGGAGCACCTTTAGGAATTAAAGATAATATAAGTGTTAAGAACATGCAAAACACTTGTGCATCTAAAATATTAGAAGGATATATATCACCATATGATGCTACAGTTTCTGAAAGTGTAAAGTCACAAGGTGGAGTTATACTAGGTAAATTAAATATGGATGAATTTGCAATGGGTTCATCAACTGAAAATTCTGCTTATAAGATAACTAGAAATCCTTGGGATTTAGATAGAGTACCGGGTGGATCATCAGGTGGTTCTGCTGCTGCTGTTGCTTCAAAAGAAGTTCCTTTAGCATTAGGAACTGATACTGGTGGATCAGTAAGACAACCAGCATCTTTTTGTGGAATAGTTGGATTAAAGCCTACATATGGAAGAGTTTCAAGAAGTGGAGTTGTAGCTTATGGTTCTACTTTAGATCAAGTTGGTACATTAGGAAGAGATGTTAAAGATTGTGCTTTATTAACTCAAGTAATATCCGGTGTTGATCACAGAGATTTTACTACCGCTAATATAAATGTACCTAATTATGAAAATTCTTTATCGGAAAATATTAAAGGAAAAAAAATAGCATTACCAAAGGAATTTTTCAAAGATGGATTAGACCCTAAGGTTCAAAAGTCTATATATGATGCATTAGAAGTATTCAAAGCTAATGGTGCAGAAATTACAGAAGTATCACTTCCATTAGCAGATTATGCTATATCAGCTTATTATTTATTAGCATGTGCAGAAGCATCATCAAATTTAGCTAGATTTGATGGCGTAAGATATGGACATAGAAGTGAAAGTGTTGAAGATGCAGTTGATGTATACTTTAAATCAAGAAGTGAAGCATTTGGAAAAGAAGTTAAAAAGAGAATAATGCTTGGTACTTATGCATTATCAGCAGGATATTATGATGCATATTATAAGAAAGCATTAAAAGTTAGAAATCTTATAAAAGGTGAATTTGAGAATATATTCAAAGATTTTGATGCTATAATATCACCAACAGCACCAACTCCAGCTTATAAAATTGGAGAAAAAACAGAAAATGCACTAGAAATGTATTTAGGAGATATTTATACTGTTCCTGTAAATATAGCAGGTATTCCAGCAATATCACTTCCATGTGGAGTTGCTGATGGTCTTCCAGTAGGACTTCAAATAATGGGTAACTATTTTAAAGAAGACACATTATTTAATCTTGCATATAGCTATGAGCAATCAACTAAATGGCATGAAATGCATCCAAATCTATAGGGGTAAGGAGTGAAGAAACAATGGAATTTGAATCAGTCATAGGATTAGAAGTTCATGCTGAACTTTTAACTAATACTAAAATATACTGTGGTTGTACAACAGAATTCGGAGGAAAACCTAATACTCATGTTTGTCCTGTATGTTTAGGTCTTCCTGGATCATTACCACAATTAAATAAAAGAGTTTTAGAGCTAGGAATAAAAGCAGGATTAGCTTTAAATTGTGAAATAACTAAAGTGGGAAGAATGGATAGAAAGAATTATTTCTACCCAGATTGTCCAAAGAATTATCAAATAACACAAGATGAATTACCAATATGCAGAAATGGATATATTGATATTGAACTTGAAAGTGGAGAAGTTAAGAGAATCGGAATAGAAAGAATTCATATAGAAGAAGATGCAGGTAAGTTATTACATACTAAAAGAGGTACATTAGTTGATTTCAATAGAGCAGGTGTACCGTTAATAGAAGTAGTATCTAAACCTGATATTAGAACTCCAGAAGAAGCTACACTATATCTTACAAAGCTTAGAAGCATATTAAGTTCTGCACAAATATCAGATTGTAAGATGGAAGAAGGTTCTTTAAGATGTGATGGAAATATTTCTATTAGAGAAAGAGGAACAGAACCATTTGGTATAAGATCAGAAATTAAGAATATGAATTCATTTAAAGCATTAGAAAAAGCATTGAATTACGAATTTGACAGACAAGTTGAAGCTGTAACTAATGGGGAAGCTTTAAGTGTTGAAACTAGAAGATGGGATGAAACAAATAATAAAACTATAGTTATGAGAAGTAAGGAACAAGCTAATGATTATAGATATTTCCCAGAAGGAGATTTAGTTACTTTAAATGTTTCTGATGAATGGATTGAAGAAATAAGAAATACAATTCCAGAACTTCCGTATCAAAAGGCAGACAGATTTGTAAAAGAATATGGTCTACCTAAATATGATGCTCATGTATTAACACTTACAGATTCAATGGCTGACTATTTTGATGAATGTGCTAAGTTATCAGGTGATCCTAAGGCAGCTTCAAACTGGATTATGGGAGATATCTCAAGACTTATGAAAGAAGAAAGTACTTGGATAGAAGATTTAAAATTCTCTCCTAAAGATTTAGCAGAATTGATAGAAGTAATCAAAGAAGGAACTATATCAAGTGCAATAGGTAAAAAAGTACTTGAGGATATGTTTGCAGAAGGAAAATCACCAAAGACTATAATTGATGAAAAAGGATTGAAACAAAATAATGATGAAGGTGCTATTCGTCAATTAGTTAATAAAGTTCTTGATGAAAATCCACAAGTTATTGAACAATACAAAAGTGGAAGAACTAGAATACTTGGATTTGCAGTTGGTCAAGTAATGAAAGAAACTAAGGGTCAAGCAAACCCAGGAATTGTTAATAAATTAGTTACTGAAGAAGTAGAAAAAAGATAAACAAAAGTATTAGAATAAGAAAACCTACTATGAAATTAAAATGTTTCATAGTAGGTTTTCTTATTCTAATTCTTCGGATTTGTCAAAACTAGATATATTATCATAATCACTATCTTCAGTAGTTTGATTTAAATCAAAATTATCTGTTGAGTAATTTGTATTATCTTTTATTGCTTCATTAAAATACATTTTATTAGATAATGTATTAAGCTTTTGACAGATCTTTTCTAATATATAGTTTTGATATCGTAATTGTTTATGTGATTTTATTGCTACTATAAATAACCATATTCCTATAAATAAAAAAACCAACATAAATAGTATTGCAACTATTAGAAATGTAGCCGTTAAAAATTTCATTTTAAAAACCTCCAATAAAATATGGTAATATTATACCATATTAGAATATTTATTTTAAATATATATTTATAGTTAAGTAAAGCAAAAATACTAAAACATATATTTGAATATAATTATCTGTTTTAGTATAGTGTTGATCTATGCATAAGTAAAGGTGGAGTTAGCAATAAAATTAATTATAAATATTAATGATTATAAATTAAATAAAATGTTAATAATCTAATTATGTATATTATAAGAGTAAGGAGGTATTAACATTGAAAAAATACTTGTTACCTATATCCTTAATTTTTATGGTAGGTGCATTTTTATTAGGATTTATTCAGATTGATAATGTTTCATCAGATAAAAAGGGTGAAGAGGTTATTAATTATGGAGTAGAAGATATTCCAGAGAATTTAAAGACTGTTACTAATTTATCTAAGCGAAATGAAGATATAATTTGTGCGATTAGTAAAGGCTTAGTTTCAAAGGATATAGATAATAATATAGTACCTTCCTTAGCTAAAGAAATAATTAAGAGTGAAGATGGAATCGAATATGAATTTAAGATAAATGATAATATATATTGGAGTGATGGAAGCAAAATAACTTCAGATGATGTAATTGTATTTTTTAGAGAATTACTAAAAGAAGATGATGAAGAAAATATACATGCATTATTAGATGTTTATGGAGCCAGAGAATTTAAAGATGGGAAAACTACTTTTGAAAAGGGTGTTGCAATAAAATCTAAAGACAATAGTGTGATAATAAGACTAAATGCTAAAAATGATAAGTTTTTAAGTGAATTAACTAAACCTCAATATAGACTAAGAAAATATTTGATTATGTGGGAAAACATTAAAAAGAATTATAATGATTTGGTTTATAGCGGGGATTACAAAATAACATCATTTGTAGATGATAAAATTACATTACAATCAAATAATAATGATGAAAATAGAAGAGTTATAAATTTAATAAATGATAGTAATGTAGAATTATCTATGGCATCATTTGAAATTGGAGAAAGAGATGTAGTTATAAATCCACCACAAAGCCAATTAAATAAATTAAATAATGATGGAAGTTTAATAACAATGCCTAAAGATACAGGTGTGTATTTATACATAAATGATAAAAATAATATTTCTTTACAAGGTAGAAGAGAAATATATAAGTATATATCAGAATCTATGGAAGAATACTCTTCTTCAAATGAAAAATCATTTGAGTTGGCTGAAGGTAGTTATTTTAGAGAGAATAAAGAAGACTTAACTAAATTACAAACAAGAAAAGTAATAAGTAATAAAGAAGAGGCATGGTCTCCTCCAAAAGTACTTACTATATTATGTAGAGATGATAGTATTAACAGAGAGCTATGTAGGGTTATAGCAAAGTGGTTTGATGAAAACACAGATATATCTATAAAGTATAGTTTATTAAAAGATGATGAATTTAATGATGAGGAATTACAAAAAAGATATGATATGATATTAATTAATAATGAAGCAAATATTTTTGATAAAGATAAGTTTTATAAAAAATTTGTTAATTACATGAGTGATGATGAAAAAGAAATTTTATTATCTAGTAATTGTAATGATGATGTATATATAAATTTAGAAAATAAGATTTTTGAAGAATATAAAATAGTACCATTAATATTTTATAATGAAAATATAGCGTATTCTAAAAAAATATCAAATATTAAAATGGATGGTAATGGAAATATAGATTTTTCATCTATTCAATAATTTATTGTAGATTAAGGCTACATCATTGATAATAAATCCATGATATAGCCTTATATATTTTACAATACATTATTAACTTTTTTTGTTACTAGATTTGTCTTTTGAAGACTTTTTTGATTTTATATCTAAAGTAGATGTTGTTTTATTTAGATCAGTTGTTAATTTTGGAGAATCAGGAACTGATGAATTCAAGTTTGTACTAATATTGATATTTTCAATTTCAATATCATTTAATTCTGCTGAATTAATGATTTCATCTTCATTAATATCTGTTGTAGTTCTACAATCAGTTATATTTGTTTTAATTTTATTAAATCCCATTTCTTTTTCAATATCGTCTTTAAGAAAATATATAAACAATAGAAAAGAAAACATATTTTTGTTTGAATCAAAAGATACTTTAGGTACTGTAAAACAATCTTTTTTTCTGGAATAGCTTAAGTTTTTAACAAATACAGGAGCTAAGCCATTACTTTCTGGACTAGGTAAGTTAGGCATTCTGAAATAAGTTTCATCTAGCATATCTTCGGATTTTAAGCTTAAATTTTTATATCTTTCAACTTCATCTAAAGTTGGAGCTTCAGGCCAACTTGTTAACAAATTGTTATTGACGTAAAGTTTTCTATATATGTTAGATATAATAGGTTTTAATTCGGAGATTTTATCATCTTCTTTTGCATAAATCATTAAAGATAGTAGATAAAGATTAATTTCTAAACAAGAGTACTTAGTTTCTTTTTTATCTGTAAGCTTAATAAAAATATTTTTATCATTATCATATAGACTTAATAATTTATCATTAATTTCTTTACTAGTTTCTTTAAAAGAAATTATATTAGTATGTTTGTAAGATTCCATTAAGCAGATAGCTAATAAGCAACAATTTTCTAGTGAGTTTACATAGTAATCTTTTATCATAAATCTATTTATTAAAAAATCACTTAAGTCCAGTATTAAGTCTTTAGCTATATAACTTTCTGAATATTTACAAAAAATATTCAAACATAATAAAATATTTAAGTTTTCTTCAAATGATAAGTCATAAAGAGATTCTTTATAATCTCTTAATACACATAAAATTTCATTAGAAAATCTTTCATAATCATTACTATCAACATCAGATTTATTATAGAAAGAATATAGATAATAAGCTACCATCATAAAAGATTGATCACAAAAATTAAACTTATCACTTTTGTCTATTAGATTAAAACCTTTAGAATTACCATCAGATGTATTTTTTTTATCAACAAAAACCCCCTCATTATTTCTAAGGTTTTTTGAATAGAATTTTAGCTGTTGTTTTGCTATATATTTAAATGGCTTTTCGAAAGAAATAATATTTCTATTATCTTTATCATAATTAGAGTAATAGTCACTTAACTCTAATAGACATAAAGTCATTAAAGCGTTTGTCGAAGGGTTTATTTCTTTCTTAAAAGTAGATTCATCAAACCCATGTGAAGTTTTATTGTGTATAAACATAGGGGATGATTTCTTATATATACATATTAGTGGAGAAAAGTCATTTAATATGCTAATATCATTTGTAGAAGAAGATTTTTTTGAAACTCGAATAGGAATTAGAAGACCACATTTTGAATTAAGAACAATAGTTTTTACTGATTCCTTTGATAAATAAAAAAGTTGATTACTAATTTCCTTTTGAGAAAGACTATTCATTCTAAAAAATGGCCCTATATATCTCAATTATATTCACCTCTCTAAAATTTCTCATACTATTAATTAATATGAGTCAAATTCAAAAATAGTGCATAAAATCTAAATAAAAGGTGAAATTTTTTAATAAAGATATTAAAAAGGTCTTTAAAGTAATCTATTATTTATATATTAATATTTAATAAATTAAGTAAAAACAATAATTGATTTTTAAAATATATATAATATAAAAAATAATAAATTTTGAAATATATGTGTTTGGAGTGTGATTTCGTTGAGAATTGATGGAAGAAAAAATGAGCAAATAAGACATGTTAAAGTGACAAGACATTATACAAAGTATGCAGAAGGTTCAGTATATATAGAAGTGGGAGACACAAAAGTTTTATGTAATGTTTCTATTGAAGATAAAGTTCCACCATTTATGAAAGGAACAGGATCAGGATGGATTACAGCAGAATATAATATGCTTCCAAGATCAACAGAAACAAGAAAGATAAGAGATATTGCAAGATTAAAAATAGATGGCAGAACAATGGAGATACAAAGACTTATAGGAAGAGCTTTGAGATCTGTTGTAGATTTAAAGGCTTTAGGTGAAAAGACATTATGGATTGATTGTGATGTTATTCAAGCTGATGGTGGCACAAGAACTACAGCTATTTCAGGAGCATTTATAGCATTAGTTGACGCTGTTAATAAATTGCACAAAATAAAGCCTTTTAAAATATATCCTATCAGAAGTTTTGTTGCAGCAGTGAGTGTTGGTATAGTTAATGAAGAAAAAATATTAGATTTGTGTTATCAAGAAGATTCAAAAGCAAAAGTAGATATGAATATAATTATGACTGATGAAGGTAGTTTTGTTGAAGTTCAAGGTACTGGAGAAGAGAGTCCATATACTAGAACTGAGTTAAATGAATTATTAGATTTAGGAGAAAAGGGAATAAAACAAATGATTAATGTTCAAAAAGAATCATTAAAAATGGATTCTCTTTGGATTGGTACAGGAGGTAATAATTAGAATATGAAAAAACTTATTTTAGCTAGTAATAATATAAAAAAAATAAAAGAAATGAAAGAATTATTAAAAGATTTAAATATTGAAATAAAATCTTTAAATGAAGAAAATATAAATATAGATGTAGAAGAAGATGGTAGTACATTTGAAGAAAATGCAAAGAAAAAGGCTAAAGAGATATATGATTTTTTAAATTTAAGAAATGAAAGAAATTTTTTAGTTCTTAGTGATGATTCAGGATTAGAGGTTGATTATTTAAATGGTGCACCAGGAATATACTCAGCTAGATATGCAGGAGAGCATGGAAATGATGAAAAAAATAATGAAAAATTATTAATGGAATTATCAAATGTCCCTACTAATAAAAGAACTGCTAAATTTGTGTGTCAAATAGCTATGTTTGATGAAGAGGGAAGATATTATTCAATAACTGGAGAGGCAAATGGCTTTGTGTTAGAAAAGCGACAAGGAAATGATGGATTTGGATATGACCCTTTGTTTTTATATAGACCTTTAAATAAGACTTTTGCAGAGCTAACTTTAGAAGAAAAGAATAATATAAGTCATAGGGGAGTAGCTTTGAAAAAATTAAAGAAAACAATATTAAACCTGATAAGTGAATAGGAGAACAAATTATGTTAATTGCAGTAATAAGCGATACTCATAGAATGAGCAATTATATAAAAATGGCTAGTGAATATATAAAAGAAGCTGATATTGTTATACATTTAGGAGATAATGTTGAAGATGCAGAAGAAATATCTAAAGAATTTAATGGTGAAGTCTATATAGTAAGTGGAAATTGCGATTATAAAGACAAATATCCTAAAGAAGGAATTATAGATATAGAGGGCATTAGAATATTTTTTACTCATGGTGATTTATATGGTGTTAAATATGGGTTGAATAATATTTATTATAAAACAAAAGAGTTAAAAGCAGATATAGCTCTTTTTGGACATACTCATATTTCAATGATAGAAAAATATGATGATGTAATATTAATGAATCCAGGTAGTTTGTCATTACCGAGAAGTAGGGGAAGGTATATTGGATTTATTAAGGTGGAAAAAGGGGAAAATCCCAGTGTTTATCTAAAGGAAATGGGTATATAATATAAAATATATGATATGAATTTAACTAAATATATAAAAAAATATAATAATTTTTTAAAAAAGTATTGACGAATTAGTTTAGATATTGTAGAATAGTCATTGTCGTCAGGAGATAACAACAATGACTCCGGGGTGTGGCGCAGATGGGAGCGCGCGTGGTTTGGGACCATGAGGTCGCAGGTTCGATCCCTGTCACCCCGACCAAGTTGAAAATGTAATATTGCGGGTGTAGCTCAATGGTAGAGCCCTAGCCTTCCAAGCTAGTTACGTGAGTTCGATTCTCATCACCCGCTCCATTAACATTAACAACTAATTAATCCTTGATGAATGTTAAAAGTGATTTAAACATGAGAATGAAAAAGTTACTTGACATAATTCGAAGAATAACTTATAATGATAAAGGTTCTTCGGTTAAAGAGTTCAAAAGTGGTTTTGAAGGTTTGAAAAAATAATCTTAAAAAAACTTGACAGAACAAACCTTATGAATTAAAATAATAAACGTTGTAACAAGAGATACAAAAAAATAAAATATGCGTCTTTAGCTCAGCTGGATAGAGCAACGCCCTTCTAAGGCGTGGGCCAGGGGTTCGAATCCCTTAAGACGCACCATTATCTCGGGGTGTGGCGCAGATGGGAGCGCGCGTGGTTTGGGACCATGAGGTCGCAGGTTCGATCCCTGTCACCCCGACCAATTACAACAAAAAAATAAATATGCGGGTGTAGCTCAATGGTAGAGCCCTAGCCTTCCAAGCTAGTTACGTGAGTTCGATTCTCATCACCCGCTCCACTAAAATAAAATATGCGTCTTTAGCTCAGCTGGATAGAGCAACGCCCTTCTAAGGCGTGGGCCAGGGGTTCGAATCCCTTAAGACGCACCATTATGGTGAATGTAGTTCAGTTGGTAGAGCGCCAGTTTGTGGCACTGGTTGTCGTGGGTTCGAGTCCCATCGTTCACCCCATATTGGGATGTCGCCAAGCGGTAAGGCAATGGACTTTGACTCCATTATGCGTAGGTTCGAATCCTGCCATCCCAGCCAATATGTGGTTCACTAGCTCAGTCGGTAGAGCACATGACTTTTAATCATGGTGTCCCGGGTTCGATTCCCGGGTGAGCCACCAAAAAAAATGCAGATGTGGCGGAATTGGCAGACGCACTAGACTTAGGATCTAGCGCTTTACGGCGTGGGGGTTCGACTCCCTTCATCTGCACCAAATAAGCAGAAGTGACTCAATGGTAGAGTGCCACCTTGCCAAGGTGGATGTTGCGGGTTCGAGTCCCGTCTTCTGCTCCAAAAAAAAAATTAAATATGCGGGTGTAGCTCAATGGTAGAGCCCTAGCCTTCCAAGCTAGTTACGTGAGTTCGATTCTCATCACCCGCTCCACTAAAACAATATGCGTTATTAGCTCAGTTGGTAGAGCACCTGACTCTTAATCAGGGTGTCCCGGGTTCGATCCCCTGATAACGCACCAGATGAATGGTGAATGTAGTTCAGTTGGTAGAGCGCCAGTTTGTGGCACTGGTTGTCGTGGGTTCAAGTCCCATCGTTCACCCCATGTAATGGGATGTCGCCAAGCGGTAAGGCAATGGACTTTGACTCCATTATGCGTAGGTTCGAATCCTGCCATCCCAGCCAATTACATAATTAAATAAATATGGTTCACTAGCTCAGTCGGTAGAGCACATGACTTTTAATCATGGTGTCCCGGGTTCGATTCCCGGGTGAGCCACCAAAAAATGCAGATGTGGCGGAATTGGCAGACGCACTAGACTTAGGATCTAGCGCTTTACGGCGTGGGGGTTCGACTCCCTTCATCTGCACCAAATAAGCAGAAGTGACTCAATGGTAGAGTGCCACCTTGCCAAGGTGGATGTTGCGGGTTCGAGTCCCGTCTTCTGCTCCAAAAAAATTAAATATGCGGGTATCGTATATCGGTAATACTCCAGCCTTCCAAGCTGGAAAGGTGGGTTCGATTCCCACTACCCGCTCCATTTAAACAACTGATAACAGTTGTTTTTTTTATTTATATTTAATAAGCATCTATAGCTCAGCTGGATAGAGCGTTGGACTTCGAATCCAAGCGTCGCAGGTTCGAATCCTGTTAGATGTACCATAAACATAGTAATACCAATAGTTTATAGACAGTATAAACTATTGGTGTTTTTTTTATACTTATATGTTCATTTTAATATTGGTGTTTATTAACTTAGATATATTTTAAAATAATGATAATATATGAATAATTAAAATTGCCAGAGTAAATTTATTTAAAATACTATTATAATTTTATTTAAACTAAAGGCTGTAGTCTGTATGTATCATTTAATGTTAACTAATAATACAAGTAGAGTTTAAATTATATAAATCTTTGTATAAGATGGAATTATAAATAATGAAGAATTTATTAAATAAAATATTATATAGGTTTTTAGTAATATTTTTAACTATATTATTGTTTTTAATAATTGTTGTAACTATGCTTATGCATATAGTATACATAAAATAAATAGTAAGAGTGAAATAAGATTTGAATTAGATAAGCTTATGAGTGAAAACAATATTTAGGATATAAAATTATTTTTAGAAACTAATCTATTTATGAAAACTTCGAATTATTTATCAAAAGACTTTAGATATGTTAATTTCAATTTAAATAAAAGAATTTATGGAGTAAAAGATAAAATAAGTGATGGAGAAATAGCAATTAATTTGGTAAACTAAATTTTTAGTGAGCCATTAGGGAAAATATATGTAAAAATTATTTTAGTGAAGAATCTAAGAAAGAAGTACAAGTATTAACTTCTTAAATAATAGATAATTTTAAATGTAGAATAAACAATTTGGATTGCATGACTGGATATACGCAAGAAAGAGAAATAAAAAATTTAATAATGTTAATGTATGATATCCAGAGGTGTGTACAAATTATACACAATTAATAATAAAAAGTCACAATAATTGTGGATGTTTATTAGAAAACGTATTAAAAATATGTAATTTTAAATTAAAGGAGGAATTATCCTTATTGCATAAAGAAGTTGAATACAATTAATGGGAGATGTTACATCAAACAGTTAATGCATATTATAATCCAACTAAAAATGAAATAGTATTTCTATCAGCGATACTTCAAAATCCATTTTATGATATAAAAAATAGTAAAGTTCAAAATTTAGTAGGTATTGGAGCAGTTATTGGTCATGAGTTAACACATGCATTTGATAATACGGGTTCTAAATTTGATGAATGTGGAAATTTAAATAATTTATGTACTTATAAATATTATGAAGAATTTAATATTAGAAGTAAGAACGTTATTGATTATTATTCACATATTCAAATTAATAGTGGGGAATTTGTTAATGGAAAACTTACAGTTGGTGAAGACGTAAGTGATTTTTTGGGGGCAAGTATAATAGATATAGCTAATAGCATCAATAATGCTAATTTAAAGGAGTTATTTAAAAACTATGAAATTATTTGGAG